>CAZJAS010000061.1:0-12018 GCA_964544135.1 uncultured Clostridium sp. | reverse complement strand
CGTGATACCAATATGGCAACAGAAATGGTTAAATACGCGAATAACAATATTCTGGCTCAGGCAGGTCAGGCTATGTTGGCTCAGGCTAACCAGGCTAACCAAGGAGTATTGTCTCTGTTACAGTAAGCTAAATTGTTATGACTATCCGAAAAGGGATTGGCGAATGCCAATCCCTTTTTACAGTGTGTAATTCTTATGTATCTATAATATACAGGAATTTAAAGTTTAACTGTTGAACTTTATTCCAATGTGTAATCCTTACATATCTATGATATTAACCCTTCAAAACTTTAAGCCGATTCAGGGCAGGCTGAAAACTACCGCAATTTTCATATAATGTAATGGCCGCATCTTTATTACCCAAAAGCTCATTGATATAACCCATATTATATAAGGGAGTAAAAGTATTTGCACCTTCCACATCAACGGTTTTAAATGTGGTAGCCTTTAAAAACTCAGTCATGGCTTTTAAATATAATCTGTTTTTTAAATAAATAAGTCCCATAAGACAAACAAATTCAGCAGAGGTTGCATATGCTTCATAGATCGTTTCAAATGTAAGAGCTTCTTCAAAGCGTTCCAAATCCAAGAGTGCATATCCGTATGCTATCACCATAAGCTGTGCATATTCTAATTCCGGATTGATATCAAATTCCAACCCTTTGCCATAATAGTAACAGGCTTTTTGAGCATCACCTACCAGATTATAGGATTGCCCGATTTGAAAATAAAGATAGGGATCATCGGGTGTTTGCTCCAACATCAAGAACAGCAAATCATTATTACGCTGGGCTTTTTCATGAAGGTCTTCCAGAGTGCCGCTGTATCCAAAATGCTCAACTGTGATCGGTATATTCACTAATTGATAGGATTGTGAATCATATGCACATAATTGCTCATGAATAATATCTTCATAATGATAGTATTTTTTATTAAAAAAACGATACACATCATCCGTAAAAATACGGTCACTGCCATTGGTCCAACAGTGGTTCTTGCGTGTAATCAGACCCACTCCCTTAGGATACTGCGCCATCATCTGTTCAAAGCATTCGGTCTTTATATTTACAACATATTCATCACAATCCAAAACCAATATCCAATTATAAGAAGCGCATTGTAAGGAATAATTTCTTGCGGCGCTGAAATCATTAATCCATTTAAAATGAAAGACCTTTTTGGTATAGCGCTTTGCGATTTCTACGGTTTGGTCCGTAGAACCGGTATCTACGATAACCAGTTCATAGGGGTATTTTCCCATATGTTTTTTGATGGAAGATAGAAATGCTTCCATATGTTTTTCTTCATCTTTTGCTATAATACAAATTGAAATGGGGACCATTTTTTATCCTTTCTGAGGGGGCCGAATCATGCTGCAAGCAAAATCAGCCATGAGTAGTATACATGATTTTATTTTACCATTCTTTTTACTAAAAGAAAAGAGGACCGGAATCATATAATGCTTTTAGACAATCATACCGATATATAATATATGGATTAGGGTAAAATGGTTGCACGGAGGCACAAGAGTAATGAGATCCTGCTGTGCTGTATGTGCAACAGGTTTTTTTGTATATAAAAATGGGTAAATTTACCTGTTAAACACGAAAGGAAATAAGATGCGTAGATATTTGAAACGGAATATAAAGGAGCTTCTTGAAACAATTGTACAAATGCATGAATTGTTGAGTGCAGCCGGCTTTAAGGGGTATCATGATTGTTTGCCCGGGTTACAGGAGGCAGCGATCGCAATCGGAGGTTTCCTTGAAAGCTCAGGTGAAAACGAGGATATTATTCGTGCCTTGGAGAAATATTGTGAGGATGTATATCAATACAGCATAGCAGAAGATATGCCTCACAAACAAGAAATTTTTAAAGAAATGGAAATTAGAATTAAGCTAATACATGATAAAATAGAGAATGAAATCAAAGAAGATAAATTAGAAATTTTATTTATGCCATATAAAGCGGATATGTGGACCAGCTTAGCCTCTATTTGGGAAGCGGCAACAAAGGATAGTGACTGTAGGGTAAAGGTAATGCCCATTCCATATTATGATATTGGAGATGTCAAGAATATCAGGTTTTTATATGAAGGGGATAGATTTCCCAAAGATATAGAAATAACAGATTATAATAATTATTCAATCGAAGAGAACCATCCGGATATCATATTGATCCACAACCCATACGATGGCAGCAATAATCTAACCAGAGTACCCAAATATTATTATTCTTCTAATATAAAAAACCATACCGGGATGTTGATTTACAGTCCCTATTTTACAGTAGGAGGATTTAATCCTAAATCACAAGGCTTTATGTTTGAAACTCCGGGAGTATTGCATGCGGATTATGTGATAGCGCAATCTGAAAAAGTAAAACAGCTATTTGTTGAGTACGGTAAACCAAGCAATCAGGTATTGGCTTGCGGTTCCCCGAAAATAGATAATATTATTAAAAATCTTAAGAAACAGCAGGAAGTTCCCCTTGAATGGCAGGATAAAATAAAAGGGAGAAAAGTATTTTTATTGAATACTCATTTATCCTATTTGCCAAAGGCTTATCTCTATGCGGGTTCGGAAGATAATTATGGGGTCAGGTTTCATAAAGAAATATTAGATGTCTTTATTAATAAAAAAGATTGTGCATTAATATGGCGTCCGCATCCTTTGCTTAAAAGTATGCTGCAAGCTAGATTTCCCGAATGCCTTCCCTTTGTAAATTATTTTGAAGAGACGGTAAGAGAGGCTGATAATGGTATTGTGGATGAGACCGGTGATTATAATACTGCCTTCTATTGCTCGGATGCATTGCTATCAACTTGGAGTTCACTGATTAATGAATATATGGTGACAGAAAAGCCGGTTTTGATATTTCAGAAAAAAATCTCAGAGGAGTTGGCAGAGAAGGCGCCCTTAAATCGTAATATTAATTATTTTAGATTGGGTCAAGATAGAATTACCTTTGAAGAGTTTCGGGATAATGTGCTCAACGGACTTGATCCGCTGTATGATAGCCGGATGAAGGCTGTGTGGGATGCATTTCCGAATAAAGAAGGGATGGCAGGAGAAGAGATATACCAATATCTGAAAAATACTTTTTGAGAAAGAGGGATTAGTATGCAGGCAATATTATTGGCAGCAGGTATGGGACGCAGAATAAAAGGATAATCAACTGCTTTTAGATGTTTGGTAAGAAATACTATTTCATAAGGATAAACTAGGAAAATTTAAATAAGCTGCAAGTGGGAGGATAAAATGACAGAAACTCAACCAAGGGGAAGAAAAAAGGTGTTGGATATATTAAAGATAGTGAATCGAATCTGCGAGGAAAATAAAATTCAATATACCTTATTATTTGATACCTTATTATCACAATCCGAGGAAGAAGGAAAATCAGACTGGCTGAAAAATATTTCAATCGGACTTTTGTATCCGGATTACATAAAGCTAATGGAATTGATTCAGGATGATAGAGACGGGGTTCTTTATCTGTTTAACAGAAAAAGCAGTAAGGATTTTAATGCTCTTTACACCCACATTTGTATGGAAAGCCGTGTGAAACTACCCGAAGAACGTAAGAAGGACAAACCCTATTATGATTATTTCATAGTAGCATACCCTGTCATTTATGGGGGAAATACCCTATCAGAATATAATAGCCTTAAAAGAAAAATCAAATATTACAATTCTTGTCTGGAGGCTGTTGCACCGGTACCTTTTCAGAAAGGAATTAAAAAAAATTTAAGGTCCTTAAAAAAAAGAATATGGTGTCGACGGAAAAGAGAGAAAGAACAGGAGATGAGCGAGTTTTTTAAGTTTCTTTCTGTCTATGGTGCAATACCATCCAAATATGTTTTAATACCTTCCGTCATTTCGCTAAACGGCATAATGTGTTTGGCAGAAACTTATAGAAATACAATCAGATGCCGGTTTGATGGAATTGATGTTTATTGTTTAAAGGAAAAAGGCAGATGGTTAAAGGATTGTTATTCTAAGAGTGAGAAAGAAAGAGTAATGGGTAATATAGCAAATCGGGCTATATTGGAGGGACCGGAAACAATCAGAAGAGTACAGCTGGTTGCTTTGGAAAATTTATGCGAGTTTGACCGTATTTGCAGGAAATATGAGATTCCCTATATTTTGGCGGCAGGAACCCTTCTGGGAGCGGTAAGGCATAAAGGATTTATTCCCTGGGATGATGATATTGATATATTTATACTCAATGATGAATGGATAAAATTTGAGAAAGCTGCTAAAAAGGAAATGGATCAATCGAAATTTTTCCTACGGACACAGGAAACTGATATTGATAATAATCTGGTGCTTTATCAGATTAAAAGGAATCGAACCACGTATATAAAGGGCGGAAGAGAGCAGTTTAATACCCACCGTGGAATTGCCATTGATATTATACCCTTTTTTAATAGTCCCAGGAGCAGGATATTATTTTTTCTTCAAGATAAGATATGCCGGTTCTTTAAGACGATGACATGGGCGCATATGGGAAGCGGCAGCGAAAAGAAGAAAATCTTAAGAGCCTATTATAAATTACTTACAAAAGTCTCAAACAAAAAAAGTTACGGGGCTTTTTACCGTATGGCCAATCTGGTTAAGGAGCCGGGCCCATATCTGACATATCTATGTGTGATTAGAAATCCGTACAAGAAAGGGTTTAATCAAAGGAAATATTTTGAAGATATATGCGAGGTTGAGTTTGAAGGTCATAAATTTCCTGCACCTAGGGAGTATGATGACTTTTTACAACATTGCTATGGCAAGGACTATATGAAACTACCATTGCCAAGACAAAGAGTCAACCATCATTTGCCCGATAAGATACAATTGGATGGTTTATATGAATATTAATGCCACAAATGCAGCATGCGAAGGATGAGAAGAAAGGGCATATCTCAAGCAAGCTTGTGATACGCATGGGTAAAATACATGAAGGAAGCAAGAGTAAGCGATATAGAAGAAATTTTGGAATATTTAACGAAAAACCTTGCAGATTGCATTTATATGTATATCGATATTAAAAAATATGGACTGGAAAATCCTAATATGAAGGTCTGGATTGAAAGAGAACAGAAAACGAATCAACTGCTTGCTGTGGTGATGAAATATTATAACAATATACAGTTATATGCCCATGGGGATACTTGGAATCAGGAATGGTTAATACAATTACTAAAGCAAGAAAAAGCAAGTATGATATCCGGTAAGGATGATATAATACAGGCTTTGACCATACCTTTGGGAAAACAGTATAATAGTACCTTAGGAATGGTTTTTCAGATTGATGCCTACAGAGAATTTGATGAGGTCGAAAGTATTGAATATGCTACGGTAGAAGATATGGCAGAGATTTCAGACCTTATTTATAGCGATGATTCTTTCCATGCAAATTATCAGGAAAAGATGCTCGAGGAGCAGTTAAAAGAGCGCTTCTTAACAGGGATGGGGAGAAATGTTATAATCAAGCAGGATGACAAAATAGTTGCCCATATTGCCACATATGCGGAATATGAAAATATTGCCGTGACCAGTGGGCTGATTGTGCATCCCGATTACAGAAAGAGCAGTCTGGGATTTTTAATGGAAAGCTTTTTGGTGAATGAATTATTAGAGGAAGAGAAGCTTGTTTATACCTTTGTGGTGGAGCCTAAAAGAGTTGCACTTCTGAATGCAGTGGGGGCAAAACTGGTGAGCAGATACGGTAAAATGACCTTAAAAGAATAGTATGTTATCATTTACATAAAAGATTAGAATGGATTGGGAGAATAATATGGAAAGTACAGGACTTAGAAAGGTGCTTGGCGAGGATTTTATCACCATTATGGGGAGAATAAAAAAGGCCGGGAAAGAAAAAGAAATTAATCCTGAAAAGCCTATGTTAAAAATTGCCTTGTTGGGAACGGGAAGTCTTCAGTATTTTGCAATGATACTAAAATATTGTTTGCAAATAAGTGAAATACAATCTTATATTTTTATCGGAAATTATAATGGCATGGAAATGGATGTAATGGATGAGAAATCAGAGTATAACAGCTTCCATCCTGATATTACGGTATTATTTACCGGATACAGGGAGATTCAGGATTATCCCCCAATGTATGCTGCCAATGAAAAAATTTGGGAAATGGTATGGCAGGAAATAGGCAGATATGAGATGATTTGGGATAGAATTTTCCACCAAAACGGATCATGCATATTGCAGACAAATTTCGTGATACCGATAGAAAGAAAAATGGGTAATTTGGAAGGAAATTATTCATGGAGCCACCAAACCTATTTAGAATTATTAAATTATGGTATGAAGATAAAAAAGAAGAAATATGTAACTTTATTGGATTTTGAATATCTTGCTTCTGTAGAAGGAAAAAGAAAGTGGTTTGATTTCCCTAATTATTATTTAAATAAAAGCAATATGTCTTATGACTGTCTTCCTCTGGCGGTAGAAGAGGTTGCATTGCAAATTATGAATTATTGCGGCATCATGCGAAAATGCATTGTTCTTGATTTGGATCAAACAATATGGGGAGGCATCTTAGAGGAAGCGGGGGTACAAAATGTCAATATTTTCCCCGATGATCCCATTGGTGAAGCTTTTTTAGATTTTCAAAAGTATTTAAAAGGCTTAAAAGAAAGAGGTATAATATTAGCTGTCTGCAGTAAAAATGATGAAGAGTATGCAAAAGAAGTTTTTATAAAAAATCAAAATATGATACTTAAATTAGAAGATATCAGTTGCTTTGTTGCTAATTGGGAAAACAAGGTGGAAAATATACGCAGTATAGCTGATACATTAAACATTGGACTGAATTCTATTGTGTTTGTTGATGATAATCCTGTAGAAAGAGATTTGGTCAGGCAAGTATTACCGGAGGTAGAGGTAATCGAACTGTCTGATGACCCTGCAAATTATGTGCTTGATATGGAGCATGGGAAATACTTTGAATGGCTTTCCGTGACAGAGGAAGATATAGGGCGTACAAGCTCATATAAGGCGGAAGAAAAGATGAAGTCCATTCAAGCTAATTTTGATTCCTATGAAGATTATTTGAATAGTCTCTCAATGGAAGGTGTAATTGAACAGATAAATTCTGACAGCACATCCAGAACAGTCCAACTCTTTAATAAAACCAATCAGTTTAATACAACACGCTATAGGCTGACAGAAGCAAAGCTCTTAAAGCTGATTGAGGAAGGTCGAATTGTCCTCACATGTAATTTGAAGGACAAGTTTGCCCAGTATGGAATGATATCCTGTGCTATCTTAAGAATAGAAGATAAAAACTGCATTGTGGAAGCATGGGCAATGAGCTGCCGTGTATTTAAGAGAACGGTAGAGGAATTTATGTTAAATAAATTCATAAAAACTGCATTAGAGCATGGCTGCAGCAAATTAAGCATTGCAGTACTGCCAAATGAAAGAAACACCATGATCCCGGGAATATTAGAGGAAAAGGGATTTCAAAAATCAGCAGAGGCAGACAATCCATATGTTTCGAACATAGAGGAAGGGCTGGAATTTAAAAATTATATAAAGAATGATAAAAATTATAAAGTTGAATAAAAAAGGCGTATTCAACTATTGATTATAAGGCGTGCCGCAGCGCGCAGATAGGTGTAAGGATGAGTAATGAATTAAGATTGGAGCATGTTCTGAAGGACGTTTTTGAAGACGAAGACTTTGTGTTGGATGCTACTCTCATGAGAGATGATATTGAAGAATGGGATTCCATGGTGCACATTCAAATGGTTTTGGCATTGGAGAAAGAGTTTAATCTTAAGTTTACAACCAAGCAGATTGTTGGGATGAACTCAATCGGTGATATTATAAATATAATTAATGAGAGTGTAAAATGAGTTAATTGCAAAGGATGGGCTTATGATTCGATACGGAGAGAATGCTATCAGCTTTGAAGAAACCGATTTGGATCGGTTTAGTAAGGAAAGCGGAGACAGGAATCCCTTACATATGGATGAAAGCTATGCCCGGGTTACCATTTACGGTGAAAGGGTAGTTTTTGGTATGCTGGGAGTGATTGCTTTGTTGAAAGAGTATGATATTAGTACAGGGCAATTAGATATTAAATTTAACAGCCCTATCTTCTTAAATCGAAAGTACTATCATTTTATGGAAGAAAAGAAAAAAGGAGTTTATTTATATTTAACAGAAAATCATAATAAGCTCATAGAAGTAAGAGTGGGCGAGATTAAAAGGAATGAGGATAAAAGTCAGGGTGATACAGTAAAATCTAAACTTCCTATGCTGCGTACAGCCCTTTTTATTTCAGAGGAAGAAATAGAAGAGCCCTATGTGATAGAGGGTGAGTATAAGCCGGATACTAATGATTTAAAAGATTTAAGCCAAGAGGAATTCTTAAACCAAATACTGAAGCTTTGCAGTTATGCGGTAGGAATGGTCAGCCCGGGAGAATGTGCATTGTTTGTACGTGCATCACTCGATGTAAAGAATGTGTCAACAGGTGCAGACATATTAAGTTATAGGATTATAAAAGTAAATTATAATCCGGCAATGAAAATCTTGGAAAACAGATTAGAAATATTTTGTGATACAAAAATGGTTGCTATCTGCGAGATACAGGCATATGTCAGAGAAATATTTAAGCTGGAGGTAGCAGAGAGTAAAATCATAAATGAAACAAATCGGGACAAGGTTGTTTTGATTGTGGGAGGAACCAAGGGGTTAGGTGCAGAAATTGCAAAGGAATATGTATTTACGGGAGCGACGGTTATTATAACATATTATCATAGTGAAGAGATTGCATTGGAATTGCTTCATTATCTTTTGACGGCTTCTGATAAGGTGGAGCTGGTAAGAAGAAATATGAGCGATTATAATGCTTGTAATAAATTAAAAAAATATTTAGAAGAAAAATATTCAGTTATTGATCGATTATACTTATGCGCTGCGCTACCCTCTAGAAATATGGAATTTTATCCGGAGGCTTATCCTATATTTGAAAATTATATGAATAGTGGAATGCAAATTTTCTATTATCCTTTTTTTATATTTCAGCAAATAGTTGCCTCACAGGGTAAAATTATTGTATTATCCTCCGTTGCAACCGTTCAGAAAAAAGAAGCAGTTAGCATGCTTGATTATATTTGTGTTAAAACAGTAGTGGAAAATATTGTGGAATGCAGTTATTATAAGAATAGAGATAAAAAACAATATTTTGTGGCAAGGCCTCCTAAAATGCTTACGGAAATGAATAATACCCCAATCGGTAAGATTGGAGCCGTAAGTCCCAAAATTATCGCAAGGCAGATGGTGGATGCAGTAGAAGCCGTGGATGCCGAGGTGGGAGGTTATAGGGTACTGGAGTTTTAAACAGATCAATGAGTGTGTTATATTTGTAAGGAGAAAGCTATGAATAAGATAGGCGTACAATCTATGGGTACGATAGACAGGAATCATTTGGAAGAAAGCTATTTAATGGTAAAAGATGCAGGCTTTCACTGCATAGATTTTAATTTTGATGAATATCTCAACTGCAATAAGGTAAGGGCAGGAGAAATTGATGATTTTTTAGACAGACCGATAGAGAAAATTTGGAAGGACTTTAAGCCACATGCAAAAGCGGCAGCCAAATACGGACTTACATTTGAACAAATGCATGCGCCCTTTCCCTTAAGACAACAAGGGAAGGATGAAGTGAATGAAAAAATGCTTCGTATAACAGAAAACTGTATGGACATCTGCTCACGAATGGGTGGTAAATATATTGTGGTGCATCCCCATACCTTAGCGTATAACTGCAGTAAAAAGGAAGAGTTAGCTTACAATATAAATATGTTTAAACAATTGATTCCTCTGGCCAAAAAGTTTCAACTGGTCATATGTCTGGAAAACATGTTTATGGAATTTAATGGTCATTTAATGGAAGGAATATGTTCAGATTTTAGCGAGGCAGCAGCATTAATAGATAATCTGAATGTTTTAGCAGGAGAAGAGCTGTTTGGCTTTTGTTTTGATGTGGGGCATGCCAATATATTGGGTAAAAATCTGTATCAGGGGATTGTTACAATGGGAAGACGAATTAAAATCCTGCATATACATGATAATGATGGTATCAGTGATTTACATACCATGCCGTATACTTTTGCCAGAGGGTGGAATAATCTCATAACAGATTGGGACGGCTTTTTAAGAGGATTGAGGGATATCGAATATCAGGGTGTTATTAATTTTGAAACTCATCGTTGCATGCAAGGATTTCCAAGGTCCCTGCATTCATCTGTGCTACGTCTGCTTGCGGACATTGGAAGATACTTTGTAGCACAATTATGTTTTATTCCTAAATAAAACCTTAATTTTTGATGAATTTCTAATACCTCTATTGAAAAAAAAGACGGTATAACGTAATCTATTAATATATGGTATATTAATATGTTGTATATTAGGAAAGGAGATTCTAATGACGAAAGCAGAGGTTTTGAAAAAAGAAATTTTAAGACAGTATAGAAGTGTAAGACAGTTCGCAATGGAGATGAATATTCCTTATAGCACGCTTGTTACAGCTTTAGAACGTGGTATAGAAGGAATGGCATATGGCACAGTGATTAAGATATGCGATAAGCTAAGCTTAAATCCGGTCGATTTCAGCTCTTTGGAAAGAGATACATCTTTGGGTGCACAGCTTTTAGAAAACAGGGTAATGCAGAATTATGTGAAATTGAATCAGAATGGCAGGGATAAGGTTTTGGAGCTTATGGATGATTTTGTACAGATTGATAAGTATAAAGCGAAACCTAAAAAGATGAAATAAGCAAGCAGCAAGAGAAAGTATTGTGGAGAGAGCGGAATGAAATATGATTATCTGATTGTAGGTGCGGGACTTTTTGGTGCTGTATTTGCTAGAGAAGTACACAAAAAAGGGAAAACATGTTTGGTAATTGATAAACGCAACCATATTGCCGGCAATATTTATACAGAAGAAGAAGCAGGAATCCGGGTGCATAAATATGGAGCTCACATATTCCATACTTCTGATCAAAAGATATGGTCATATGTACAGCAGTTTGCGGAATTTAATCATTATATTAATTCACCGATTGCTGTATATGAGGAAGAGCTATACAATCTGCCTTTTAATATGAATACCTTCAGCAAAATGTGGGGAGTTAAAACACCCGCAGAGGCAAAAGAAAAGATTGCATTTCAGATTTCAGCTATTAATGTGGAGAATCCGAAGAATTTAGAGGAGCAGGCGCTTTCACTGGTCGGACCCGATGTCTATGAAAAGCTGATTAAGGGCTACACGGAAAAGCAATGGGGCAGAGATTGTAAAGACCTTCCGGCATTTATTATTAAGCGGCTGCCTCTAAGGTTTGTATATGACAATAATTATTTTTCGGATCCTTATCAGGGTATTCCCAAGGGAGGCTATACACAGATTGTTGAAAAGCTTTTAGGTGACATACCGATACAGTTAGGGATATCCTACAAGGAGTTTCTTGCACAAAATGCGGCAAAGGGTGATAAGGCAGATACCTTTGGAAAAGTATTGTATACCGGAATGATTGATGAATATTTTGATTATTGCTTAGGGGAGCTGCAATATCGTTCTCTTCGATTTGAAAATGAATTCATCCCAGGTTGTGATAATTATCAGGGAAATGCAGTGGTAAATTACACAGAAAGAAAAATTCCATATACCCGTATTATTGAGCATAAGCATTTTGAGTTTGGCACACAGCCGGATACGGTTATTACCAGAGAGTATCCTGTAGAATGGCAACGTGGAGATGAACCTTATTATCCGGTCAATGATGAACGTAATAATTCCCTTTATGAAGGGTATCAGAAACTGGCTACAAAAGAGAAAAACGTTCTTTTTGGAGGGCGGCTGGGACAATATCGCTATTATGATATGGACAAGGTAATAGCAGCAGCTCTTGATATGGCAGCGTTAGAAGCATAGGGTTATCAACTACAGAAAAGAGATTGATTAGGCAGGCAAATTTTTGCCTGCCTTTTTTG
>CAZJAS010000060.1:0-12056 GCA_964544135.1 uncultured Clostridium sp. | reverse complement strand
TTAATTAAAAATATAATAATTAATTTATTTAATTCCCCTAAGATCTTCGGACCAACTTTACCATCAAGGAAATAAAGAGGACTATAAGAATAATAGGTGCCAGAAAAGAGAGCACAGAAAATATTACAGCAAAAATTAATACAATCACTGCTATCATTACTAAAGCAATCAACCATCCGGGCATACGCACCGCCTTACGCTGATTCGTATCCTCTCCGTAACCGGTATACTGGCTGCTGCTATTTGGTCCTGCATTTCTATATTCAGCCTCCGGGGCTTGATTTAGTCCCGCACGCTTATTTGCTTCTGCTATACTTCTTGCCAGAAGTCGGGGATCACCTAATAACTCAATTACTTCTTCCTCGCTTTTGCCCATTCGTACCTGAGTATTAATATAATCTTCATAATACATTATATTTTCAGTCACTACAGAAGCACTTACCCTGTTTGAAAGCGCCAGTTTTAAGCTATCAAGAAATTCCTGCTTTTTCATACATTCCTCCTAAAAACATCACATATACCCATTCATTATTCTTTCACATAATATGCATGCTCATTCATGCCGTATTATATCAAATAAATAAAAAGGGCATGTTATAACATTTATACATTATAACATGCCCCTCATAATACGTAAATAAAAGGTAAGAGAAGGTATTATTAACTTTTTATAAAAATTTAGCCCTTTACCGCACCTGCAACCATACCTTTGATAATCTGTTTGCTGAAACAGAAGTATAAAATTACGATGGGTGACATGGTAAGCAACATAGCTGCCATAATCTTAGGGTAATCCGAAGCAAACTGTCCGGTAAATTGTGTCATTGCAAGAGGTACTGTCTGTAGAGTCTGGGATTTTAGTAAAACCAATGCAAATGAGAACTCATTCCAGCATCCGAATGTCTGAATAATTGCAACCGTAGTCATAATCGGTCTGCAAATCGGCATGATAATCTGGAATAATGTTCTGGTAAAGGAGCTGCCATCAATTGCAGCCGCTTCTTCCAATGCAGTGGGAATTCCCTTGACAAATCCCTCAACCAAAAATATTGATATGGGAAACCCAAACGCTACATAAGGTATGATTAGCGTATACCACTTATTAGATAAGCCTGCATTCATAAATACTACATAAATAGGAACCAGCAAAGAGTGAATGGGAATCAGCATTCCCATCAGGAACATCGCATAGAGGACTCTGTTCATTTTAAATTTAACCCTTGCTAAAATATAACCCACAATAAATCCACAAATCACAATGATTGCTACAGATATAATTGTGGTACGAAAACTATTCAACATAGATTGCCCCAAATGATAATCCGAATTCGTAAGAATGCGCTTATAATTTTCCAAGGTAGGTACTTTGGGTAATCCAATAATATCCGCATTGAAGGCTCTTTTTTCTTTAATTGAGGAATAGAACATCCACACAAGGGGGAATACACAGGTCAGTGAAAATAAAATCAGCATAAAATTCAGGAAAACTCCTAAAAAGCCTTTTTTCACTTTCATACCCATATCATGTTTTTCAACTTTTGTTATTTCATATTGTTTTGCCATCTGTTCCCTCCTCCCTATGCTTCTTTTTCTTTAGTAAAAAGTCCAATCAGCCATTGGGAACCACCAATAACAAGCAAACTCATTACAAAGATACCAACCGAGATTGCACTGCCGTATCCCATATTGGACTGATTAAACGAAATATTATATCCATACATTGCCATAACCATGGAAGCATTACCGGGCCCGCCGGCTGTCATAACATAGACATTATCAAAGGCCTTCATATTACCGGCTATACACAATGTAACACACACAAGGAGTGTGTTTTTAATAAGAGGGAGCACGATATAAATGGCACGCTGCACTGCATTTGCACCATCTAATTCCGCTACTTCAAAAATCTCCTGATCAATGGAGGAAATGGCCGAGAGAATAATAACCATATAATATCCTATATATTGCCATACTAACGGAATGGCAACCAATAGCATTACAAGCTTCTCGTTATTCAACCATACCTGCTGTAAATCCGAGCGGCCGATTTGATCTAAAAACCAGTTTATAATACCCCGGTTATAATCATAGATCATTCTCCAAATAAAGCCGATAGAAACCGCTGCTATCGTACTGGGAAAAAATCCAAAGGTTCTATGTATTCCTTTAAATTTAACAAGTTTTGAATTAATCATTAACACAAAAACAAACGCTATACCAATCTGCCCTACGATACATACCACTACCAAAAAGATATTATGTCTAAAGGACAGCCAAAACGTTTTGTCATTTAATAAAGTTATATAATTAGTCAAACCATTGAAGGTTTTGTTGGGTCCACCCTTCCACTCAAAAAAGCTGTAAACAAAAGCGGTAATCAGGGGAACAAATACTGAAAAAATAAATATTACTACAGGAATTGCCAAATAAGCAAATAGTACTCTTCCCTTCGGTCTTATGGCATTAGGCATCCCTTCTAATCCTCCTTATCATTACGTTCGTATATCCTATTAATAATATCAGTACCAACCAAGCCTAGGCTTGGTTGGTACCGCATTATTTTACTCGTTAATTAAGTCAGTCGACTTTTGATTAGTAGTTTGCTTCGTATGCCGCCTGTGCATTAGCTGCAACATCTTCAGGAGATATACCACCATTCATCATTGTCTGAATATCTGTATTAAGGATATCCCATACTGCAGCACTTATATAAGAGTCATAAATTTCTGATGTTTCTGTATCAATATAAGAGTATGCGTAGAAATCCTGATCCCACTTATCAAATCCACTTAAGTCAACATCAGCAACCTTGGTCAGTCCGCCTAAAGCATAGTTTGTAGCTACAAAGTTAGCAAAGTCAGGACCTGTTACATACTGAGCGAAATCAACAGCTGCTGCCAATTTTGCAGGATCATTAGCTAAATCAGCATTGATTGCTACTGCATAACCTAAACCGATATTCTGGCTGTTTCTCTGATGTGTTGCATCTGCTGACTGAGGAAGAACTGCGAATCCTGTGTTGTCATGTAAATCTGTACCTTCTACGGTAGCATGTACATAAGAAACGTCCCAGTTACCACCGATGAATGCGGTAGCTTCGCCGGAGATGTAGTACTCTCTTGCATCTTCGTTGGTGATTGCGTTAAAGTCAGGGTTGAAGAGATCTGTTTCATTGAACAATCTCTGTGTTTCAGCCAGTGCTGCTACGAACTCAGCATCTGTAAATTTAGCGCCGCCCTTTTGAACCATGGACATGAACCAATCAGGACCTGTGTAACGATCGCCTAAAGAAGAAAGGAAGCAAGAGTTTGCATTCCATTTTCCGCTGTTACCAAATGCGATGGGAGTTTTGCCGTCTGCGATAATGTCAGCAGCCTTAGCTTCAACTTCTTCCCATGTACTGGGGAATTCATCACCCCAAACAGCCTTGTCATACATAACTACTGTACAAGTACCGCCTGTAAGAACAGGGAAACCATAGATTTTGCCGTCCGGTGTTGTAAACGGTGCAAAATAAGCCTGGTTGTAATCAGCATAGTAAGGTGAATTCTTGATGTAATCTGTTAAATCAAGAGTTAATCCCTGATCTGCCCATGCAATTGTGTTCATACCCTGAAGCAGGAATACGTCAGGTAAGTCACCAGCTGCTGCTAATGTAGCAACTTGTGTTTTGTAGTCTGCGTTTGCAAGTACGTTCTCTGACAAAGTGATGTCAGGATTAGCGTCTTTCCAGTTAGCAAGCATAGTACGGAAACCATCGGAACCGCCGTTGCCTTCTGATTCTTCAGAAGTTGAGAAATGCATAACTTCCAATTCGCCTACGTAACCTGCAACATCTTCAGGTTTGCTTTCTTCCGGTTTGGAATCTTCCACTGCCGGTTTTGTGTCCTTAGGTGCACTGCTGCCATCGCCGCTTGTACCTTTGTCTCCGCCGCAACCGGTAAGCATTGTAGCTACCATTGCAACTGTAAGTAAAATACCTATTACTTTTCTTTTCATTACTTTTCCTCCCTTATTGGTGTGTAATAAATAGGTTTTATATTAAAATTGCCAGAGCAATTATAATATCAATTTAAATTTTTAACGGTCCTTCCGTAATACACTTCACCTCGAATAACTATTTGTTCTATAATAGTAGTCTTAGGCTTCTCAATGAGATTAATCAGCTTTTCTCCCGCCTGGGCTCCGATTTGGCTTGTGTCCTGCCACAATGTGCAAAGCTGCGGTTCAATGTATCTGCCAATGCTGATACCGTCGTAACCCACCACCGAAATATCGTCCGGAATTCGCAACCCCTTTTTCTTAATCACATTGATTCCTCCGAAACAGGAAAAATCATCCGGGTATAAAATGCAGGTGGGAATTCTTTTTAGTGCTAATAATTTTTCCGTTACCTCGCCGGCTCTGTTGGTATCCCTATACGCAGATTCTCCGATATAATCATCGGGGATAACGACTCCAAGCTCTTCCGCTGTTTTTAAAAAAGATGACACGCGGGCTCTGGTCACTGCCGAGTCCGCACCATGTATGTATGCAATCCTGCGATGTCCCTGACTGTATACGAAACGAAACAATTCATTCATATTCGTTACATTATCTGACATAATGGCTGAACGGTTATTAAACATATGGTCGATTGTTACCAATGGAATATTGCTCTTTACCAGATGTTCAACCTCCTTGTCAAAAAAATCCACACAGGCGATTACCACCCCGTCAAAACCTCTGTATTTGCAATGCTCCAAATAGGTCATGCGGTTTTTACCGGTCTTACTAGCATTAATAAAAGTGATATCATAACCTTTTTCTTCTACTGTCTTTTTAAAGCTGTCCAGCACGTTAGAAAAATAGTCATGGGTTAATCCGCTTCTTGCCTCATCTACAAATAACACGCCTATATTATAGGTACGGTTTGTCTTGAGGGCTCTGGCTGAGGAATTGGGAAAATAATTCATCTCCTTTGCCACCTGACGTATATGCGATTTTGTTTCCTCACCAATATCCTTGTGATTGTTAAGTGCCTTGCTGACTGTTGCAATGCTGACGCCGCACACCTTGGATATATCCTTCATCGAAGTCATATGACAATACCTCTTTTTGTTGTATCTCCTTAAGTATATTTTCCTCCTGTACTTAAATGACTTACTACGGTAAGTCTGTCACAATCTTTCTCCGGTAACCTTTGTTCAGTTTGGCAAACAACTTAATCGTTTACGTATTCTTAATATACAATACGTTTGACACTTTTGCAATACTTTTTTGCTTTTTTTTATGCAACTTTTATACTTTTGGCAACTTTATACAGTTTTTGTGTTATGGTTTATATCGTTTTGCACAATGGACTACCCCTTTTCTTCTATTTTAGCTTTTTTTAGCTTACTTTTTTTGTATCACTATTATACATTTTCTTTATAATTCTATTGCTTTTCGCATATATCTTGTGTATAATTCGGCATATATATAGTTGTTTCTATTTACTTAAACGTTTACGTAAACATTATAACAAATAAAAAAAGGAGAACATATTATGAAATTCGGTTTTTTTGATGATGCAAATCAGGAATATGTGATTAACACACCCAAGACTCCGCTTCCATGGATTAACTACTTAGGTTGCAACGATTTCTTTAGTTTGATTTCTAACACAGGCGGAGGCTATACTTTTTATAAGGATGCTAAATTACTACGTTTAACCCGGTATCGCTACAATAATATTCCCGCTGATACCAATGGTAAATACTTTTACATAAAAGACGGTGATACCGTTTGGAATCCCGGCTGGCAGCCTTCCAAGACTGAATTAGATGCTTACGAATGCCGCCACGGAATCGGCTACAGCCGCTTTACCGGCAAAAAGGATGATGTGGAAGCTTCTGTCCTTACTTTTGTTCCCATGGAGGATACCTGTGAAGTAAGCCGGCTTACCGTTACCAACAACTCCGCTTCAAAAAAAGATATCACATTGTTCTCCTATGTTGAGTGGTGTCTGTGGAATGCGGATGATGATATGAAAAACTTCCAACGTAATCTGAGTACAGGTGAAGTCGAAGTAGTTGATTCTGCTATTTTCCACAAAACCGAGTACAGAGAACGAAGAAATCATTATGCGGTATATTCCGTAAATACCCAAGCAGACGCTTTTGATACCAGCAGGGATGCCTTTTTAGGCGCCTACCGCGGAGCCGATTTACCCGAAGCCGTTGAAAACGGTGCCTGTACAAATTCTATGGCAAGCGGATGGTCTCCTATTGCTGCTCATCAGATTAATATTTCCTTACAGCCCGGTGAAAGCAAAAACTATATATTTGTACTTGGCTATGTAGAAAATCCCGAAGAGGAAAAATGGGAATCCTACGGTGTTATCAATAAAAATCCTGCTTTTGCAATGATTAACCGCTATAAAACCGATGCTGATGTGGACAAGGCTTTTGCAACCTTACAAGCATATTGGAAGCAGCTTCTTTCTAAATATACAGTAGAATCCGGTGATGATAAGGTAAACCGCATGGTAAATACCTGGAATCAATATCAATGTATGGTTACCTTTAATATGTCTCGTTCCGCTTCTTATTTTGAATCCGGAATCGGCCGTGGCATGGGCTTCCGTGATTCCTGTCAGGATTTACTGGGCTTTGTACACCTGATTCCCGATCGTGCGAGGGAACGTATCATTGATATTGCATCCACCCAGTTTCCGGATGGCAGTGCCTACCATCAATATCAGCCTCTTACTAAAAAAGGTAATTCCGATATCGGCAGCGGCTTTAACGATGATCCCCTTTGGCTCATTGCAGGTACATCCGCTTATGTAAGAGAAACCGGTGATATCTCCATTTTATCGGAAATGGTTCCTTATGATAACGATATGTCCATAGCAACTACGCTTATGGAGCATTTGAAACGTTCCTTAGATTACATCATTACCCATAAAGGACCTCATAGCTTGCCTTTAATCGGCCGTGCAGACTGGAATGACTGCTTAAACTTAAACTGTTTTTCACAGCAGCCCGGTGAATCATTCCAAACCTTCGGGCCCAGTGAAGGTCCGGTTGCCGAATCCGTATTCATTGCAGGTATGTTTGTAAAATACGGGGAAGAGTATGCACAGCTTGCAGAACTCCTCGGCGATACCGACGAAGCAAAACGTGCCCGTGACGAGGTTGCCATCATGAACGAAGCAATCTTAAAAGACGGCTGGGACGGTGAATGGTTTGTACGTGCTTATGATGCTTACAGCAACAAGGTTGGTTCTAACGAATGCGAAGAGGGTAAGATATTCATCGAACCTCAGGGCTTTTGTGTACTTGCCGGCGTGGGCGTAAAGGAAGGTCTTGCAGAAAAGGCTTTAAATTCCGTAAAAGAAAAGCTGGACACGGAGTACGGTGTTATGATTTTACAGCCCGCTTACACCAGATATCATTTAGAGCTTGGGGAAATAACCTCCTATCCACCCGGATATAAAGAAAATGCAGGAATCTTCTGTCATAACAACCCCTGGGTATCCATCGCGGAAACCGTGATCGGACGCGGTGACCGTGCTTTTGAAATATACCGCAAGACTTGTCCCGCTTATGTGGAAGAAATCAGTGAAATCCACCGCACAGAGCCTTATGTATACTCACAGATGATTGCCGGCAAGGATGCTAAGTTCCACGGGGAAGCCAAAAACAGTTGGCTGACCGGTACTGCGGCATGGACCTTCATCAATATTTCCCAGTACATTTTGGGTGTATACCCCACTCATACAGGATTAAGCATAGATCCCTGTATACCGAAAAACTTCGGTGATTTTAAGCTTAGCAGAAGCTTCCGTGAAGGAGTTTACAATATCGAGGTAAAGAACCCTTCCAATGTAGAAAAAGGTGTTGCATCCATGGTTGTTGACGGCAAGCCGGTAGACGGTCATATTATCCCTTACGAAAAAGGAAAGACCGTATACAATGTTACCGTTACCATGGGATAAAATTCTTTTATCTGAATCAGTAGAAATGGCAGAGTGTATAAAAACACTCTGCTTTTTTATGTATATGCTGAGCTTGTCCTATTTATGACAATTAATTTTTATTCTTAATCAAATTAATCTAAATTATTAAATTAATTATAAAATTTCTTATCTCATAAATCGCTTGACATTTTTATCTATACCATGTAATATGTTTAATGTTGCAGGTGTAAATATTTACCTGCAAAACAACAATTGTGCGTTTAGCTCAGCTGGATAGAGCGTTTGGCTACGGACCAAAAGGTCGGGAGTTCGAATCTTCTAACGCACGTAAAAAAGGCTTCACAGTTTCCTGTGAAGCCTTTTTATTTATTCTGTTTTCTTCTTCTTACCAACATTGTCTAATTTCTGTAATATCCATACACAAATCATAATTATGATAATCGCCGCAAAAATACCGGCCATACCGAATCCCATAATTTTTAATGCATTTATAACATCTTCATTCATAAACCTACCTCCTATAAGTAATTAGTTACCAGATTAATAATAATTCCGCCTGCTATAGCAGAGGATATCTGGCCTGCTACGTTAGCACCCGCCGCCTGCATGATAATGATATTGCCGGGGCTTTCTTCCTGCGCCATCTTCTGCACGACCCTAGATGCCATAGGGAAGGCAGAAATACCGGCCGCACCTATCATGGGGTTAATCTTCTTTTTCAGGAAAATATTCATGAATTTAGCAAGCAAAACACCGCCGAAGGTATCAAATACAAATGCTGCCAGGCCGATTAACATTACAAAAATAGTATCCCTTTGCACAAAAGCATCTGCGGTCATACTAAATGAAATTGTAATACCTAAAAGCAAGGTGATTAAATTGGTCAAGGGCCCCTGCGCCGCTTCTGAAAGGTTTTGCAATACACCGCATTCTCGTATGAGATTACCGAACATCAAAAAACCAACCAAGGATAATGAATCCGGAGCAATGAAGCCTACAATAATTGTAACAATGATGGGGAAAAGGATTCTGGTTCTTTTAGAAACAGAACCGGGCTTGTACTCCATCTTAATGCATCTTTCCTTCTTGGTTGTAATCAGCCTGATTGCAAAAGGCTGTACAATAGGAACCAATGCCATATAGGAATAGGCGGCTACCGCAATCGCTCCTATATATTTAGATTTTAATACCTGCGATACCAACAGAGAAGTGGGGCCGTCTGCCGCACCGATAATACCGATTGATGCTGCATCATTTAAATCAAAGTTTAACAATACTGCCAAAAGCAAGGCTGCAAAAATACCGAACTGTGCACCTGCGCCAAATAAAAACATAATCGGTTTTGCTAAAAGCGGACCAAAGTCAATCATTGCACCGATACCGATGAACAAAAGAAGGGGAAGCGCTTCCGATGCTTCAATTCCCACCTTATATAACCATTGGACAATACCGTTCGTTTCACCTACACCTTGCAATACTTGATCAATTGCATTTGTGCCGGGCAGGTTCACCAAGATTGCACCAAATCCCATCGGCAATAATAAGGACGGCTCGTACTCCTTTTTTATAGCCAGCCATATCAGCGTGCCACCTACAACATACATTACAATCTGTTGCCATGTGACTGATAATAGACCTTCCCACAAAAAACTCATTTTTAATCCTCCCATGCATAAAATTTTTGTCTCGAAACATAGTAAATAAATATAGTAAACACATCATATTATATACGTTAATCGAAATAAAGTAAAGGAATGTTTGTCTTAAATTATTTATAGATTTTTTATAGAAATTTGTGGATTTTTTAAGAACGTTGTGATAGATTAAAAAAGATGTGTTATTTTAGACTAACCAACATAAACACATTCATTATCAAGGAGGAAAATATGCGGTTTGATATGCACTGTCATACGAAAGAAGGCTCTATAGACGGTAAAATTAATTTAGCTGATTATGTTATGCTTTTAAAGGAAAAAGGTTATCAGGGAATGGTAATCACGGATCATAATTCCTATAAAGCATACCGACATTATAAAAAACATAAAAATGAATCCGAATTTTTAGATTTCACTGTGTTAAAAGGAATTGAATATGATACCATTGACGCGGGACATGTTTTGGTTATCATGCCTGAACATGTAAAGTTACCTATTTTGGAATTGCGTGGTCTGCCGATTGCCTTATTAATAGAAATTGTTCATTTTTTTGGAGGTATCTTAGGTCCTGCTCATCCTTGCGGAGAAAAATACTTAAGTATATGTAACACCAGACGTTATCGGAAAACTCCCGGAATCTTAAAAAGCTTTGATTTTATTGAAGTTTTTAATGCCTGTGAAACTCCTTCTAGCAATGCAGCTGCGGCTGAACTTGCCAGACGTAACCATCTTCCCGGATTCGGTGGCAGTGATGCCCATAAGATTGACTGCGTGGGTCTGGCTTATACAGACCTTCCCGACCGTATCTTTACCGAATCAGACCTGATCGATTACATTCGCGCGGGACAACCTGTGGGCTGCGGAGGTGAATACTACCACGGCACCACCAAGGAGCGCATCGGCTCTTTTAATGATATTTTGATTTATTCTTTCTGGGTTTATAATAAAGCCGCCGGTCTGCTTCGGTATTACAGACGCCGGCTGGAAACAAAAGATTACCAGAAGGTGGCAAAAAGATTTCATTATTTATAAAGTATAAAGTAAGATATATTACTTTCCTTCTAGTTACCAAAGATAAAATATCCTTTTTAACTAAAAAAGACTTTCTATTTTACTTTTTTATGTATGTATAATAAAATTAGGACAAATATAATTTTGGAAGGGGATAAAATTTATGAGTAATAATCAAATTGTATGCCATGTTTGTTCTTTTAAAATGGAAAATCAACAAATAGCAAGTGTATGTGAACGTTGTGGAACGGATTTGCAAAATCCACAAAATGAACAGCTTATAAAAATGGATGTAGGAAACTATGTGAAAAAAAACACCCTGTCACAAAGTTTATGTGCTTTGTATCTGACAAATAAACGTTTGTTTTTAGTTCCTGCACGTAAGGGTGTATTGGGTTTTGGATCCGATACCGGTGCTTCCGGTGTGATAGCATTAAGAGGGGGCGGAGGTTCAAAGGAATTGGATTTTAGCATTCCGCTTGAAAGCATTCAAGAAGTAAGCGAAAAGAAGATAAAACTTTCTAAATCCATCAGTATTCGGACAAAAAATAATGAAGAATACATTGTAAACATGCAAGACATATTTAATAAAAAAGCACAAGAAGAGTGGGTAAATGCTATCTCACAGGCTGCTGGCTTATAATAAAAATTGCAAGCATTACTAAAATATAATGAAGTGCTAAATACATATTAATGTATAAAAACCTGGTTTGATTATTTCAATCACCTGGTTTTTTTGTACATATATTTTTGATTATTCCCCTTAATACTAAGCTATCTCTATTTTGTAGCATAGCGTTTATTATATTATAGGGAGAACTTTCCTAATTAAAAAAATGCCGGAAGAGCAAATTGCATCCGACAGATTTTAAAGGCTTAGCCTAACTTATTATGTGATTATTTATCCGATAAAAGTTTTCCACCGAATCCTATATTATCCAACTCATTTTCTTTTAAATAAACTGTAAAAGTTTCCGGAGGCATATTCAGTATCCTTGCCGCACTTTCGGTAAATTCTTTCACCAATTGTGCTTTTTGGCTCTTATCCAATTTACTCGATTCCATTGTGATAACCGGCATATGAATATCTCCTTTTAATAATATTTATTAGTTAATTGCTAAATTTGTTTTCAAAGTTGCTCTACTCTCCATATTACTTTGGAATGCCATCTTTTTCTATGGAGATGAGAAGGGCTCATTGGAATGGTTAGAAAAACCGGCTGACAAAGTATTATGGAGAGTAGAGCCACTAGAAACGAGTTTAGCAATTACCTAATAATTAGTGCTGGTAACCGGACTTGAACCGGTACAGTGTTGCCACCGAGGGATTTTAAGTCCCTTGCGTCTGCCTATTCCGCCACACCAGCGTATTAACTTTAAAACCATGGGGCCTACAGGGCTCGAACCTGTGACCCTCTGCTTGTAAGGCAGATGCTCTCCCAGCT
>CAZJAS010000059.1:8757-12177 GCA_964544135.1 uncultured Clostridium sp. | reverse complement strand
GGAGAATGGCTAAACGGAAAGAAGATACACCAGCACCGGGAGCGCCTGCTTGGATGACAACTTTCGGAGATTTGATGAACTTGCTGCTCTGTTTTTACGTTCTTTTGTTTTCCATATCAACTCTCGATAAGGATAAGTTTTATGAGGTCGCACAGTCTTTTAGTCAAAGTTTTTCTATCTTTAGCGGAGGAGCTACTTCAATCGGAGAAGGTATTTTGATCAGTAATGGTGTAAGCCAGCTCAATGAATTGGATCAATACATAAACAGTACTGGGAAAATGGCTGAGGGTGAAGGAGAGAATGCCGGAAAAGGTGAATTCGAAAAAGCAGTCGAAGTGGTAGAGCAGACACAGTTGGAAAAGTCAGAAGAATTGGCTGAAAAAATAGGAGAGAGCCTGGAAGAAGGAAATTTAACAGGTACTATAAATATTGAGGTTACGGCACAGTATGTGCAGCTCACCTTAAGGGGTGCGTTACTCTTTGATTCCGGCAGGGCCGAAATCCGGTCGGATGCATTGCCCGTACTTGATAAGGTGGGTGTTATCTTAGAAAACTATGCCGGTGGTATTATAGAAATAGAAGGACATACGGACAATGTGCCCGTTTCCGGCAGCAGATATGCGGATAATAGTGAACTAAGCTGTGCAAGAGCACTTTCGGCATTTAACTATTTCTTAGAGACAACAAATTTGGAACCATCTTCCATTAAATATGCCGGGAGAGGGGAATATGTGCCTGTAGCGGATAATTCAACAGAAGCGGGACGAGCCAGAAACAGACGGATTGAAATCAGGATTTATCATGATTATAGTTCTTATCAATAGCAATAACCATATGGCAAGATAGCATTTTTAATTAATACATGTTAGTATATTACAAACAGACCTGCAATATATTTGGACAGGCTGGAATGAAAGGGTGCGCAATGGCGCAGGGACATCACTATGAAAAAGAATTTATTATCTATTTTAATACTGGCTCTTTTAGTTGTGAATCTTGTACTTACAGCCATTATGATGTTTAGTGTGGCGGGTACTATGAAAAGTACCAGTTCATTAGTTGGCAGGATTGCTGCAGTATTGAACTTGGAGCTTAATTTGGGGGATGAAGAAAACGAAGTGCCGATTTCTGATACGGTAGGATATGATATTGCCAGCTCCATGACGATACCATTAGCTATAACACAAGGGGAACAAGGTGAAAAGGGTGTTCAGTACTATGCTGTTATCGCGGTATCCTTACAGATGGATAAAAAGCATAAGGATTATGGAAAATTAGGAGAAACCATTGAAACAAACGAAAGTTTGATTAAAGGTGAAATTATTGATGTGGTATCTTCCCATACATTAGAAGAGTTCCAAAGCGATACGGATGGAATCAGAAATGAGATTCTGGCAAGGCTTCATAAAATCTATAAATCCGATTTTATATATAAAGTAGTATTCAGTGACGTAAAGGTATATTAAAACCTCACAATACACAAGATTTAAGACTCGATGAGGGGAGGTGAACTTTTATGGGCGAGGTGTTGTCCCAAAATGAAATAGATAATCTGCTGGCAGCGCTTTCCACAGGTGAACTGGATGTGGATCAGGTGCAGGATTCAAGTGAAAAGCAGGTAAAAAATTATGATTTCCGCCGCCCTGCAAAGTTCTCCAAGGAGCATTTAAGAACCCTGGAAATTATATTTGAACATTACGGAAGGTTGATTTCCACTAATCTGCCTGTTTATTTAAGAAAAAATGTGCAGGTTGGTGTGGCAAGCTCGGAGGCGGTAACTTTTTCCGAATTTTCCAATTCTCTATCCAACCCGGTTATTATGGGAATTATTAATTTTGCACCCCTTTTGGGTAATATTATTATAGATATATCGGTTAATTTAGGTTATGCTATGATAGACCGTATGCTTGGCGGACCGGGTGATCCTTTAGAAAAGAACAGGGATTTTTCGGAAATCGAGCTTACGATACTGGAAAAGATAATAATTATATGTACTCAACTTATGCGTGAGCCTTGGAAGAATGTGCTGGATATCAATCCGGTATTGGACCGGGTGGAGACAAACCAACAGTTTGCCCAGATTATTTCACCTAATGATATGGTTGCCATTGTAACTCTCAATGTTAAGGTGGGAGAGGTGCAAGGCTTCATGAATATATGTCTTCCCTACTTTACGGTGGAAGATATTATGGATAAGCTTAATACAAGATATTGGTATGCAAATATGCAGGAAACAAGAGATGAAGATTATGAGGACCAAATCGAATCCTTAATCCGCAGGGTAGATATACCGATCAAGGCGGTTTTAGGAAAGAGCGTGGTATCGGTCAGTGACTTTGCCGGTCTGCAGGTTGGAGACGTGATTCGGCTTAATACGCATATTGACAGTGAGCTATCTGTCTATGCAGGAAATATAAGAAAATTTACCGCATTGCCGGGAGCCACCAAAGATAATTATGCGGTCAGAGTGACTTCGGTAATCAGAGAGGGGGAATAGAGCATGGATGGCATGTTGTCCCAAGACGAAATAAATGCATTGCTTAGCGGCATGGACTTGTCAGAAAACATACAACAAAACACAGATCAAAGCTCACTGCAAAGCAAGCAATCACAACAAGAAGAGCAAAGGGACATTGGGGAAACCTTACTGACAGAGGTTGAACAAGATGTGGTTGGAGAGGTAGCCAATATCAGCATGGGCTCATCGGCGACAACTCTATATTCCCTGGTAAACAGAAAGGTTAACATTACTTCACCGGTTGTAACCATGGCAAACTGGGAGAACGTGTTAGGTGATTATGAAAGACCTTATGTTTTTATACAGATTAAATATACACGTGGGTTACAGGGCACTAACATCCTTGTCCTAAAGGATAAAGATGTAAAGGTCATCACGGATTTGATGATGGGTGGAGACGGTACCAATACGGATGAAGAGCTGGGAGATTTGCACCTGAGTGCAATTTCGGAAGCGATGAATCAGATGATGGGTTCGGCAGCGACATCTCTTTCTACTATGCTGGGTACTCTCATAGATATCAGTCCTCCTGACGCAAGTCTGATTGATGTATCGGAATATCATAATGGCGGTGATATATCTCCGTTTTTAGGAGGAACATTTGTTAAAATTGCTTTTCGCATGCAGATTCATGAATTGGTGGAAAGCTCTATTATGCAGTTATATCCCGTTGATTTTGCAAAAGATTTGGTGGAAATCTTTATTAACAAGCAAAGAGCGGATCATAATTTAAGTCCTAAGGCAGCAGATTTGGCAAAACCGTCAAGAACGGAAACCGGCAGACGGCAGCCTCAGAGCACGGACAACAGTACAGTGAAAACGGACGTACATCCAGCCGCAGCAGCGCAGCCCATGTACGGAACACCGGATGGTATGAATATGAAGGGGCAGATGGGAATGCA
>CAZJAS010000059.1:0-8657 GCA_964544135.1 uncultured Clostridium sp. | reverse complement strand
GCAGATGGGAATGCAGGGACAGATGGGCATGCCGGTACCAAATACAGCAGCACAGATGTACATGCCGCCACAGGTCAATATGCAGCAACAAAACATAAATGTCCAACCGGCACAGTTTCAGAGTTTTTCCAATGATTTTATGGAAGTAGCGGGGAAAGAAAATATTGGATTGATTATGGACGTACCCTTAGAGGTGACGGTGGAGTTGGGAAGAACCACCAAGTCCATAGCTGAAATACTTGATTTTGCACCGGGAATAATTATTGAACTGGATCGTATAGCGGGAGAACCTATTGACGTTTTAGTAAATGGTAAGTTTGTGGCCAAAGGGGAAGTTGTAGTCATTGAAGAAAGCTTTGGCATCAGGGTAACGGAAATTATCAAGGAATAAAACAGATGAATAAGGAGTGTTGAGAAAATGGCAAAAAGTATTTTAATCTGCGATGATGCGGCATTTATGCGAATGATGATCAAAGACATCTTAACTAAGAATGGCTATGTCGTAGCCGGTGAGGCAGAAAATGGTGTAAAAGGGATTGAAAAATACATAGAATTAAATCCTGATTTGGTACTCATGGATATTACAATGCCGGAGATGGACGGAATAGCATCTCTAAAGGGTATCAGAAAAGCAGATCCCCAAGCTTTGGTTATTATGTGCTCTGCAATGGGGCAGCAGGCTATGGTTATTGAGTCGATTCAGGCAGGTGCTAAGGATTTCATCGTTAAGCCCTTCCAGGCAGACCGTGTATTAGAAGCTGTTAAAAAGGCTCTGGGATAATGATTACGGTGGGAAATTCTACAGACAGCTTTGTGCAGTTGATAACGGTATTGATTATATTTGTTCTGGTGTTAGCACTGACTTTATTTACTACCAGATGGATTGCCAAATACCAGAAGGGACAGAAGGCAGGAAGCAATATAGATATTGTGGAAACTTGTGCTGTGGGTAATGGTAAGTACATACAGATTGTAAGACTGGCAGAAACTTATGTTGCAATTTTAGTGTGCAAGGAAAGTGCCACGCTTCTTGCAGAAATTCCGAAAGAGCAGATAGAATTTCCTACCGAACATGGTAAAACAGCTATATCTTTCAAGGAACTGCTACGTAAAGCAAAAGCTGGTTATCTTGGTGGGGAAGATATCAAAAAGGACGATGTATCGAAAGAAGAGTAAGCTAATAGTGAAAAAACAGAAGAGTATTTTACCCCAAACAATAAGAAAGAGTTTAATATGCCTGCTGGTTACGGTAGGCATATTGTGTATTTTACCGGCTATGACGGTTCATGCGTCTTCCACAGATCATTTGACGGGACAGACCGAAGGCTCTACAGTCATTGATGATCCGGGCACTGCCGAGGATCCTGAGGATTTACAAAAACTTAATATAGCGAATACCGTAACGATTGAATACAATGATGGTAACGGGCAGATAAATGGTGCGCTTAGGATTTTATTGATTCTTACTTTAATTGCAGTTGCTCCTATATTAATAATCTGTATGACATCCTTTACCAGGATTATTATTGTACTTCATTTTACCCGCTCGGCGCTAAATACACAGACGGCACCGCCCAACCAGATTTTGATTGGTCTGGCGCTTTTTCTTACGTTTTTTATTATGACACCTACGATTTCCAGTATTTATACACAGGCTTATGTGCCTTATGAAGCCGGTGAGATGAATGAGGAAGAAGCCCTTACTGCAGCAATAGAACCTATCAGACAGTTTATGTACAGTACAACTCCACGCAAAGATGTAGAGTTGTTTATGTCCATAGCCAGACAGGACTGGAATGGAGAGCTTTCGGATATTCCTCTTACTGTTTTGGTTCCCAGTTACATGATTAGTGAGTTGCGGCTGGCATTTTCAATTGGCTTTTTAATCTATATACCCTTTATTATTATTGATATGGTAGTTGCTTCCACCCTCATGAGTATGGGTATGATGATGTTGCCGCCTACTACGATATCCATGCCTTTTAAAATATTATTATTTGTAATGGCGGATGGATGGAGCTTAGTAATCGGAGGTTTGATGAAAACATTTAAATTTTAATATTAGGCATTTGCAAACACATTTTAATGGCTCTGCTCATCATAGTACTTTGTCATGCAGTTTTTCTAACCATTCCAAAGTAATATGATGTGCAGAGCACTAAAATAGCAATTACCTAATTTTAAAATCAGAAAGGAGGAGCGGATGAATATAGAGGTTGTAACCGAAATAGCAAATAAAGCATTGTATTTGATTATTAAGGCATCACTTCCTGTTTTACTGGTATCCCTAATTGTGGGACTGGTTATCAGTATCTTCCAGACCGTTACCTCCATACAGGAACAGACACTTACATTTGTACCTAAAATTATCTGTGTTTTTTTAACGCTTATGATAATGGGCAGTTGGATGCTGAACCTTATTACAGAATATATGACGGAGTTGTGGTTGAATTTTAACACCTATGTCAGCGGATGAGGGATGAGAAATGATTAATATATCTTTTTCACTACTGGATTTGGAATATTTTCTGCTGATACTGGTTAGAGTATCCTGTTTTGTGTTTATTGCGCCCTTCTTCAGTATGAATAATACACCTGCATATGTAAAAATTGCATTGTCCTGTTTTATATCACTTTTACTATACAATACATTGACTCCTGCAGAAGGGGTGGTCTACAATACATTGGTGGGATATGCGGTTATTGTAGCAAAGGAAGCCATAACCGGACTCTTAATCGGATTTTCAGCTAATATTTGTATGTCAATTCTAAACTTTGCAGGTTCTGTTGTTGATATGGAAACGGGTCTTTCTATGGTTACCTTAATGGATCCGTCCAGTAAGCAGCAGAGCAGTGTTACCGGTGTTTTTTATCAGTATATTATAACCATGATGTTAATTGTGAGCGGAATGTATCGTTACCTTTTGGGAGCGCTTGCGGATACCTTCTTATTGATACCGGTCAACGGTGCAATATTTAAGGGTGAACATCTGATTTCCACCATGATGGGCTTTTTAAGTGATTATATTGCTATCGGATTCCGTATTTGCCTGCCGGTCTTTTGTGTCATACTGCTTTTAAATGTGGTTCTGGGTGTATTGGCTAAGGTAGCTCCGCAATTAAATATGTTTGCGGTAGGAATCCAATTAAAGATATTGGTAGGTTTGAGTGTTATGTTTCTTACAGCAAGTATGCTATCAGGCGCAGCCAGTTTCATATTTAACGAGATAAAGAAAGTCACGGTCTCATTTGTGGAGGGTATGATGTGATTTTAAAATACAATCTGCAGTTCTTTGCTGCAGACGGACCGGGCGGAGAAAAAACAGAACCGGCTACCGAGAAAAAACTATCGGACGCCAGAAAAAAGGGGCAGGTTGCCAAAAGTAAGGAAGTTGGAAATGCACTGGGACTGCTTTCCCTGTTTCTTGTTTTAAAACTATGGGTGGGAAATATGGGGATCCATTTTTTAGAAATGTTTTCCGCTGTATATGAAAAGATACCCACTGCCGTGGTAAATTGGAACGGTTACCTCCCTCAAAATGATATGCTGATGATATTTCGTCAGATGATAGTAGAAATAATTCTCTTGATAGCACCTATTTTTTTAGTGGCCTTTATAGTTGCCATTTTTGGGGATGTGATACAGGTTAAATGGAGGGTAACGGGAGAACCGCTTAAGCCCAAGGCCAGTAAAATAAGTCCCCTCAGCGGGTTTAAAAGGATTTTTTCAGTAAATTCCATTATAGAATTAGTAAAATCCCTTCTTAAGATTATTTTAATTGTGTATGTATGTTATGATTATTTAAAAGATAAAGTACCGTATCTTTTTTTACTGTATGATATGCCCTTATTACAGGCGATTCAGCTTGTGGGACAGCTTGTAATAGATATGGGAATTAAGATAGCAACAATTTATATCATTATCGGGCTTGCGGATTTCATATATCAAAAATTTAAATTCTCAAGAGATATGCGGATGACCAAGCAGGAAATCAAGGATGAGTATAAGCAGCAGGAAGGTGATCCCCAGGTAAAGGGCAAAATACGCCAGAGAATGCAAGAGGTATCCAGGAGGCGTATGATGCAGGATCTGCCAAAGGCCGATGTTATTATTACGAACCCCACTCATTATGCAGTTGCCATTCAATATGACGCTTCGGTATCGGATGCACCTGTTGTATTGGCCAAGGGGGAAGATTATCTGGCTTATCGGATTAAGGAAGTAGCCAAGGAACACCATATAGAAATTGTAGAGAATAAGCCCCTTGCCAGAATGCTTTATGCCAATGTGGAGGTGGGGCAGGCGGTACCTCCGGAGCTGTATCAGGCGGTAGCGGAGGTACTGGCATTTGTATATCATTTGCAGGGTAAAGTATAGGGACGGATTTATTTTATAAAGTTGAATAAGAAATTATACTATAAGAACAGGAGGTGCGGAAGATGAACATTAATATGGCGAAGATGAAGAGAACGGATGTTATAGTTGCGCTCTATATCTTGACTGCATTTGTCATGATGATTGTTCCTATCCCCCTCTGGCTTTTAGATTTTTTTATGGCATTAAATATGGCAATTGCCTTTACTATATTGTTTGTTTGTATGTTTGCAAAAGAAGTATTGGAATTGTCTTATTTTCCTACTATTTTATTGTTTACCACTATATTTAGGATTGCCATGAGTGTATCCTCTACCAGATCGATACTCAACGTTGGAGATGCAGGGAATGTGGTAAAAACCTTTGGTAAGTTTGTAGGCGGCGGTAATCTGATAATTGGTGCCATTATTTTCCTCATCCTGACATTGATTCAATTTTTAGTTATTAATAAAGGTACGGAGCGTGTTGCAGAGGTAACGGCAAGATTTACATTGGATGCAATGCCCGGTAAGCAGATGGCAATTGATGCGGACTTGAATACCGGAGCCATCAATGATATGGAAGCGAAGATCAGACGTGAAAAAATACAGCAGGAATCCAGCTTTTTCGGTTCCATGGACGGTGCTGTAAAGTATATAAAGGGAGATGCCATAGCTGGTCTTTTGCTCACGGTGATTAATATTGTAGGCGGTTTGGCAATGGGTATGACCAGAGACAGTATGGATATATCATCAGCGCTTGATACTTATGGTATTCTTACGATTGGTGATGGTCTGGTGAGCCAGATTCCCTCTTTGATAGTATCCCTATCCACCGGTATTTTGGTTACGAAAGGAAATAAGGAATCGGACTTTGGGCCTGCGATTATAAAGCAGCTTTTTGGAGTTCCCAAGGTTATGTATCTGGTAGGTGCCACCATTGCATTTCTGGGAATTACAACCGATTTGAATACGATTTTATTTTTAGGAATGGGACTTGCCTTTATTGTAGGAGGCAGGATGATTGCGGGCAATCTTGAGACCGCACATATAGAATCACAGGTTGATTCCGATGAAGTGGCTGCAGAGGAAATCAGGCAGCCGGAGAATGTGAACAGCCTTTTGCAGGTTGACCCCATTGAACTGGAATTCGGCTATGGTATTATTCCCTTAGCCGATGTCAATCAGGGTGGGGATTTATTGGACCGAGTTGTTATGATCAGAAGGCAGATAGCATTGGAACTGGGTACTGTGGTGCCCATTATCCGCTTGCGGGATAATATACAACTCAATCCCAACCAATATATCATTAAAATCAAAGGAATACAGGTCAGCGAGGGAGAGATATTATTCGACCACTATATGGCAATGAATCCGGGATATGTGGAGGAAGAAATCACAGGCATCCCCACCTTTGAGCCTTCATTCCACCTGCCGGCCATCTGGATTACAGAGGGACAAAGGGAGCGGGCGGAAAGCTTGGGATACACGGTTGTGGACCCGCCCTCTATTATTGCAACACATTTAACGGAGATAGTCAGACAATATATTGCGGAGCTTCTGACAAGACAGGATGTACAGAATTTAATAAACAATTTAAGGGAAAGCAATGTTTCACTGGTGGAAGAGCTGGTACCGAAGCAGCTTGGGCTTGGAGAGATACAAAAGGTTTTGCAAAATCTCCTAAAGGAAGGTATTTCCATACGAGATTTGCTTACCATATTTGAAACTTTGGCAGATTATGCGCCTACAACCAGGGATACCGATATCCTGACGGAGTATGTGCGTCAGAGTTTAAAACGTGCCATTTCAAGTAAATATTTTCCTGCACATGAGACTACAAGTGTGATTACTTTGGACCCCAAGGTGGAGCAGGATATTATGGGAAGCGTAAAACAGACGGAGCAGGGAGCGTATCTAAACCTGGATCCCGAAAAAACCAAAAAAATAATTTCATCTCTCGGAAATGAAACACAGAAAATGGATAATTTAGGGAAGACCCCTATTATAATAACCTCACCCATTGTCAGAATGTATTTTAGGCGCCTGACAGAAGATTACTATAAAGATTTGATTGTGGTTTCCTACAATGAAATTGAATCCAATGTAGAACTGCAGTCCGTAGGGATGGTGACAGCATAATGATAATTAAGAAATTTCAGGGAAAAACAGAAGAGGAAGCATTAGAGCTTGCGAAAAAGGAACTGGGTGATGGTGTTATTGTCATGAACGTTAAAAACGTAAAGACAAAAGGGATTTTTGCTGCTTTTAAGCGGCCCATGGTAGAAGTGACGGTAGCCTTAGAGGAGGAAGCCATTCAGTTTACACCTGCCAAAAAGGAGACGGGCATACCGTCCCAGGGCGCACTGGAGAAAACCACTCCCATTACCAATGCTTGGCGGAAAGAAGCAACGGATGTTTACGAGAGAAGCTCTGTAGAAATGGAGTCTATCGAAGAAAAGTTAGACAGCCTGCAGACCTTATTGGTACAACAGCTTGCAAAACCGGAGGTCGAGAGGACATCTGACAGATGGGGAGATTCGGAGAGAGATAAGAACACCTCCCAGGAGCCGGTCGAGGAAAAAGATGCTCAACTCGTTAAATTCATGAAGATTCTTTACAATGTGATGCTGGAAAATGAGATAGACGAAAAATATGCCAATCAGATCATGGATGAAATCGAAAAGGTACAAAATCCCAATATGCCTTTTGATTATGCTTTGGCCAATACCTATCAGAAAATGATTTTGAAATTCGGGCCTGCAGCAGAGATTGCCCCCGCAAAAAAGGGTCCCAAGGTGGTATTTTTTATAGGACCTACGGGAGTGGGCAAAACCACAACCATAGCCAAAATAGCCTCCCACTTCAGTGTGGATGATAAAAAGAAAATTGCACTTTTAACTGCAGATACTTACCGAATCGCAGCAGCCAAGCAGCTTCGTACCTATGCCAATATTTTAGAGGTGCCGTTCAGAGTTATTTATACCATAGAGGAGCTGGAGAATGCGCTCTTGGATTTTAAGGAATTTGACTATATCTTTGTGGATACGGCGGGGCATTCCCATCAGAATCAGGCGCAGAAGGAAGCCATGAGTGCATTTGTGAATTGCGTGGAGGGATTGGCGGAGAAGGAAGTTTTCTTGGTTTTAAGTGCCACTACGAAGTACAGAGATTTATTAAGTATAGCGGACAGCTATCGGGAAATGACAGATTATAAGCTGATTTTTACCAAATTAGACGAGACCACAGCCTTTGGCAATATGTTTAATCTGAAGCTTTATACCGGATCCAGCCTGTCTTACGTTACTTGCGGTCAGAATGTACCGGATGACATTGAAAAATTCAACCCACAGAAGACGGTGAAGCATCTTTTAAGTGGAAAAGCGTAAATATTTTTAACAATGAGGATTCCAAGACAATACAGGAGGAAGGGTATGGATCAGGCAGAACAGTTACGCAATATTATTAAGGCAAGTAATGTACAGCGTCCCATGGCTCGGGTACTTACGGTTACAAGCGGCAAGGGCGGTGTGGGTAAATCAAATACAGCGATTAATCTGGCAATTCAGTTTTGTAAGATGGGACAGCGGGTCATTATCCTGGATGCGGATTTTGGCTTGGCAAATATAGAAATAATGTTTGGAGCCGTTCCTAAGCATAATTTATGTGATTTGATCTATCAAGGCAAGAATATCAAAGAAATCATTACCTGGGGACCTATGGAGGTAGGTTTTATTTCAGGCGGTTCCGGTATAGTGGGTATGTCCAATTTAAGCCGGGATTATCTGGTTCATATCATTCGCAATTTGGCTGAATTGGATGCCATTGCTGATATTGTGATTGTTGATACAGGAGCGGGTATTTCGGATGCGGTTTTGGAATTTTTGGTTGCAAGCGGAGAAATTTTGCTGCTGACAACACCGGAACCCACATCTATTACAGACTCTTATTCTTTATTAAAAGAATTAAACAGGCATCCCCGCTTTTCCGTTGAAAGCTCTCAGGTTAAAATGATTGCAAACAGAGTGGAAAAGGAAGAGGAGGGACAAGCCTTATTCGGGAAGCTTAACGCAGTGGTATCCAGATATCTGAAATTACCGTTTTCCTATCTGGGGGCAGTACCCCAAGATACTATGTTGGCTAAGGCTGTTATGCAGCAAGTTCCGGTTTCTATGCAGCATCCGGAAGCAAAATCAAGTATTGCCTATGAATCTATTGCCGCAAAATTAATGAACCGGGAAATGACAGTCAGAAAAAGAGGAATGGCAGCATTTTTTTCACATATAGTAACAGGTAGGAAATAG
>CAZJAS010000058.1:0-12399 GCA_964544135.1 uncultured Clostridium sp. | reverse complement strand
GTTGCTTAAATTGTATGGAGGATCCTACGAAGGGACAGATTATTTTTAACGGTGTAAATATAGCCGATATGAAGGTGGATATTAATGTGCATCGCAGGCATATCGGTATGGTGTTTCAGCATTTTAACCTATTTAATAATAAAACCGTAATGCAAAATATAATGTTCGCTCCTGTATACCTGCAATATAAGGATTTACGTCAGGCAAAGCGAAAGAATCTGAATATTAAATTTACTAATTTATTCAGAAAGAAAGCAGATAAAATCAAGCCTGTTCCTATTACTGCCACAAAGGCAAAGATAAAGGAGGAGGCAGAACAAAATGTGCTTTCCCTGTTAAAGCGTATCGGCTTGGAGGATAAGGCAGATGTGTATCCGTCCACGCTTTCCGGCGGGCAGAAGCAGAGAGTGGCGATACTTCGTTCCCTTGCAATGAACCCTGAAGTGATTTTATTTGATGAACCTACAAGTGCACTGGATCCGGAAATGGTAGGTGAGGTTTTAGACTTGATGAAGGCTCTTGCAAAAGAGGGTATGACCATGATAATTGCCACACATGAGATGGGATTTGCAAAGGAAGTGGCAAATAAGATGCTTTTTATTGATGATGGTTTAATATTAGAAAGTGCCCCTCCGGCTGAATTTTTTGGCAATCCAAAGAATCCAAGGCTGAAAGAGTTTTTATCCAAAGTATTAGTTTAATCAACAGAATAGAAGCGTAAAAATCCTTGTCGAATTAAATTAGTTCGGCAGGGATTTTTTGCCATAATAATTCCCTTTTTTATTTATATATGGAAAGTATTCCATTTCTTTCATGTGAATTTGTCGAAAACTTAAACAATTTTGTAAAATTTGAATATATTACAGTAAAGACAAAAGGGAGAATTGATCATGAAGTATTTATATATTGTGCTGGGTATCTTGGCAGTTTTGCTGCTGATATGGATTATATGTACTTTGATCCGCAGATGGAGAGTAAGATGTATCATTAAAATCAGGACAGATGAAGAGAAATGCCGGGACTTAGATAATATAATAATGCCATTTGGCTTTAAATATGATATTTGTCAGGATATATTTTTTTCCACTAAGGACGCATGGCAGAGAAATATGGGATATGGAAGAATCTATGACGAACAAGCTATCAGATTAAATATGATTTTTGATTGTGAGCCCCTGTATTTTGAATACGATAGAAGAAGCTATATGATAGAACTATGGAAAGGCCAGTACGGCATTACGACCGGCGGAGAAATCGGATTTTATGTATGTGATGAAATAAACAGGGAAAATCCCGAAAAATTATTCTACCGTAGTGTTTCTGACGAAGAAATGCTTTCCATGCGTTTTACATTAAGAAAAAACGGACGCATTATTATGATAAGGGATGAAAAACACTGGTGGGTAACAGGATTTAGTCTGGGTGAATATTCCAAGCCGAATGAACTGTCTATGGAGATAACCATTGTGTTCCAGGATTGCAGGATGAGAAATGCTTTTTACAATGCACTTTTAGATGCCGGGTATCATAAAAACAATATATGCCTAAACGGTATGAGCGTAAGATTTTGCTTTTCAAAGCCTTGTACCAAACAACCGAAGCATTGTAAATTGCGGGTGTGTTGGGTAAATCGAATGAACCGAAAAAATTGCAAGCGATATTTGCGCGTAGCCAGATGCTATACACGTACCATTGACAGGCTGGATTATCTGAGAATGTGTTTTCCGGGGTTATATCGCATGATTTGTAATCTAAGCAGAATACCATATAAGAAACATTGCGATAAAGCAGGAAGGTGCCGAAGGGGCAGGAGATGAGAACCAAAAGACGACTGGATGGTCTGTACCGGGAAGCGGACAGAATCTGTTTCAATGATTCTGCAAAAATTGTATTGATGAGTGACTGTCACCGTGGCGTGGGGAACCATGGTGACAATTTCCTGAATAATCAGCATTTGGTATTCGCGGCTCTCTCTTATTATAATAACCGCCGTTTTACCTATATAGAGCTGGGAGATGGGGATGAATTATGGGAAAACAGAAAATATGAGTTGATTATACAGGCACATAGTGATATCTATTGGCTGTTATCTCAATTTTACTGTGACAAAAGATTCCTCATGCTGTACGGAAACCATGACCGGAAAAAAGAGAATCCCCGTTTTGTACAAAAACACTGTGAAGAATATTATTGTGAAAGCAGTGATTGTCATTGTGATTTGTTTCCGGGAATGGAAACAAAGGAGGCTGTCATACTGGAAAATCGGGAGAATGGTTATCGGATTTTTTTGGTGCATGGACATCAGGGGGATTTGATGAATGATACTCTTTGGAGGATTACCGCTTTTCTGGTAAGATATGTCTGGAGAAGGCTGGAGCTTTGGGGGATACAGGACCCTACCAGCGCAGCAAAAAATTACAAAAGAAAAAAGAAAACGGAAAAAAGGCTCTCCCGGTGGGCAGATGAAAATGAAGTGCTTTTGGTAGCCGGGCATACCCATAGACCGGTATTGCCCCAACCGGGAGAATCCCTTTATTGTAATGACGGAAGCTGTATCCATCCCCGCTGCATTACGGCTCTGGAAATAGAGGGGGGCTCTCTTACTTTAGTAAAATGGTGTACCATGACCCGCAGGGACAGGACCCTTTATGTGGGGCGTGAGGTCTTGGAGGGGCCGGTCAAACTGCGTGATTATTTTAAAAAATAAACTGAATATAACATCTCTATGGAAGTTCCAAAATCAGGTTGGTAATCTGCTCTTTTGAAGCATTCACACTGCCTTGTATCATGAGAGCAGAACCACCGCATTTAGCCTGAAGGCGTTCCCGCAATATTCTTGCGGCATCGTTGCAATCAAGGCGTTTGCTTCCCAATATAAACCGGTAACCGCCGGTATCACTGCCCGTAAAGATACCGCTGTAACCCGCATAGGAAGCAGAAAGCGTATTTACGGCATTTCGTATGGCCTTAGTATCTAAATTATCTTCAAATAATAGTGCATGCATGGAAGTATCGGGCAGGGGAAGAGCCAAAAGCCTGCTTTCCAATAGCTTAGCCTGTAAAGAATTAATTCTCTCCTGCTTGCTTTGTGAGTCCTCCATGAGACGTGTGATTGCATTGGAAATCAACTCCGGCTTAGCGGAAAGAAGAGCGGAGGCTGAATTTACAATATCCTGTTTATTTGAATAATCTGCCAATGCCCTGCTGCCGCAGAGGATGGTTAAACGCATACCGCCGCGATGGCTTTGCAGATCCGTTACCTTAATCATCCCGACCTTACCCGTGGTATCAACATGGGGTGCACAACAGGCACAGAAATCTATTCCGGGAATTTCAACGATACGGACCAAACCGGAAAGCTCTAGTTTGCTGCGGTAGGATAATACCTTCAACTCTTCCTCGGAAGGAAAGCTGACGTTCACCGGAAGATCAGCGGTTACGGCCTCATTTGCCAGCTTTTCCATGTTACGGATCTCCTCCTGTGTCAGAGGCCCGTCAAAATCCAAAGTGGTTTCACTGTCTCCCAAATGAAATCCTACATTGTTATAACCAAAATGCCTGTGCACAAGCCCGGAGAGGATATGCTCACCGGTGTGCTGCTGCATATAATCAAAACGCTGTACCCAGTCTACTTGTCCCATAATCGTGCTGCCTTCCGGAAAAGGACAGGCTATATAATGGGTAATGATATTATCTTGATCTATGGAAACATGACGAACCGGCTGACTGTTGATAAAACCCTTGTCGGCTCCTTGCCCAGCCTCTTCAGGAAAAAAAGCGGTTTGATCCAAGATAATGGAATAAAGTCCGCCCTCTTCTTTTTTACAAGAGAGTATCGTAGCTGTAAAATCCAGGATAAGAGGGTTTCTGTCATATATTTTAACTGTCATAAAAATCTCCTTTACAAAGCTTTAGTCAATAAATTATTATATATGGTATATTACACTTTGTCCAATGAAGATCATAATATATAAGCAAATTTTAGTGACATTTATTGTAGAAAAATTGATGCAAGCAGGTTGAAGGGCTTGTTTTTTTGTGCTATAATAAACCGATTATGCAGAAATAGAAAAGATGCCTGTTTAGCATTTTGAATCTACGGGTTTGTATGTCCGCTGAAGCGGACAGATGAGTTAGTGTAATATTGCGGCTTTGCAATATGCATGGAAAGGAAGTTGGATGAAAGCATTTTTGTTATTGGAAGACGGGACTGTGTTTGAAGGAACACATATCGGAGCACAAAAAGATGTTATTAGTGAAATTGTTTTCAATACCTCTATGGCGGGTTATCTGGAAGTATTGACGGATTCGTCCTATGTGGGACAAGCAGTTTGCATGACTTATCCTCTGATTGGCAATTATGGGATATGCAAGGATGACGTTGAGTCCGGGCATCCCTGGCCCGACGGATTTATAGTAAGGGAGCTTTCCAGAATACCGAGTAATTTCAGAAGTGATTGCAGTATTCAAGAATTTTTGGAGGAGAACGGCATACCGGGTATTGCAGGAATCGATACCAGAGCACTCACCAGGATACTCAGAGAAAAAGGCACCATGAACGGTATGATAACCACCGATGTAAATTTTAATTTAGACGAAATAATTCCCGAACTGAAGGCCTACAGTGCAGGCAAGGTAGTGGAAACAGTCAGCTGCAAGGAAAAGTATTCCATTCCCGGAAGCAAAACCCTTGCGGAAAACGGACCTCTTTCCGGTACTACAGTTTTTAATAAAGATGATTATGAGGCGGGCATACGTGAAAAGCGTCCTTCCATGGTACGTGCTTTGAGCGGAAAGGGACTGAAGGTTGCGGTTTTGGATTTGGGGCAAAAAGCCAATATAGCAAATTCCCTGACACAGCGCGGCTGTGAGGTAATGATTTATCCGGCAACTACCAAAGCAGAGGAAATCATCGGGGATGCACCCGATGGAATTATGCTTAGCAACGGACCGGGAGACCCTAAGGAATGCGACAAGATAATAACAGAAATCAAGAAATTGTATGAAACGGATATTCCCATCTTTGCCATTTGCCTGGGACATCAGCTTATGGCATTGGCAACGGGAGCCGATACTTATAAATTAAAATACGGACATAGAGGCGGTAATCACCCCGTAAAAGATTTGTCTACTGGACGGGTATATATCTCATCCCAAAATCACGGATATGTGGTAGATACGGACAAGCTGGATCGGAAAGTGGCAGTACCGGCATTTATCAATGTAAACGACGGTACCAATGAGGGGCTTGCCTATACCGGCAAGAATATTTTTACGGTACAATTCCATCCGGAAGCTTCCCCCGGTCCTATGGACTCCGGCTTTTTATTTGAGCGCTTTATCGAGATGATGATAGACCGAAAAGGGATGGTACAAGATCCGAAGATAAAGGAGGGGAAATAATATGCCTAAGAATCCTAACGTAAAAAGAGTAATGGTGATTGGGTCGGGCCCCATCGTAATCGGCCAGGCAGCGGAGTTTGACTATGCGGGCACTCAGGCATGCCGTTCCTTAAAGGAAGAGGGTGTTGAGGTTATTTTAGTCAACTCCAATCCCGCCACTATCATGACGGATAAGGATATTGCGGATAAGGTCTATATAGAGCCTCTAACCATAAAGGTGCTGGAGCAGATTATCGAAAAGGAAAAACCCGATTCCATCCTACCCACATTGGGTGGACAGGCCGGACTGAATCTGGGTATGGAACTGGAAGAGTCCGGTTTCCTTGCAAGCCATAATGTAAAGCTTTTGGGTACTACTGCCGAAACCATCCGTAATGCGGAAGGCCGGCAGGAATTTAAGGATTTGATGGAGCGTATCGGGGAGCCTTGTGCGGCTTCAATGGTTGTAGAAAATATTCGTGACGGTATTGAATTTACCTCACAAATCGGTTATCCGGTAGTGCTTCGCCCTGCCTATACATTAGGAGGCTCCGGTGGCGGTATCGCAAATAATCAGATAGAATTAGAAGAGATTTTGGAAAACGGTCTCAGGCTTTCCCGTGTGGGACAGGTTTTAGTGGAGCGTTGTATTGCCGGTTGGAAAGAAATAGAGTACGAAGTAATGCGTGACAGTCTGGGTAACTGCATTACCGTATGTAATATGGAAAATATCGACCCGGTAGGAGTACATACCGGTGACAGTATCGTGGTAGCACCTTCGCAGACCTTAAGTGATAAGGAATATCAGATGCTCAGATGCTCTGCACTCAATATCATTAACGAGTTGAATATCACGGGCGGGTGCAATGTGCAGTTTGCGCTGCATCCCACCAGCTTTGAATACTGTGTGATTGAAGTAAATCCAAGGGTAAGCCGTTCATCCGCTTTGGCAAGCAAGGCTACCGGATATCCCATTGCAAAGGTTGCGGCAAAGATTGCCTTAGGATATACCCTTGATGAAATTAAGAATGCGATTACGGACAAAACATATGCAAGCTTTGAGCCCACGCTGGATTATTGTGTGGTTAAGATGCCGAGACTTCCGTTTGATAAATTCATTACAGCAAAGCGTACCCTGACAACCCAGATGAAAGCGACGGGTGAGGTTATGAGTATCTGCACCAATTTTGAAGGTGCCATGATGAAAGCCATCCGTTCTTTAGAGCAAAATGTGGATTGTTTGTTAAGCTATGATTTTACCGCACTATCTCCCGATGAATTGCGGGAGCGTTTAAATATTGTAGATGATCAGCGTATTTGGGTGATTGCGGAAGCCCTCAGAAAAGGCTTAAGCTATGATGAGATACATGATATTACAATGATAGATAAGTGGTTTATAGACAAGCTGGCTATAATTGTGGAGATGGAGGATGCTTTACAGAAGGGACCTCTGACACCTGAACTATTAAAAGAAGCCAAGAGAATTGAATTTCCCGATACCGTGATAGGGAGACTTACAGGCATACCGGCTAATGAAGTAAAGAAAATGCGTTATGAAAATGGCATCAGAGCAGTATTTAAAATTGTTGATACCTGTGCGGCGGAGTTTGCGGCAAGCACACCCTATTATTATTCCTGCTTTGGAGGCGAATGCGAAGCCAAAGTCACGGAAGGAAAAAAGAAGGTGCTGGTATTAGGCTCAGGGCCGATCCGCATCGGTCAGGGTATTGAGTTTGATTATTGCTCAGTACATGCCACTTGGGCATTTGCAAGAGCCGGATATGAAACGATTATTATCAATAACAATCCCGAAACAGTGAGTACTGATTTTGATATTGCAGATAAGCTGTATTTTGAACCACTTACACCCGAGGATGTGGAAAATATTGTAGATATTGAAAAGCCGGATGGCGCAGTGGTGCAGTTTGGCGGACAAACAGCGATTAAGCTAACGGAAAGCCTGATGAAGATGGGCGTACCCATACTGGGAACAAAGGCAGAGGATGTAGATGCCGCCGAGGACAGGGAGCTGTTTGATAAAATATTACAGGACACAGAGATTCCCCGCGCAGCAGGAGGAACGGTATTTACCGCAGAGGAAGCTAAGATAGTAGCCAACCGCTTGGGCTATCCCGTGTTGGTAAGACCTTCCTATGTACTGGGCGGACAGGGGATGCAGATTGCTACTTCGGATGAAGAAATCGAGATATTCATGGAAATCATTAACCGGATTGCCCAAGATCATCCCATACTGGTAGATAAGTATTTACAGGGAAAAGAAGTTGAGGTTGATGCTGTTTGTGACGGCAATGATATTCTGATTCCCGGTATTATGGAGCATATAGAACGGACCGGTATCCATTCGGGGGATTCTATTTCCGTATATCCCGCAACCACCATACCCGAAACGGTTAAGGAAAAGATAGCGGAATATACACGCAGAATGGCTAAGGCTTTACATGTAAAGGGATTGATTAATATCCAGTTTATTGCAATCGATGAGGATGTGTATGTGATTGAGGTTAATCCCCGTTCTTCCCGTACCGTACCCTATATCAGTAAAGTTACAGGGATTCCCATTGTGGATTTGGCAACGGAGGTTATCCTTGGAAAGACCATAAGAGAGCTTGGGTATGAACCGGGCTTACAGCCGGAGGCGGATTATTTTGCAATCAAGATGCCCGTATTCTCCTTTGAGAAAATCCGCGGTGCTGAAATCAGTCTTGGGCCGGAGATGAAATCCACGGGAGAATGTCTCGGTATTGCCAAGGATTTTAACGAAGCCCTATACAAGGCGTTCCTTGGTGCCGGCGTACAGCTTCCCAAGCATAAGAGAATGATTATGACCGTAAAGGATGCGGATAAGGGTGAGGCGATAGAGATAGGCAGACGCTTTGAAAAATTAGGCTATACCATCTATGCAACCAGAAGCACTGCGGCAGCGTTAAATGAAGCGGGTGTGAAGGCCAATAAAGTCAATAAAATTTCTCAGGAATCTCCTACCGTAATGGATTTGATTCTGGGACATAAGATAGACCTGGTAATAGATACACCCACTCAGGGACGTGACAAGTCAAGAGACGGATTCTTAATCCGCCGTACCGCAATTGAGACAGGTGTGTACTGTATTACAGCAATGGATACGGCAAAGGCACTGGTTACCAGCATGGAAAATGCGGGCGGCGAGCTTACCTTGGTGGATGTGGCATCATTGTAATAAAATCAGCAAAGCTCTTTTCCACAGACCTAATTCTGTGGAGGGAGCTTTTCTTACAGGATTATTGCCAAAAGGAGAAAACATGGCGGGAAAACATAAAAATAGCAATAGAAAAGTAGGCTCAAAACCGGTAAGTACAAAACAAAAGGAACTAAAAAGCTGTTTACTCATGCTTCCCGTTGAGGCAGCAGCACAGCAGCTTGCGAAGGCTCTGCCTGATGTAAAAAGTGAAGCGGTGGAGATCTGGAAAGAGGCTAATATAATGGAGATTGCGCTGGAAGGAGAAACACTGACATTTGAGGATATAATGCCGGATTTAGGAGAGGCAGAGGATATGGAATTACTCTCTGTACTTGGGGTAAAGCAGGTTTATGCCTGTGATTATGAAGTATCGGACAGCAAGCAGGTGAAGGATATCCTGAAAAGCCTGATAGAAGGATTGGGCGGTTTTTTGGCATCGGATACCGAGGACTTTAAGCCGTTTTTAACTCCTGAAGAAATTTAATAAGACTGAAAACAGGTAAAAGTATGAATCTAGTAAATTATCAAAAGGAAATGGAAACAATACTGACGCAGATTAAATCGGGGAATGAAGGAGAGGAAGCACCATCGCTTTTTCTTCATAGCTGTTGTGCCCCTTGCAGCAGTTATGTACTGAAGTATCTTATGGAGTATTTTCGTATTACCGTATTTTATTATAATCCCAATATTTCAGAACAGGTGGAATATCAAAAAAGAGTAGAAGAACAAAAAAAGCTGATTCAAATTTATAATCAAAAGCTGAATACAAAAGAGCTCGCCAATGGATTTCCCATAGATATCGTGGAAGGCGATTATGAGCCTGAGAAGTTTTTAGATATGGCAGGAGACTATAAGGATTGCGCTGAGGGTGGAAAGCGTTGTTTTTTATGCTATGAAATGCGGTTGCGGGAAACCGCAAAAAGAGCATTGGAGGATGGTTTTACTTATTTTGCCACAACACTTACCATCAGTCCTCTTAAAAATGCGGCTAAAATCAATGAAATCGGCCATAATTTAGAGAAACAGCTAGGCATTTTATGGTTGCCTTCTGATTTTAAAAAGAAGGATGGTTATAAGCAGTCGGTCTTATTATCTGGGGAATATGGATTGTACAGGCAGGATTACTGCGGATGTGTGTATTCTAAGGCAGATAGGGAATCCTTTCGCAAATAGAAGATTTAGAACTTGGCAGATACGCCATAGAACGGCAGAAGGACTTGCCAGATTTTAGAAATGCATATATTATTAGATAAGTATAAAAATTTGCCGTTTGCCGGCACTGGGAGGTACCATGGAAAAGTTATTGGATTTGATATCAAAGGAAATGCAAAAAGGGTTTGAACAGGCAGGATACGCACCTGAGCTTGGCAGGGTGAGTATTTCAAACAGACCCGACTTATGTGAATATCAGTGTAACGGCGCAATGGCAGCAGCAAAGCAATATAAAAAAGCACCCATTATCATTGCAGGCGAAGTAGCGGCTGTATTACAGGACAGTAAAGTTTTTTCGGAGGTTACCGCTGTATCACCTGGATTTTTAAATATAAAAATACAAGAAAGCTTTTTAATAGATTTCTTAAATAAGATGGAGTCCGATATTAATTTTGGCTTGGAAATGCCAAAGAACCCCAAGAAAATTGTAATTGATTACGGCGGAGCTAATATTGCAAAGCCATTACATGTAGGACATATCCGTTCTGCAGTAATCGGCGAAAGCGTAAAACGTATCCTGCGTTATTGCGGGCACGAGGTAATCGGTGATGTACATTTAGGTGATTGGGGCTTACAAATGGGGCTTGTTATTACGGAGCTAAAAGAACGTAATCCTGATATGATATATTTTGATGAAAGCTATGGGGGTGAATACCCCAAAGAAGCTCCCTTTACTATTTCAGAGCTGGAAGAGCTGTATCCCACAGCCAGCAAAAAAAGTAAAGAGGATCCCGAGTACAAGGCTAAGGCCATGGAAGTAACCTACAAAATGCAAAGCGGGTTAAGAGGCTACCGCGCTATTTGGAAGCATATCCTAAATGTATCCGTGGTAGATTTGAAGAAAAATTACGCAAGGCTGAATGTTGATTTTGACCTCTGGAAGGGAGAGTCCGATGTCCATGATTTAATTCCCGATATGGTGGACTATATGAAAGAAGAGGGGTACGCTCACGAAAGCGAAGGTGCCTTGGTTGTAGACGTAAAGGAAGAGAGCGATACCAAAGAAATCCCTCCCTGCATGATTTTAAAATCCGATGGGGCATCTTTATATAATACCACAGATCTGGCCACCATATTGGAACGTATGAATACCATGCATCCAGATGTCATCATCTATCTTACGGACAAACGGCAGGAGCTGTATTTTGAACAGGTATTTCGCTGTGCAAGGAAAACAAAGCTGGTAACACCAGAAACAGAGCTTATTTGGATGGGCTTCGGTACTATGAACGGCAAGGATGGTAAGCCTTTTAAAACTCGTGACGGCGGCGTGATGCGCCTCGAGGCACTGATAGAAGAGACCACGCAGGAAATGTACAGGAAAATTACTGAAAACAGGGAAATGCCTAAGGAAGAAGCAGAAAATACGGCAAGGATAATTGCGCTTTCCGCCTTAAAATACGGTGATTTATCCAATCAGGCATCCAAGGATTATGTTTTTGATATTGACCGCTTCACTTCCTTTGAAGGAGATACGGGACCATATATTCTGTATACCATTGTAAGGATTAAATCGATATTGACAAAATATAAGGAGCAGGGCGGATCTTTGGCACAGCTTACATTAAGGGAAGCGGAAAGTGAATCCGAGAAAGCACTGAATATGGTATTGGCGGCCTTTAATGCGGCAATGGAAAATGCCTGTCAGGAGATTGCGCCGCATAAAATATGTGCCTATTGCTATGAATTAGCCAATGCATTTAACCGGTTTTATCATGAAAACCCAATTCTTTCTCAGGAGAATGAGAGCAAAAAAACAGGACTTCTTGCATTGCTTTTACTGACAAGGGATGTATTAGAAACATGTATTGACGTATTAGGATTTTCAGCACCGGAAAGAATGTAATAAAATGTTCAAAATGTTTGGTGTTCCGATATAACTTACATTTGGACCTATGAAGGATTTGTGTATTTAACGAGTATAATGGACTTATATTCCCGTAAAATTATAGCTTGGGAGCTCAGTACAACCCTAGAAGCTAAATGGGTTGTAGAAACGATTAATAGAGCGAAGAAAGGAAGAAAGATTGATAAGCCATTGGTAATGCATTCAGACAGGGGAATACAATTGATCTTGAGAACAGAACTGTAAATATTGACCACCAGTTGCAGCGAACATCGGATATGCGATACATCATAGAAACTACAAAGACGGATGCCGGAACAAGAGTATTGCCAATCACAGAGGATGTGGCACAGATGTTTCAGGCAATCATCGAGGACAGAAATGCACCGAAAGTGGAGAAATCCATAGACGGATATAGTGGATTCCTATTTTACGATGATAATGGAATGCCACTTGTTGCAATACATTGGCAGCACCGCTTCAATCATATGGTTGGCAGATACAATGACATTTACCGGGTGCAGATGCCAAATATCACGCCTCATGTATGCAGACACACCTATTGTTCGAATATGGTAAAATCGGGAATGAATCCTAAGACGTTGCAGTACCTCATGGGGCATTCGGATATATCAGTCACAATGAATGTGTACACGCATATCGGATTCGATGACGCTGAGGAAGAATTGAAACGGATGGAAGAGTTTAGGAAAGCACAGGC
>CAZJAS010000057.1:0-12474 GCA_964544135.1 uncultured Clostridium sp. | reverse complement strand
TGCACCGTATGCGCAAACTGGTCCACCGGGCACAGCTTTGAAAGCTTATATCCCCCGTCGCATAAAATGCGCAGATCTCTTGCGAGGGTTGCTGAATCGCAGCTGACATAAACAATGCGCTTGGGGGCCATTTTTATCATGGTAGCTAAGCATTTTTCATCACAGCCCTTGCGGGGCGGATCCACAACAATGATGTCGGGGTGAAGCATATCATCGTTTGAATCTTGGCTCTTTTGCTCGTAGAAGTTCGGAAGTACCTCTTCCACTTTTCCTTCAAAAAAGTCCACATTCTCTATTTGGTTCCGGCGGGCATTTTCTCTGGCATCCTCAATGGCTTGGGGTATGATTTCCACACCATATACTTGTTTTGCTCTAGTTGCCATAAATAAGGATATGGTACCGATTCCGCAGTACAAATCCCAAACGGTTTCTTGTCCGGTTAGACCGGCATATTCCAGTGCCAGACTATAAAGCTTTTCGGTTTGAAGAGGATTCACTTGATAAAATGACAGGGGAGAAATGAAAAATTCCAAATTTTCTCCTGTAAAATCCATGCTTTCCTCTTTCATATTGCGTACACGAATGCTGTCACGGATAGAGTTTTTACCCCAAAGGGTATGGACTTGCTTACCCATAATCACATTGGTTTTATCTGTATTAATACTGACTGACACACTCGTCATGTTTTCAATATTTGCAAGGCGCTCAAGCAATATTTCCTGATATGGCAGGTATGTCACTTTTTCTTCCGGCGCAGGCTTGCCTTTATCATGATAATTAATCACCAGACATACCATTATTTCCTTGCTGGCAAATCCTGTACGGATTAAAATATGCCTTATCAGGCCTTTTCCTGTTTCTTCATCATAGGGCGCTACACTAAACTCTTTCATATAGCTTAGTATCGTTTTTAGAATCTCCCCATTTTCTTTTCTACCCAGATCACATTCTGTATTGGCTATGATGGAATGGGTTCTACCCGCATAAAAACCGGCGATAGGATTACCATCCCTATCAATGCCTACGGGATATTGGGCTTTATTACGATAGTGGTAAGGCTCGTCCATTCCTATAATCGGCTCCATGGCTCTATCTACTACCGCTTCTGAAAAACCACCGATGCGGAGTAGATTGTTTTTAACCTTATCCTGTTTAAACTGTAGCTGCCTCTCATATGACATTGCCTGAATCTGACAGCCTCCGCATTGTCTATGAATGGAACAACGTGGCTGCACTCGAAAAGGAGAAGGTTTAGTCACCTTCTCTAATCTTGCATAACCATAATTCTTTTTACATTTTATAATTTTAGCTTCAATGGTATCTCCGATTATGGCATCCTTAACAAACAGGGTAAAGCCGTCTATCTTTCCAATGCCTTCCCCTTCCATGCCCATATCTACTATATCCAAGGTCGCAATATCATTTTTTCCTAATCCCATTTTAGCTCCCTATAATATCAGCATGAAATATTTCAACATTCACTAGTACTACACAGCGTAAACATAGTCATTTACCAGAAGATAGGTTCTGGACACTTTAAAATATTTACACGCTCTAAGCCAGCATTCACACACTGCACACAACCCACGCCACTATCCCAGTCTGGTTTCTCTTTAATAGACTCTTATATCCTGTTAAATCCAAGCCAAATTGCTTCATCTACATTATTAAATATTTCTATCATTTCATTTTTGCATCTGTATTATCTGAATATAGTCTTCACTTGTACCCATCGCAAGCCTCTAACTTAGTTTGATTGGACTCATATCCGAGTTTAACTCTAAAATTAAACCTTGCACGCACTTGCAACAACCCAACCCTCTATCCCAATCTGGTACCTCTTATATTAGACTCAAATATCCTGTTATATCCCAGCCAATTCGTATCTTCTACATTGTTAAATATTTCTGTCATCATTTCCAATTTGGCATCTGTATTGTCTGCCATATGTAGGGCAACAGCCTCAAACAAGGCGGGTTTTTTAGGAGAACCATATTCAAACTCTCCCTGATGCGCTAAGATGCAGTGCTTTATTTCCGTAGCAAGTACTGGTGGGAAGCCGGGTATTTTACTTATTTTCTCACCCACCATCTCATAGCCCATTATAATATGTCCTAATAGCTGTCCGTCGTCGGTATAATCATTTTCAGGAAAAAGAGAAATCTCTCTTATTTTACCCATATCATGGAATAATGCCGCCGTTATGAGTAAATCTCTTTTCAGTAAGGGATAAGCCTTACACATATAATCACACAGCTTTGCTACACTCAGGGTATGCTCTAATAGTCCGCCGACAAAGCCATGATGCAAGGTCTTCGCCGCTGAGGATTTACGAAATTTCTTTATAAAATCGGCATCCTCTATGAAAAATGCCTCTAAAAGCTGCTTCATATATGTATTTTCGATGGAATCTATAAGGCCCAGAAGCTCTCCATACATTACATCATTGTTCTTACTGCTTACGGGCAGATAATCGGATGGGTCATATTCCCCTTCCCTACATACCCGGATGCGCTTTACATTTACCTGTAACGCCCCCTGAAAGCTAGTTACATCTCCAAATACCTGAATATAATCCAAAGCATCATACTCTTCGATTCCTGCATTGTTTGGTTCCCATACCTTGGTATCTATGGTACCTGTTTTATCCTGTAAAATAACATTTTCATAAGACTTTCCGTTCTTTGTCATCGCAGACTGCTTATGCTTACATAGATAAATATCAGAAACTCTGTCCCCTTCTTTTAAATCCTTAATATACTTCATCGCTATCCATGCCTTTCTTTTCTACTAAATTCTTTTATTCCTACAATCCTTTTACTACATATCTTATATAACTTTATTCATATGTTACTATTAATTTATAGGGCGGAACCATATATATTAACAGTCACGCAATTTCAAAACATCTCATGCTGTTATTAATCAAATACTTTCTGTTCCGTCTTCATATAACGGTTTCCAATTTCAAAACATCTTATGTTTTTATTAATCTTTTTTCTTTACGTAATGGCCCCTATCGGTCATTTTATTTAAAAACATCTTATGTCACTATTGATCAAATTCGTGGTGGTTATAAAATTTAAATTAATAAATTTCTAAACATCTCATATTTTCTATTTTTATATTCCTTCTATTCCAAATTTCCACTTCTCAAACATTCCTTTGAATTTCCATACTACCTACATTCCCCACTAATTAGCAGTCCCCAGCGTAATTTCTATTTCCATTTCCCGGTAACTGTCCTGTACCATTCTCTGTACCACAACCGATACGGTCTTATCTGTGTCTAACCGCAATAGTGCCGCCGTATAATTATTGAAATTTTCTATGCTGCTTTCATCGATTTCCACAATTACATCTCCCGGCTGAATGCCTGCCAGCATAGCGGGGGAATCCATAGCAACTTCCTTAACATATGCACCGAAGGGTACTGCCATTTCCTTATTGGCGTCAACGGTAACATCCATTCCGCTTATGCCCATATAGGTGAGTTCCTTCCCGTTAGACATATTTTCAATCAGTTTTCTAATTTCCGATATGCCTATGGCAGTCACTGAATTTTTCATATCAGCGTTCACCCTGTATGGAGTGATAATACCGATGATCTGTCCCTGCATATTAAAAAGAACTCCTGTAGAGTTTGCACTACCATAAATATCCGTGGTAAGAAGTTTATAATTAGCATCAACTTTATATAAAGTACTGCTGGGAGCCGCAATCATCCCATAGCCCACAGAACCCACAATACCCATCGGGCAGCCCATTGCAATAACCGGGGTCCTGGTCAAATCCTTTGCGTTGGAAGATCCAAGTATAGCAACTCTAATCTCTTTCTGGGTCGTCTCCGGCATTTGTGTGATTAAAACAGATATCACAGCCAGACCTGTTTGATCGTCTGTCTGCTTTACTACCGCTTCAACCTGTGTACCGTCAGAAAAAGTTACTTTTGTGCTTTCGGACTGTTTTATGAAATTACCGTCCGTTAAGATTAAATATTCCTTACCGTTGCTGGCAATGATTACGCCATATGTCTGTCCTTCACTTTCATAGGTTTCATTCAGCCAATCCACATCAGAGCGGACACCGGTAACTGTTACCATGGAATAGGAAAGATCCGTTGTATATGAAGTCATAGCATTCATTAGCTGTACATAATGATTCTTATCAAGCTGAATATTATCCAATATTTTCTGGATTTGCTCCTCATCTAAGATTACCGATTCCACAACCTCCTGAATCGTAGAGGCATCATCCTCTTCCACCAGCATATCCTCAGGGGACATCTCATCTACCTCCTGAGGAAATACTACCGCCTCAGGTTCCTCTTCCGGATACAGCCAATTGCTGAATACCGGTTCTAAAATAAGAAAAGTAAGACAGGCTATCAAGCCGAAAATAACTGCCATAGTTGCCGTTGTTACCGTTCTGCGCAACAGTTTTTTCTTGTTGACCGGCCTGTCTTTTATTTTTTCAATCATAAAATCAGACTGCTTGTTCTGCTCTGTATCCGGCATGCCCGCCATCCTCCTTATCAATAAATTGCTATCTTGCATCTATTATAAAACAGATTAAAATACTACCTTGAATTAAAATTATAGCTGATTACTACTGGATTGTAAAGGTTTCACCCTCTTTCCTCATCCTTATGATACAATCCTCTTTTCCTTTCCCGTGGCCTTCTTCTATAAACTTGTTGATCAAAGAAAAATCTCCCCAGAAATGCATGGGAAATACATGCTTCACATTTACTTTCTCCAAAAAATAAGAAAGGCCCAGATAATAATAGGCTTCCTGCCTTCCGTCCAGGGGTACGAATGCCACATCAATCGACACATCTGTCAGTTTATCGATTTCTTTCTTAAAGTTGGCTGTCATATTATTGTTGAAGCCTTTACTTTCCCCTTCCCAATACCACCAGTTTAAATCCCCGCCATGGTATATAGTACCTGCCTTAGTTTGTAAATAAAAAGCTACACCCTCATCCGTTGATTTAAGGGTGGTTAATGTAAAATCTTCTATTTCATAGGTTGTATTTGACCTTACCGATATGATACTTGCTTCCTCATTTTCTCCTATTCCCCATTTTCTCAATCGAAATGAGTTTACCTTAATATCATAGGATAGTATAAAAGTAACCGACTGATACCTTTCCCTCAGCTTAAATATTTCCGGATTAAAATGGTCTCCATGTCTATGGCTCACCAACACATAGAGGGGCTTTGGGGGCTCCGTCACTGGTATTTCTCCCTTAATATAATCAAAGAGATAATTTGCGGCTTTGGTTTCAACCAAGAAACCGCTGTGATCAAGATAGGTTATCTTCAATCAGATACCTCCTTCTCCGATATATAAAAAATGCATACTACTTCCCAATAAATACTCATTGCGGCTTAATTGATATGCTACCTCAAGCCATGCCTTTCTGCATTCCTTTGAAAGCTCTCTTATCTCATTTTCCTTACAGGCAAGAAGACCTTCTATTCCGGCAAATACAAGCTCTATAAGAGAAAAAGAAGACATCAAGTCTCTGGCTTCTTCCACCCCCGTAAAGTAAGCAGTGGTAAATCCTTTTTTATTACTGCCTTCCTTTAAATAGGATAGAAGCTCCCGGTAGTCATTTTCTTCTTTACTGATATCCTTTTCCTTGGGGTATGCAAGGCATTCCTGCAAGGGTGCAAAAGCCGATATAAAGGAGGCAAATATAAGTCCGCCTGCCCGCATATGCTCTAAGGCCTGCTTTATTGCAAGCTTCCTGTCTTCTTCCTCCACCAGATGATATAGAGGACCCATTAACAGTACCACATCAAAATCAGTATCCAAACCCTCTAAACTAAGAGCATTCCCCTTCACTACTCCCGCAAATGAAACACCTTCTTCCAATGCTTTTACCTTTGCAACCTCCAGATTGTGAGCTGATAGATCCAATAAAACCACCTCATGCCCCTTCTTTGCAAGGTAAATAGAATACCTTCCCGGTCCCCCGCCGATATCTAATATCTTAAAAGATTTCTTATTATGGATTGTCATATACTTTTCCAGATATTCGTCCATATAACGCTTCGTCAGGGCAAATTCTACAAAATGCCTTTCAAGCCTGTTCCACTCATCATATATTTGATCATAAAATTTCTCAATATTCTTCATAGCAGGATTCCCTTCTCTTGCTCTCGTATTCTTCCTTTAATATTCCATAATGATATTCGTCGTACCATTCTTTTCCATCTCCCACCCTGCCATATCTGCTCTTTACAAAATGTGCCTCCCTGCGCATTCCCAGCTTTTCCATAACCCGGAAGGAACCATAATTATTCACATTACAGGTCGCATAGATGCGATGCAGTTTAAGTTCATGAAAACCATACTCCATAAGAGCTTCCCCAGCTTCCGCTATATAGCCCTGACGCCAGTAATCCCGATGCAGAATCCATCCCAGCATGGCTGTTTCCTTTCCTCTCAGATAAATACCGCAGCCTCCTATCAGCTTACCGGAATCCTTTAGGGTAATGGCATATTCAAAATCCGTAATCGGATCCTCCTGTGTCTTTTTAATGCATTCCTCCAGAAAATTATTAGTGTCAGTTTCCGAATTCGGACCCCAGAGCATGAATTCTGTATTCTCAGGAATTGAGCTATAGGCATGAACGGCCTCTTGATCCTCCTTGGTAAACCCTCTCAGTACCAGTCTTTTTGTATAAAGCACCTTTAACTTGTTTTCCATTATAACCTCCCCTTCCTCATAGCCAATAAATTGCAGGTAATTGCGAAACTCCTAGTGGCTCTGCTCCTCATATTACTTTGGAATGCCATCTTTTTCTATGGAAATGAGAAGAGGCTCATTGGAATGGTTAGAAAAACCGGCTGACAAAGTATTATGAGGAGTAGGGCCCCCTTGGAGAATCTCAAATACCTAATACTAATTTGTAATCCATATTGATAAAAATACACCCGAAATGTCATTGGCGACAGATACAGGTGTACTTATATGAAAAGCAGCTAGCGGGAATCGAACCCGTCTCTCCAGCTTGGGAAGCTAGCATTCTACCGATGAACTATAGCTGCATATTGAATATATTATACTACAGTCCAAAGGCAAATACCACATTATTTTAAAATATTTCTAATCAAGAAATCTTTCAGCTTTGTATAAGGTTGATATTTCAAGGGTACATCAGGATGAAAATAACTATCTACAATACTCTTTCTGTGGCTGAAGGTTTCGAAACCGATTTGTCCATGATACTCACCCATGCCACTGCTGCCTACACCGCCGAACGGCATATAGCCGGAGCTTACATGCATAATGGTATTATTAATACAACCGCCGCCGAAAGAAAATGTTTGAAGTACCCAGTCTTTCATTTTCTTATCTTTTGTAAATAGATAGAAGGCCAATGGTTTTTCAAAATGATTGATTACCTGTACTATTTCCTCTTTTTTAGAAAAAGTCAGTACCGGCAATATGGGACCAAAAATCTCTTCCTGCATAACAGCCGAATCCAATGCAACATGATCCAAAATAGTCGGTTCTATCTGCAAGGTTTCCTCCTTGCACCTTCCTCCAAATACTATCTGCCCGCTCTCCATCAGCTTCTTAAGCCTATAATAATGCTTTTCGTTTATAATCTTAGGATAATCCGTATTCTGTAGGGCATCCTGCTTTTCCATATACCGTATTTCCTGCTTCAGCATCTCCAGAAAAGGCTCCTTGATATCCTCGTGTACCAGCAGATAGTCCGGTGCCACACAGGTTTGTCCACCGTTTATAAGCTTTCCAAAGGCAATCCGTCTGGCGCTGATTCTAAGGTCTGCAGATTTATCTACGATACAGGGGCTTTTCCCGCCCAGCTCCAGCGTAACCGGTGTTACATAGCGTGAGGCTTTCTCCAATACAATCTTCCCCACGCTGACTCCGCCCGTAAAGAAGATATAATCAAAGCGCTGATCTAAAAGTGCAGCATTCTCATTTCTGCCGCCTTTAATGACTGCCACATATTTGGGCGGATAGATGGCAGAAAGCATCTTTCCTAAAACTGACGCTACTGTCGGTGCATATGCAGAGGGCTTGAGCACAACACAATTTCCTGCCGCAATGGCTTCTATCATGGGCTGTAAGCATAATAGCAACGGATAGTTCCAAGGTGCCATAATCAGGACAATGCCATAGGGCTCCGCTAAGGAATATGTTTTAGAAAACAGTTGTGACACATCCGTCATATGTTTCTGAGGACGCATCCATCCACGAAGTTTTTTCTTTACATATCTAATTTCCTTTTTTGCCATTCCTATTTCCGTCAAATAGCTCTCCGATGCCGACTTATTCAAATCCTTCTGCAAGGCCTTGTTTAATTCTCCTTCATAAACATCTAATGCCAGCTCTAACCTGGTCAGTGCCGCCATTCTAAATCCATAGGTTTTTGTAGTGCCCTCAGCAAAAAACTTCCTCTGCTTCTGTACGATATTAATTATCCTTTTATCCGATTCCTGAATCATTTACTTATTTCCTACTTTCTCTTAACAAATCCTTTAATATCTGTTATGTACCTTTTCCGCAAAACACATACAATCCTTGATATGTAGTACGGTTCCGTCATCTAATATAGCTTTCCCCGACATTTTACCAAATACCTGATGCTGGTCAGTTTCAATTACTAGGGCGCTAATGCGGGCCGCTCTGTCCATTACAGGAATAAAATCCATTTCGAACCGGCCGTCACTGGAAGTAAACTTCCATGGTTTCATATACTCCTCCCTGCCCTTTTCATCAAGTGGTATCTGAAAGGTGATATCGTCCAGCTTATGTGCTTTCCCGTCATAGAAAATAACATTTTCCGTGGCCGCGCTATTGTCTCCGAACCCATAGCCCAGATTAAAACCAAAGCTATGTCCCTCTAAATCGCAATTTCCGCTTCCCCAATACCAGGTATTGTCATAGGTCCATACGCCTCTTCCCCAGTCCAAGGTACCAAAATCTGTTTCGGGATTAAATTCATAACGGATATCACCGCACTGGGCATATCCTTTCGCGCGCATGCAATTGATTTTTTTATTATAATAAAATGCTTTCTTTTTATTTTTCCAAGGAGTTGCAATCGTCATGCTATCCATGGGTGGCTCACTAAGCTCAATATGGCATTTAAAATCTTTTCCGTCCAAAAATTTTTTAAAGTGGCAGTCTAATATCCTAATCCTGTCTGTCTCATTTTCCTTCTTCACCTGAAATTTCATCTGTAACAGTTTGTCTTCATAAACTGTATCACCCTCGGAGGAATTTGCAGGCAATTTATATTTTCCCAGAGGAAGTACATTTAATATGGTTTGAGTATAATCCTTGTTTTCTTTAAAATCTAACAAGGATGCGGATTGCAAACCGATATAGCCATCATCCGATAATGTCAGTGCTACCCCGAAGCCCTGTCCCATCACCAGATAATAATCCCATTCCTTGATACGGAGTTTGGATGCTTTAATATCTGCCCTGCTGTAAGTCTGAAGCTGACTTTTCGACCAACCGCATTCTGCGATATTGCCTTCCTTTGTTAACAGAGACTGTTTCTTCGTAATCTCATGATTTCGCCCCATATACCGCTCCTCCTTATTTTGTTGTAACACCCAACATCTCTAAACCCTCTAATATAGTTTCCTGCTTCAAAGAACCCTGTCCATATGCCGCCACATATCCTTCCGTATCAATAAAATAGGTGACCGGAACAGAGGTTACATAATAAGCATATGCCGCTTCCTGCTCCACATCATAATACACAGGAAATGTATATTGCTGTTCCTCAATAAAAGCCATCGCTGTTTCCTTTGTTTCACGACTGCCATCCGTCATATTAACCATCAAGAAAACCACATCCGCCCCATACGTATTATAGACCGTCTGAAAATCAGGCATTTCATTCTTACAGGGTCCGCACCAGCTTGCCCAGAAATTAAGAACAATGGGCTTTCCCACAAAATCAGTTAACATTACCTCTTCCCCAAGGGCATTTTCTACCGTAAAATCAGGTGCCGGTAGAATATCCGGTTCCTCATCCGAAGTACCTTCTGTTGTACTCTCATCATCTACACCATCTTGGGAACTAGTTTTTGATTCTTCCGACAAATCCCCGTTATCATTCTCTCCAACCTGGTTTAATCCATTTGGGCGATACTGCGCTGAAAGCTTATTATATACAATAGTGCTTCCCCCGATTATTATAATTAGTGCAATGATGCTGATTATCATTTTTCCATATTTTTTCATAATCATCCCTTTTCTAAACTGTTTTCAAATTAAAACCTGCATTACTGTCTGCTTAATATAGTAAGTAACCTGCCAAACCATCCTGTCATCATACTGATACCTACTATAATCAGAAAAATTCCTGCTATCCGATTAATCCATATATAGTTTCTTTTAATAAAATCAAAGGTTCCCTTTAAGCGATCCAATAAGAGGGCGCTGATTAAAAAAGGGATTCCCAAACCCAGGGAATATAGCAAAAGCATAAAAAAGCCTTCCGCCACAGTCCCTCTTTCAGAGGCAAGCATCAATGCCGAACCTAAGAACGCCCCAACACAGGGAGTCCATCCGATAGAGAATATGATGCCGAATAAAAAGGTGGAAAACACATTATCTGTTTTAATCTGTACATCGGGCTTGTTTATCCTGTTTAGAAAACCGATTTGTAAAAGCCCGCTAAAATTCAATCCCAAAATCACTACAATACCACCTGTGACTAAATTAACTATGGTTTTATATCTTTGCAATAAACCACCTAATGATCCAGCAAAAATGCCAAGCAGTAAAAAAACCACTGTAAATCCCATAATAAAAGCAATGGCATTGGATAATGTCTTTTTCCGGTTATTTTCCCCATTTGCAAAATAGGAAAGATAGACCGGCAGCATAGGAAGCAGGCAGGGCGATACAAATGTAATAATCCCTTCCAAAAAAGAAATAAAATATTGCATATTCAATATTTCCTCCATCTAAGTCCGGTAATCGCTATGATAATCCGCAATGACAGACTTTATTCTACAACAAAAATAAGGCGGATAAATGTACTATTATTGTATCATCAGTCCGCCTTATTTGATACCCTTTTTTATGATTATTATATTTAGGTTATTCTACCGCTTTAAATGCTTCCGCCAAATCTTCTATAATATCATCGATATTTTCCGTTCCGATTGACAAGCGAATCGTATTCGGCTTAATGCCCTGATCTGTCAATTCCGCATCGCTTAATTGGAAATGAGTTGTGGAAGCGGGATGAATAACCAGTGATTTCACATCCGCAACATTGGCAAGTAAGCTGAATAATTCCAGGTTATCAATAAATTTCGTTGCCTTATTTGCATCGCCCTTGATTTCAAAAGTAAAGATAGAGCCGCCCCCACCCGGGAAATATTTTTGATATAACTTCTTCTGCTCCTCATCCTTTGATACGGACGGATGGTTCACCAACTCTACCTGAGGATGATTATGTAAATAATCCACTACCTTTATTGCATTTTCCACATGTCTTTCTACACGCAAAGACAGAGTTTCTAATCCCTGCAAGAAGATAAAGGCATGGATGGGTGAAAGAGTGGCACCTGTATCACGTAGCAAGATGGCTCGTATTTTTGTTACAAAAGCCGCAGGACCGACTGCCTTAGTAAAGCTGATTCCATGGTAGCTGGGATTTGGTTCTGTCAGAGAAGCAAACTTACCGCTGCCTTCCCAATCAAATTTACCGCTGTCAATAATAACGCCTCCGATGGTTGTGCCGTGACCACCGATAAATTTTGTTGCGGAATGGATTACAATATCCGCTCCATACTCAATGGGACGCACCAGATAAGGTGTTGCAAAGGTATTATCCACTACCAACGGAATCTTATGCGCATGAGCAATACCCGCCAGCTTTTCAATATCCACTACATCAGAATTGGGATTTCCCAAGGTTTCAGCAAAGATAGCTTTTGTATTATCCTGTATCGCATTTTCGATTGCTGCATAATCAAAGGGATCTACAAATACTGTTTTAATACCGTATTGCGGTAAGGTATGTGCAAGGAGGTTATAGCTTCCGCCATAAATGTTTTTAAGGGATACGATATGGTCACCCGCCTGTGCCAAATTCTGTATCGTATAGGATACCGCTGCAGCACCTGATGCTACTGCCAGAGCAGCCACACCCCCCTCTAATGCCGCAATTCTCTTTTCAAAGATATCCTCGGTGGGATTTGTTAACCTTCCGTAAATATTTCCTGCATCGCTCAGGCCAAACCTGGCCGCTGCATGCTCACTGTTTTTAATACATAAGAAGAAGTCTGATAAATGGGAACCGCTCTTGAATCTGTTACAGGATCCGCCTGTTCCTGGCCTACATGCAACTGCAAGGTTTCAAACTTTAAATTTCTTTCCGCATATGTTTTTTTACTCATACTAACTCCCTTCCGTCCGCTTTAGCGGACATACAAATCAAGATCGTGAAATGC
>CAZJAS010000056.1:0-12562 GCA_964544135.1 uncultured Clostridium sp. | reverse complement strand
TTAGAAGGAAATATAATTATATAAAAAGTAAAGGATATATTGTACCCACCCAAAAAGCTTGACTTTATTGCGAAGTAGATTTTTCTACTTCGTTTTTTGATTTACTAATAAGAATAAGCCACCTGCCTTGCAGGTACCGTTATAGTTTTCATAGGTAGCTTGAAATGAGTAAGAGGAATTATGCATTCAAGAGCATTCAAGAGGATATTGAAAGATTCTTTTTATAAAATATATTAAAATTATGCTATGCAAAATTTAATCTTTACGAGATAATCCTAATGTGATATAATCAACTTGTTGAATATGAGAAGGAGAGGGGTGTCAGTATGTCACTGAAACATGGATTATTAGGACTCTTACATTATGGACCCATGACGGGTTATGAATTAGACAAGGCATTTAAAGCTTCATTATCATTTTTTTGGCAGGCAAAGACCAGTCAAATTTACCGTGAATTGAATGCGATGGAGCATCGTGGATGGCTAATGAGCAAACGAATTATTCAGAATGAAAAACCCAATAAACGATTATATTCTATAACAGACAGCGGTAGTGAGGAGCTTTTTACTTGGTTATCCTTACCGGAATCGGATATTGCCGATGCTATGAGTCTTCGGAGTCCGTTTCTAATGCGTATATTCTTTGGCGGCGAAATGAGCACGGAGCAATCTCTGGAAATGCTTCGTGCCTATCGGCAAAAATGTATTGAAAGCAGTGAGGGATTAAATGCGGCCTATGATGCAATTTCTGAATACGGAGAGATGATAGGTGATGCGGGGAAGTCAAGATATTGGGAAATGACTGTGCTTTACGGAGAATCGTATTTTGAAGCCGGAATCAATTGGGCAGACAAAGTAATTGCTATATTAGAAAAGGAGGTGAAAGGATGAAGGTCTTAGTGATTAACGGTTCGCCTAAGAGTGAACGCAGTAATACCATATGTCTGACCCGTGCATTTTTAAGCGGAGCAAAGTGGGAGGATGCGGAGATTATTAATGTTGCGAAGGCTGATATAAAGAGCTGTTTGGGTTGCTTTTCATGCTGGAATAAAACACCGGGGACTTGTATTATTCAGGATGATATGAATGAGATTCTTACAAAAATAATCGCAGCGGATGTGATAATTTGGTCCTTTCCCTTGTATTATTATAATGTTCCCGGAGGTCTAAAAAACCTCATTGACCGGCAGCTTCCTTTAAATCTTCCTTTTATGGCGGAGGGTTCCGAGAGCGGTGACCATCCATCACGTTATGATTTAACACATCAAAAGCATGTTATCATTTCAACCTGTGGATTTTATACTTCTCAAGGCAATTATGATTCTGTTATCTCCATGTTTGATCACTTTTGCGGCAAGGGCAATTATACTTCAATCCTTTGCGGACAGGGAGAGCTGTTTCATATACCGGAATTAAAAAGCCGTACGGAGGAATATTTAGAAGTTGTTAGGTGTGCAGGAGCCGAATATGCAGCCGGAGGGATTCGTCCGGGGACACAGGAAGAGCTCTCTGAAATCCTATATCCCAGGGATGTATTTGAAAAAATGGCGGATGCTTCTTGGGGGATTTCTAAGGAAAAAGATTCCAATACTCCCATAGATGAAAGCAGGACTGCGAGATCAAGGCAGCAAAACGATTGTTGAAGAAGATAAAAAAAGAATATCCAAGACTTCCAATCTGTATTCAGGGCGATGCTCTTTATGCAACAGAACCATTTATGAAGCTTTGCAGTAAAACATACCATTGGAAGTATCTGTTTACCCAGAAAGATACCAGGCAGAAAAAGCTGGATGAAGGGTTTGAATGGATCAAATCAGGAGAAGATGCAGTACGTCAAACTGGACTGTGCAAAGAAAAGGGAACAGGATTTTTTGCGAATCATGTAGAAGAAGTGGCTGGAAAAAAAGAGACCATGAACGTATTTGAGTACGAATACGAAGTGAAGGACAAAGAAGGAAATAAGCAGACAGTATGTTTCCAATGGGTGACCAATCTGGAACTTACGAAACGAAATCTGGAAGAAATGATATTTGCAGGAAGAGGTAGATGGAAAATCGAAAATGAAGGATTTAATAACCAGAAAAATGGAATCTATCGAATTGAGCATCTCAACAGTAAAAACAGCAATGCCATGAAGAATCATTATCTACTGACGCAGATATCGGATATCCTGATGCAGCTTTATCTGGCATGGAATCCATATATCAAGGAGCTAAAGCAGACAATAAAAAATACATCTTCAGGGCTACTGGAAAGTTTTCGAGGACTGACAGTAACGGATGAAGATGTATCCTACACTTTGAGATACACAACAGTGTATCTCGAATAACAAGATTATTTTATCACAGGTAGTGGTTAAATGGAACACAAAACAACAGAATATTTATCCACAAGTCTTAGGAATTGGAGTGTCAGACCTATGGGGTGTGCATAACTATAGTCAAAGAAACAAAAAAGTGGATAAGTAGAATAAACATGAAAATATTGATTTGGGGGAGGAAACAATAAAATTTATTCCTCACCGCTGGCTCCAAAATGTAGCAGCAGAAATTTATAAAACTCTATGTTATAATGAGAGTTCCTATGTGATAATTTTCAAATGAGAGGTATGCAAATGAAAATAATGAAAATATCTGGTTGGGTATACTATGTAGATGATAATGCACAATTTGATGAGAATAAAGTAGGGAAATAGATGTATTTTTTCACAGATAAGGAGTTTGTTTCAAAAATCTGTGAAGAAGCAGTAAGAAAGGGTATTGTCAGTGAATCAAAGCATAGTGATGAGGATGAAGGCGTTTCGTGTTTCTACTTAAATTGTGATGATATAGAAGCACACAAACGTGTAATAGAATATTTTATAGAAAATAAACTTATCCGTAAAACTAAGAAGGACCGGTTTTATAACATATCATTCAAACTGGATAATCAGACCAGAGAAGGTGAATATGGAAAGGATTTTCATGCGGATATCAAACTTGAGCAGTTTATTAATCTGGAAACCGGTGAGTGGCTTGTATAAAAATTGGTGGCTGTTATGAAAATAGACCGTTTAATCGGCATCTTAACTGTTTTACTGCAAAATGAAAAAACTACCGCACCGGAGCTTGCCAGGCGGTTTGAAGTGTCCCGCAGGACGATTTTGCGTGACATAGATTTACTATGCCTAGCAGGGATTCCCATTGTAACAAAACAGGGCAGTGACGGTGGCATTTCTATTATGGAAGGCTATAAAATTAATAAGAGCGTATTGACTGTAGATGAGTTAAATCATCTTGTTGCCGCACTGAAGGGGCTTGATTCGGTATCAATAACCTCTAATTTGGAAAGTCTGATGCTTAAACTGGCGCCTGATAACAATGCAATGGTATCGCTGACCGACTGTGTGGTAATTGATCTCTCATCACATTACAAGGACAGCCTTTCGGAGAAAATAGCATTTTTAAAACAAGCAATCCTTGATAGCAGAACAATCAGTTTTGATTATTATTACAGCAAGGGTGAGATGAGACGCAGTGTTGAACCGTATTTTATCGAGTTTCGTTGGAACACATGGTATCTTTTTGGTTGGTGTAAAATGCGTGAAGATTTTAGACGCTTTAAGCTTAACCGTCTGTGGAATATGCATTTGGAAGTTGAGAAATTTTCTCCTCGTCCTATTCCCGTGGAAAAAGCAAACGGTTCGGATGCATTCCCTGATCGTTATCATATGCAAATCCTATTTGATAAAAGTATGCGTTATAGGCTAATTGAAGAGTATGGATTAAATTGCTACAAGGATACACCCGATGGTCTCTTGCTGGATTATGGCTATACCAATAAGGACTATGTATTCAGCTGGATATTGGGATTTGGAGATAAGGCAGAAATTTTATCACCCAAAGATGTAAGTGAAGAATTTGCAGTAATGGTTGAAAGTATTAGAAATAAATATAAAGAATTAACATAATTGAACATGACATACAGTTGTCGTGTTCTTTTGATATACTGGTATAAGGACATACAAATCAGGATTGTGAAATGCTTTATTTCACACTAAAACGGTTGCGACATAATAGAAAGGATGAATGATATATGATAAATAATGATAAGATACTTGCTCTTTGCATGGAGCGGCAGCATCTTACACAGAAGGCGGACGAAGCTGATTACATAGAGCTTTACCGAGATTTGCAGCCCGGTTTAAATGTGTATTGGAACGGGTTTGGGGATCCTCCGTCGCTGACCTATCGAGCAGATTTTGATGATATGGAGTTTAACCGGCACCGTCAGGCAGACAGGTTGCTTGCAAAAGCAAGATTAGCAGGTGGTAATCTTGGCTGGATCATGTCTGAGGATATGGAGCTGTTTGCCTGTCTGTATTGTAAACCGCTAGATAAGCCATCCTTCCGGCAGCTTGAATTACTGGAACTGATTCAGCAAGAGGGACCGCTCAACATACAGCAGATGAAAGAATCCACGGGGATGCTGGTAAAAGAAATAACACCGGCATTGCATCGTTTGCAGAAGGCGTTTTTACTGTATGAGGATCAATATGACAGCGGTTGGGATCGTGGCTGGTATCAATTCACCGAAATGTTCCCGGATGTGGATTTACATAAATATAGTCATATCGAAGCTCTTAAGATAGTATTACAGCGGTTTGCGTACCGTCATGTACTGTTTGATGAGCAAATGGCAATTTCTTATTATAAGCTGCCGGGCAAAGAAATAAGTGCAGCCATAGAAGCTTTACTGGATGAGGGTATTTTGCTTCAGTCAGAGGGAGGGTATCTCCTTGCAACAGATGCAAAATTGCTCAAAACCTATACTGGCGAGCCGCAAAAGTCTGTATATGCAATGCACCGCAATGATTTTTTAGTAAAATCATATGAACATATCCTCAAAGATAAATATCCCCACTCCTGTCCCGATACATTATATTATATCATGATCGGCGGTAGATTCTGTGGGGCAGCGGTGGGCAAGTTCCGCTATACACCGGAGGTTTGGGATGTAATTGTAGATTTACAGGAGAAGGATGCAAAAGCTTATAAAGAGGATATTTTACAAGCGGTTCATAAGCTATGCGGAACAGACAATAAGATTAGAAGATTTCAAGGAGAGGAAATTTAATGGATACAAATCTATTTGGAAAAGCAAATGAAATTATAAAAAGCTGTGACGTGGCATATTTTGGTGTCATAGACGAAAATGGTTACCCCCATGTTTCAACGGTATCAACCGTTCAGCCGGAAAATTTATTGGAGGCATATTTTGCTACAGGCTTGAATGCTAATAAAACAAAGAGATTGCTTCAGGATAAGCGGGCCAGCGTGTGTTATCGCTTGGAGGGTCAAAATATAACACTGGTAGGCGAAGCTGAAATACTGACCGATCAGGAAATTAAAAGCAAGTACTGGGAAGACTGGTTTATCGACCATTTTCCACTTGGCCATACGGATCCCGGTTATTGTATTATAAAGTTTAAAACAAATCGTGTTTCCTTATGGATTGATTGTGAAAGTGCTGAATTTATGATTGAAGAGCTTTTAACCGTTCAGTCACGTTGCGGGCTTTTGTGTAATTTCTGTTCCTTTAAGGAATTACATAACTGTGTCGGATGTATTGAAACCAACGGACATCCTTTCCATGGAAAATGCCGTCTTGCATCATGCTGTCAGGATAAGGGGTATACACATTGCGGTGAATGTGAAAGCTTACCCGATTCATGCCAAGTTACCCATGATAATAAGAAAGGCAAAAGTTGTGGAGGATGTAAAACCACATCCTGCGATATAATGTATGAATACTCCCACGCCGATCCCGAACATGGTGACAATCCTCCCGGTGCAAGGATCGCACTCTGCCGTGCATGGGCATCTGCCGTTAGAAGATAACCACGCTCTTTTCGATGCTGGATTACGCTCAACCTAGCATCGGGCATGAACCGACAGAAATAGAGACGCTCTTCCCAGTGTAAAATAGAGCTCTGCTAGAAAATAGCAAAGCTCTACCCGGTGCAAGGATGGCTCTATCGGGCACGGGGTTAAATCAAGGCCGCTAAACGAATTAAGCGGCCTTTGGTGATGGATATAAAACATGGCGGCAGAAGTCATTTACTTGAAGCTGCGGTCATGTAATCAGGGCCCAATAGAGCATGCTTAGTCAAGCAGTTTGTAATAGTAGTTTTTCTGCTTATCAAAAATATATCCATTTGAAAGTAATACATGATTGGATGGCATATTTTCTTTATCTGGTTGTACAATAATTTGCTTTCCCAGCTCTTTCTCTCTGATAATATCAGTCAATAACTTTACAATAGCTTTTCCATAACCTTTTCCTAAATATGCTTCATTACCAATTAAGTAGTCTATGGAAAAGGTATCATTCGGTAGAGAAACACTGTACCAATCCTCCAAACTATCAGCGTCAAAGCAATCATAATACTGACAAAAACCTATGGGAGTATTTTCATCCATGACTATAAAATGGTGTAACCATGAATATGCACCATGACGTTCATTGATTTCAACCAGCCAATCGTCTGGATTATGATACCACTTTAAAATATACTCCTTGTTCAACCATGTTGTAAGCAATGGTATATCTTTATCAATTACTTTCCGTAAAACTATTTTGTTCATAATCAAAATCTCCAAATGTTATATTTTACTAATTGTCTTACCCTTTTAATCGTTTAGATAAATATAAAACCAAATCATCATCATTTCTACATTCCTCATATGGAGCCAGATTTTGGTTCCGATACCATACCCCGCTGCCATCGGGGATGTATCCCCGTTTCACATACATTCTCTGGGCCGTACCATAATTGGTATATAGGCCAACAGCTAAGCAAATGAGGTCTGAATTTTCCCTAGCCATAGTTTCAACTTTATCCATTAAAGCAGTACCTACTCCTTTGTGCTGATACTTTATTAATACATTAAAATCACAAACGGTAGGGATATTTTTATTGGCAAATGGACCTGTTTTATCGTTATGTAAAAGTGTCAAATAACCAGCCACATTTCCATTAAATTCTGCGATGAGGACCTGACGTTGGTGATTATTTTGTTCCTGAAGATAATTAGTAAACTGTTCCTTATTCTTTTCCTCCCATCCTTGCTGTAAAAATTCTGCTGCAAGGATATTTATATCGGAAACTTTCATGTTTCTAATGGTTATGCTCATTTTTATACCCTTCTTTACTTTCCTTAAACATTTTAATTAATGTTTATATTTACAGTGTGAAATAAAGTATTTCACGATCTTGATTTGTAAGTCCGCTGATGCGGCATGTAGGTTAGCGTGGAAAGAAATTCTCCATTGTATTGTTTATGTGACTTATACGGCATGTAGGTTAGTATGAAAAGAATCAAATCTACCTACTTTAAACATAGTATAAGACCTAATTTAAATTTATTATATATATTGAGAACATTCTATGCAAGTTAATATAAACAAAACTATGGTCAGAGGAATTTATAGCAGCTATAAAATTACTATACTAGATATTTTGTTTACTAATAACACATGACACAATCGGTAAAATAAATTATAATAAAAAGCAGTAGCATTACTTAAGCTTTTATTCAGAAGCAAACAGTAATCAATGTACTGGCTAATTGCGAAACTATTTTTAGTGGCTCTACTCACCATAGTACTTTGTCAGCCGGTTTTTCTAACCATTCCAATGAGCCCTTAAGTGTAAAAGCATGTACAGCAAAGGCTTCCCTGCTTTTAGAAATCCCTTACGGTCTCATTTACATAGAAAAAGATGGCATTCCAAAGTAATATGAGTAGAGTCCCCTTGGAAAATCACAATTACCTATACATATGATTCTGCACATGATAGTTAAGGAGGTTTACATAATGATAGTACCCAAGCACTTTGAGAACCTGAAGATTCTACATGAAAACACGATGCCAAATCGTGCATATTATATACCTGCTTCCAGACAAATGAATGATTTGTGTGAGAAAAGAGAAAACTCGGATCGTTTTCAATTATTAAATGGAAATTGGGCATTCAAATATTATAATAGCATCTATGATCTGCAAGATGAATTTTATCAGGAAGGATATGATACTGCTCATTATGATACATTGCCTGTGCCGTCCTGTTGGCAAAATCATGGGTATGATAAGCATCAATATACCAATTTAAGATATCCATTTCCTATGGATCCCCCGTTTGTACCTCATGAGAATCCCTGCGGTACCTATGTACATAGATTTTCTTATGTAAAGGATGAGTTGGCACCAAAGGCTTATCTTAATTTTGAAGGTTTGGATTCCTGTTTTTATGTGTGGATGAATGGAGTTTATGTGGGATATAGTCAGGTTTCCCATTCCACCAGCGAATTTGATGTAAGTGATTTTATAAGGGAAGGCATCAATACCTTAGCGGTATTAGTGTTAAAATGGTGTGATGGAAGTTATTTAGAAGATCAGGATAAATTCCGAATGAGTGGTATTTTCAGAGATGTATATTTATTAAAACGTCCTTCGGAAGGTCTGTTTGATTTCTTTATTAAAACACCTATGGAACAGGGAAAGGCTTTCGTTGAAATTAACCTTACTTATTTCAATAAAGTAATGCCTATGAAGGCGTTTTTATATGATGGAGAGGACAAGCTTCAGGCGGCTTTTGATGGAACTCCGGAGGATGGGAAGCTTGTACTTGAGGTAGATAATCCTAAGCTATGGAATGCTGAGTATCCGTATTTGTATAGACTTGTACTGGAATGTGAGAAGGAAATTATAACTGAACGCGTGGGGATACGAGATATTTATATTAAGGATGGAGTGGTTTATATGAATGGTGCGAAGGTAAAATTCCATGGTACCAATCGCCATGACAGCGATCCTGTTACCGGTTTTACCATCAGTATAGAGCAGATGAAAAAAGACCTCCTGCTCATGAAGCAGCATAATATGAATTGTATCCGCACAAGCCACTATCCCAATGCCCCTCAGTTCTACCAATTATGTGATGAATATGGTTTCTTTGTAATCGACGAAGCAGACAATGAGAGTCACGGAACAAATGATATTTATTATAAAGACAGTTCCTGGGAACATCGTGCATCTAGGTGGAATATACCCATTGCAGATAATCCGGATTTTATACAGTCTACAGTAGACAGAACCCAGAGATGTGTGCATAGGGATAAGAACAGACCTTCGGTAGTTATTTGGTCCATGGGAAATGAATGTGCCTATGGCTGTACCTTTGAAGAGGCTTTAAAATGGACAAAGGAGTTTGATCCTACCAGATTGACTCATTTTGAAAGCGCTCTTTATGTAAATAATGATAGGAAATATGACTATTCCAATTTAGACCTATATAGCCGTATGTATCCTTCAATAAAAGAGATGCATGAGTATTTTGCAAATTATCCTGACAAACCTTTTATCTTATGTGAATATAGCCATGCCATGGGCAATGGACCCGGTGATTTTGAGGATTATTTTGAAGTGATACAACAATATGAGGGTGCTTGCGGTGCCTTTGTATGGGAGTGGTGTGACCATGGTATAGATATGGGCAAGACCATGGAAGGTAAGAAAAAGTATGCATATGGGGGTGACCATCAAGAATACCCTCATGACGGTAATTTCTGTATGGACGGTTTGGTTTATCCTGATAGAAGACCTCATACCGGGCTGCTGGAGTTTAAGAATGTACATCGCCCAGCCAGAGTAGTAACCTTTAATCAGAATAATAAAGAAGCCATTCTGCATAATTATATGGATTATACTAATTTAAAAGACTATATAGACATAATATATGAAATTGTATGCGATGGAAAAGTAATGCAAAGGGGCAATATTGAGGGCAGCCTTTTACCGGATATTCCTGCACATGGAGAAGGAAAGGTAACTTTTGAAGTAAGTATTCCGGAGAGCGGAAAATCATACCTCAAGGTCAATTATGTATTACAAAATAATACAGGACTTCTTTCCAAGGGATATCTGCTTGGATTTGATGAAATATTGCTTTACAATGCAGACATGGAAAATAAGGATGCAGCAGCTATGCTTTGTCGAGGTCAAGCGGTAAATGCGCTTAAAGTGACTGAGAATGACCGATATTTGTATATTGAAGCTCCTGATTTTAAATATACATATGAGAAATTCACAGGTCTGTGGAGGGAGCTGCAATATCAGAATAGTAAGCTCTTAGAGCAGTCAATGGAGTTTAATATATGGCGTGCTCCTACCGATAACGATCGGAATATCAAACATGAGTGGATGAGAGCAGGTTATGATAAGTCATTTTCCAGGGCTTATGATACACAATATTCCTTGGAAGAGGGCAGAGTCGTAATCCGCACAAATTTATCCATATGCGCTATCGCAATACAGCCTATCATGAAGATTCATGCTCTTTGGACGGTTTATGGGGATGGAAGGATAGATATGAGTCTGAAAGTCAATAAAGATACTGAATTCCCCATGCTTCCCCGCTTTGGCATCCGAATGTTCCTGCCAAAAGAGATGTCATCAGTGACATATTGTGGACTTGGTCCCATGGAAAGCTATATAGATAAGTGCAGGGCAAGCAGCCATGGACTTTATCAACAGGAAGTAGACCGGCTACACGAAGATTATCTCCGTCCTCAGGAAAATGGCAGTCACGCTGATTGTGACTACGTGATTATGAAAAGCAATAGAATCAACTTAAATGCCGCTTCCCGGAAGCCTTTCTCTTTTAATGCTTCTAACTATACTCAGGAAGAGTTAACTGAGAAGGAACATAATTATGAACTGGTTCAGTCTCCCTATACTGTATTGTGTCTGGATTACAGACAAAACGGTATCGGCTCTAACAGCTGCGGACCGGAATTGCTTGAGAAGTATAAATTTAATGAGGAAAAGATTGATTTTGAAATCAGCTTAATACCAAGTATAACCGATTGAGAATTTTTATAAATTAATTTGAACCGCCACTTTTATAATCAATCTAATTTGGAAGTGGCGGTCTTCTGTTTAATTTTCTTGTGTTTTAAAACTTAATTCAGTAGAATGGTTTTATTATGTAAAGTTGATTCAAACTTTTTAGAAATAATATTTAAAATAATAAAGTCAATAAAATACAATGGGAGAAATTGTAAATGACAGGAATCTATTTTAGCGGGACTGGCAACACGAGACATTGTATTGAACTGTTTGTGAAAGACCTGGATCAAACAGCAGAATGTGTTTCTATTGAAGAGGCAAGAGCCGTTGAAGAAATATTAAAGAGCAATTTTATTGTACTGGCATATCCGGTTTATTATAGTAATCTGCCTAAAATCATGCAGGATTTTTTATTACATAATCAATCAATATTTAAGAACAAACAAGTTTTTATTATTTCTACGATGGGCTTGTTCAGTGGAGATGGAAGCGGTTGCGGGGCAAGGTTACTTAGCAAATACGGTGCAAGTTTAGCAGGCGGTCTCCATTTACAGATGCCGGATTGCATCGGTGATGAAAAAGTCTTAAAGAAATCAATTGAACAAAACAAGGCCCTTATTAAAAAGGCAGAAGAAAAAATTAAACGGTCTTGTGAGAGTCTGAAAAATGTGTGGGTTGCGGAATATGTACCTCACTTTGTCCAATGAAGAATCTTTCCATAGAAAATCAAAAAGCCCTACAAAACAATAAATGCACCATGTGCTATCGTTGTATCAGTAATTGCCCCAAGAAAGCAATTACGCTATTGGGTAAAACAGTTTATGAACAATGCAGAATAGAAAACTATCTATGATCTATTATAAGTAGACCAGTTGCCTAAGAAAACAATCAAAGGAAGCATTTTTAAAAGGGGAAAAAATGAAAAAAGTAATGAAAATAATAGGAAAAGTCTTTTTAGTAATAGTATTCTTAATTATCTTGCTTTTAGTAATAAGTTATATTAATCATAGAATACAGCTATCTAGGGAAGATGCCATTTTTCAACCCATTGGCAGTCAGGTGGAAGTAAACGGTCATTTGATGAATGTCTATACGGAAGGATCCGGAAGTAAAACTTTGGTCTTTTTGTCAGGTGGCGGAACTTGTTCGCCTGTATTGGATTTTAAATCTCTGTATTCACAATTAAATGATACTTATAAAATCGTAGTGATAGAAAAAGCCGGATATGGTTTCAGCGACATAACAAACAGCAATCGTGATATTGATACCGTTCTTTCCGAAACCAGAGAAGCACTTGCACAGGCAGGTATAGTGGGTCCGTATGTACTTTGTCCCCACTCGATGTCCGGCATTGAGTCATTGTATTGGGCGCAGCAATACCCGGAAGAAGTGGAAGCTATTATTGGGCTTGATATGGCTGTTCCCCATACTTATTCTGATTACAAAATTAATGTTCCTTTACTCAAACTGGGTTCCTTTGCAGCCAATATGGGTGTTACACGTTGGCTTCCCGGTATCGCAGAAAGTGATGCCATCAAATACGGCAACCTGACTGAGGAAGAAAAAGACCTCTACAGAGCTGTTTTTTATAGGCGGACTGGTACCAAGGACATGATAACCGAAGTACAGCAAATTAAGACGAGTGCGAAGAAGGTTGAAGAGGGAGAAATACC
>CAZJAS010000055.1:0-12727 GCA_964544135.1 uncultured Clostridium sp. | reverse complement strand
ATTAATACTGCCGTCCGGATTGAATGCGCTTTGTTTATTGTCGACTCCACCGCTGCTGTTGTAGTTGTTACTATCGTTATGATCCATTGCTTATCTCCTCTCATAATAAAGTTCATTGATAAATCTTATAATTCAAAAATTATATCATAAATCTGCGTTTTTAAAAAGGGTATTTCGTATAAATTAAAAATTATTTGAATGAAAGAAATAAAAAATACCAAAGTAAAATTCGAATCAAGAATTTTACCTTGGTATCTTATAAATATATTTTATTTGCGGTATTTATTCACATTTAATTTCTAAATATCCAAGAAGCTTACTCATATCGTATTCTTCCATTACACCTAGATTGGGATCGTAGAATTTACCGTCATATCCTACCAAATAGTGGCAAAAACGTCCCATTCTCTCCATCATAATACTGCATTTGGGAAGTACACAATCTGCTCCCTCAGTATAGGTAATAATATCCGCATGGTCGATTCCGTAATAATTAAGAGCAGATATCATACGTCCCATAGTACCCTGCCATTCCCTGCAATCCATAACCCTTATGACATCTGCAATGGTAACACCTGCCAGCATGGCTACGCATGCTTGTCCGCAGAGACCATCCTCTGGCTGTATAATAACCTCCATACTGTCTATTTTGCGGATGGGGTTATCAAAATTATAGGGACTGTTTTGGTCCATTTTAATCAAACTGCCCGTTACATGCAGCAATATGTTATGGGTTTGGGTCATATCCACCTGAATGGCGTCCTCTTCCTCTACATGAATTTCATAATTGCCTTTTTCCTTAGGAAGAAGCTCACAATCAATAATTTTATTATCTAAAACCATATCCGCCTTGATCACATCGCGCTGCTTGCATACCTCCCAAATATTAAAAGGAATCTGAATCATATACCCTTTTTCTTTTTTTTCTATCTTTGCATTAAAAAAATACCTCATTTATATACCTCCGGGGTTGTCTTTTATGTGCTCTCTATCAAGATTGTAGCAAATTCTACAATCATTGCAATCCTTTTTATTGGATTTTGGGGTAAGTACTTAAAAAAAAACATGCTGATAAAAATGTATCAAACTTTTTATTAAAATAGTATGGTTTTTAGCCCTTTTTTACATGGGAAGGCGGAATACCGTATCTTTTCTTAAACAGCTTACTGAAATGATAGGCATCGTCATATCCTACTTTAATGGCAATCTCCTGTATGCTTCCTCCAAATCCCTGCTCCAATAGCTCTTTCGCTTTTTCAAGCCTGATATTAATCAGGTGTCTGATGGGAGCATCCCCTGTTTCGCTTTTAAATATTCTTGAAATATAAAATGGGCTTAAGTACATATTCTCGGCAATCTGGTCCAAGGATATTTTTTCTGCATAATGATCTTCAAAATAATTCACGATTTGCTCAACTACATATTTTTTATTAACCGACTCAAAAGCATAGCCGGTTTTAACCTCCACAGGCTGCATCTGCTGTCTGACAATCAAAAGTATCATTTGCATCAGGTATGACTTCAGCATAAAATATCTGCCCTGCCAGTATAATGTATTTTCTGCTTCCATGGATGCACAGAGCTTAAAAAGCTTTTGGCGCAGCTCGCCCTTGGTATGGATAATCGCTCCTTCTTCCGGTAAAGGCAGCTCATTGGGAGGTAAATTCTTTAAATGGATATCAGCAGCACCTACAAAAAATTCCGTCATGGAATTGGAAGCATCCGTAACAAGAGCCTGATGGCTCACACCGGGATTGATAATAATCAAATCACCTTCTCCTACATTATGAATCACACCGTCAATCCTATATTTGCCGGACCCGGACATCATAAATGCAATTTCTAAATAATCGTGGGAATGATAGGACTTCTCATCCTGTGTCCGCCTTCCCTTCCATGTAAATAAAAAAGTGGGATCCAAATTTTCTATTAACAAATCTTCTTTTTTCTGATGCATAGCACTAAAACCCTTTCCTTTTATCTATTAATGATTTATAGGTGCTTTTGACACCCGAATCCATTTAAGTAATTGCGAAACTCATTTCTAGCGGCTCTACTCTCCATAATACTTTGTCAATAATATACAGGAAAGACACAAGATACTCCATTTCATTTCTACACCCGAATGCTAGTATAGGGCTGACACAAAGAAATGATGCTAATGATAAAAGTAGGGAATCTTTCCCCACAGGAGGTTTTTATGACACCAATGAAATGGTTTTTCTCTTTCCTAAAAAAATACCGGAAAAACATTATATTCGGATTACTATTGACGGTACTGATAACCTCACTTACAATTGTGAATCCACTAATTTCCGGTATTATTGTAGACGATGTCATCTCAGGTGGCGCTTATAATCTGCTTCTTCCTGCTGTTGCCTGCATGTTGGGTGTTGTCATTATCCGTAGTGTAATGCGGTTTTTCTACCAATTGGTTTTTGAAACCGCATCCCAGGGCGTGCTTTACGATATGCGAGATAAGGTATATCGCAAGCTTTTACAGGAAGATTTTAATTTTTACAATAAAAAGCGAACGGGTGATTTAATGAGCCGCCAAACCGGTGATATGGATGCCATCAGACATTTTGTGGCCTATGTCATTTATTTCACCTGCGAAAATGTACTTATGTTCCTCTTTGCCTTGATTATGATTTTTACCGTTAATATTAAATTAGCACTTTGTATGCTGTTGGTTCTACCGTTTACCGCCTATTGTACCTATCGCCAGTCTAAAGAGGTAAAGCCAGCATTTTTAAGAAACCGTAACTGCTTCTCCTCCTTAAACACTTTTGTTCAGGAAAATGTAAGCGGTAATCGGGTGGTACGTGCTTTTTCCAAAGAAGAGTTTGAGATTCAAAAATTTAATAAAGAAAATGAATCCTTCCGTTCCGCTCAGATTTCGGCCTCAAAGATATGGATGAAATATGTTCCCATTTTTGAAATACTGGCTTATTCACTGAATATTATCCTAATGATATACGGTGGCTACATGGTTATCTGCCAGGAAATATCAATGGGAGAGCTGGTTACCGTAAACGGTTACTTATGGATGCTTAATAATCCTCTGCGTATGGCCGGCTGGCTTGTAAATGATATCGGAAATTTTATAACCTCTGTTGAAAAAATCTACAATACCTATTCGGAGGAGCCCCATGTGAAAACTCCCTGTTGCGGTATCGTAAAAAAATTAAAGGGAGAAATAGAATTTAAAAATGTTTCATACCGGGCTGATGATGAGGATATCGTAATGGATATTAATTTTAAAGTGGATCCGGGGCAGACAGTTGGTATAATCGGCTCCACCGGTTCCGGTAAATCCACCATAATGAATCTGCTTTGCCGTTTCTATGATACCACCTCGGGACAGGTTTTTGTAGATGGAACCGATGTGCGTAAAATGGACCTTTACAATCTGCGCGATAACATCGGAATGGCAATGCAGGATGTCTTCCTGTTTTCAGATACCATCGAAGGCAATATTGCCTATGGCCGGCCGGATTGCTCCTTTGAAGAAGTAAAAAAGGCTGCTGTTATGGCGGATGCCAATCATTTTATCATGGCTATGCCCGAGGGTTATGAAACCATTGTGGGTGAACGGGGGGTAGGACTCTCTGGCGGACAAAAGCAACGTGTCTCCCTGGCCCGCGCACTGCTTAAGGATCCATCCATCCTCATATTGGATGATACCACATCTGCAGTGGATATGGAAACAGAAAGCTATATACAAAAACAATTAAAAAGTATTGAAAATAAATGTACCATATTTATTATTGCCTACCGGATTTCCTCTATTAAGGATGCGGATCTGATTCTGGTTATGGATAAGGGGCAAATTATTGAGCAGGGAACCCATGACTCCTTGCTTGCATTAAACGGTTACTATGCTGCGGCTTTCCGCAACCAGTACGGGGAAATCCCTGCTGAAATCTTACAAAAGGAGGGAAACTGAAATGGCTCGAAACAGATATGATATCGATGAAACTCTGGAAGATTCCTTTGACATGAATCAGGTGAAACGACTTGCCGGTTATATCAAGCCCTATAAAAAGCAGATGGGATTAGTGATTATCTTAATGCTTACCTCCTCTGCACTCACCATGCTGGTCCCCATTTTCTTTCGGATGATTATAGATTTTTCCATTCCCGATGAAGATATGAACTCCATTTTTATGTATAGCGGGCTGACACTTGTAATTGCTTTATACTCCGCATTTGCACTCCGTATTAAAATCAAGAAAATGAGCGTCATAGGCCAGAATATCATACATGATTTACGCTCCGATATATTCTGTCATTTACAAAAGCTGCCGTTTTCTTATTATGACGACAGGCCCCACGGTAAAATTCAGGTACGTGTTGTAAATTATGTAAATAGCTTAAGTGATTTGCTCAGCAACGGTATTGTAAATACCTTTACCGATTTATGCAATCTCATTTTCATCCTTGTCTTTATGCTGATTGAAGACTTGCGGCTGACTCTCGTATGCCTATGCGGATTGCCTGTTTTGTCAGTTCTTATTATACTGATAAAGAAAAAGCAAAGACGGGCATGGCAGATACAAAGCAATAAGCAATCCAATTTAAATGCCTATATTGCAGAAAGCATAAACGGAATCCGTGTAACCCAATCCTTTGTAAGGGAAGAGGAAAATACAGATATTTTTAATAACTTAAGTCAAAATTATAGGTCCGCTTGGATGCGAGCCGTGAAATTTAATTTTACCCTATGGCCCAGTGTGGATATCATTTCCACCGTTACCACCTCCTTCATCTATGTATTGGGTGTGCGTTTTATCCTTGCTCCCTCTTCCACTCTTACAGTGGGTGTATTGATTGCCTTTACCGCCTATATCAGTCGGTTCTGGCAGCCAATCAATACATTGGCAAGCTTTTACAACTCTCTTCTTACCGCGATTTCTTATTTAGAGCGTATATTTGAAACCATAGATGAGCCTGTTTTGGTAAAGGATGTTCCGAATGCAACACTTATGCCACCCATCCATGGAAAAGTTACATTTGAAGATGTGGTTTTTAGTTATGAAGAAGATAAACTGATTTTAAACAAAATCAACTTTACTGCCAATCCCGGAGAAACCTATGCTATTGTAGGCCCTACGGGTGCCGGTAAAACCACCATTGTCAATTTAATCAGCCGTTTCTATAATGTAGACTCGGGCAAAATCCTGATTGACGGCATTGATATTTCACAAGTAACGCTGCACTCCCTGCGTACACAAATGGGGATTATGATGCAGGATTCTTTCATTTTTTCCGGTACCATTATGGATAATATCCGCTACGGTAATATGATTGCAACGGATGAAGAAGTCATAACTGCCGCCAAAACAGTATGCGCCCACGATTTTATTATGGAGATGGAAAACGGCTATGATTCAGAAGTAAATGAACGGGGAAGCCGTCTATCCGCAGGTCAGCGCCAATTGATTTCTTTTGCCAGGGCACTCCTTGCAAATCCCCGCATTCTCATATTGGACGAAGCTACCTCCAGCATTGATACAGAAACCGAAATCCTTCTGCAAAGAGGATTAAACCGTCTTTTAGAGGGACGTACTTCCTTTATTATTGCGCACCGCTTATCCACCATAAAGAATGCCGATTGTATTATGTATATAGACAAGGGCATCATCGTTGAACAGGGAAGCCATGATGAACTGATAGAGGAAAAGGGAGAATATTATAAGCTTTACATGTCACAATATGACTTCCTAAAAGCCAATTAAGAAAAAATAAGGCGGGTCAAAAAAAAATACTTCTTTGACTCGCCTTTATAGTTTATTACTTCTTAATCGATTAAGACTTGGATTATTGGAATTATTTCTTCACTTCCTGATTGCGCTTCAGGGAAAGTCCCGCTGCCAATAAAACGGTTCCGCCTGTAAAAAGAATCCAAACAAGAGGGCTTCTTGCTTCTCCTGTCTTGGGCACATCATCATATTCCGATTCCGCAGCCGCTCCTTTATCCGCTCCCGGTTGTGCAACCGGTCCATTTGCAGTCTGATCTGCCGGAACAAAATCCTTTGGATAACTAAACAATACATATGTGCCTGTAAAGCTGCTGGTATTAAAGGTTACTGTAGCAGAATCCGAATCCGTATCATAATAATAACTAATATTGCCGCCTGAAGTAAGCTGAAGGAGTGCATAGTTCCTATCGTTGTTTCTATCCTTTTTCGTCAAACCCACCACTAATGTTAAGGGGCTAGAGGATTCAGTGTAGGATTGATAATTGCTTCCCGTCCACTCAAAAAGTTGAATGTCCATATTTTCAATCCGAGTGCCTCCGTAAGCCGCAATGGAATCGTCTATGAGTTTATTTGCCACATCACCGTTAGTAGCCATTCCTACATAAAGAACAGGTCTGCTGCCATAATAGATTTCATCATCCGTCAGCTCCATCATCTTTGCAATTTCTGTAAAAGGAGTGGTAACAATAACGCCGGTCACACATCCTACATGGAAATTAACCTGTGTGGTAGGTACCAGCAATGTGCCGTCGGCCTTCTCTACCTTGTTAGTAACCGAACTCTCACCATCCAGTGACCAGCCATATGAGGAATCTCCGTAGGCTGCTACCTCAATCGGAGTTAATCCAAGCATAAGTGCAAGACCCAAGGCTCCGGTTATCTTTAAAATATTTTTAATTTTCATGCCATATACCCCCTGACTTAAAGTCATTTTATATTTTGCCCAAACATCCTGAACAGATGCTTTATTATATTACTAATTGTACACAATCTCTAAGAATTCTGTCAATTCTTTTCCGGCATTCTATGCTATTATTTGAATATTTTAACCATTCTTAAGAATTATAACCTATAAAGGCAGCATTTTTACCGCAAACTGGAAATATACAATCAGTGATAATGCATCCACAATCGTTGTAATAAATGGGCTGGCCATCACAGCAGGATCAAATCCTACCTTCTTAGCCAAAATCGGCAGGGTGCATCCGATCGCCTTTGAAAGCAATACCGTAACTGCCAGTGTAAAGCAAACAACTAAAGAAACCATAAACCCCACTTTATCAAACAGCATCAATTTTGCAAAATTAGCCACAGCCAAGGTAACGCCGCATAGGGTCGCAACCCGTATCTCTTTCCATGTAATACGAAATATATCTTTATATCCAATTTCACCAAGGGAAAGACCGCGGATAATCGTAACACTGGCCTGTCCGCCCGCATTGCCACCCGTATCCATAAGCATGGGAATAAACATGGTAAGCGCGGTACAAGCGTTGAGTGCCTCTTCAAAATGACCGATAATCTGCCCTGTAAAGGTAGCAGACACCATTAAGAGTAAAAGCCATGGTATCCTCTTTTTAAATGTTTCAAAAATTCCGGTTTTCATATAAGGTTTATCGGAAGGAACAATAGCTGCCATCTTCTCAATATCCTCGGTGGCTTCTTCCTCCATGATATCCACAATATCATCAACCGTTATAATACCTACCAGACGGTTTTCATTGTCGGCAACCGGCATGGAAGTAAAATCATACTTTTTAAACTGTGCCGCCACTTCCTCCTGATCCATCAAGGTATGAATGGAAATAACATTCTCATTCATTATATCACCGATAATCTCATCGGGATCACTAAGGAGAAGATAACGCAACGCTACCGTGCCGAGCAGCCTTCTTTGAGAATCCAGCACATAACAGATATTAATGGTCTCTGAATCCACACCCACCTTCCTAATACGTGCAATCGCTTCTTCTACGGTGAGATTTTCTTTTAAATCTACATACTCCACCGTCATGATGCTTCCGGCTGAATACTCCGGATATCGAAGAAGGTGGTTGATATTACTTCTTGTCTGCTGGCTTGCATTGGCCAGCAACCTCTTTACTATATTGGCCGGCATCTCCTCTAATAAATCCGTTGCATCATCGGCCATTAAATTGTCGATAATATCGGCGGCATCCCTTTCGGATAAGGATGTGATAATAATATGTTGATTATCCACCTCTAAATAGGAAAATACATCTGCTGCCAAATCCTTAGGAAGAATCCGGAACACCTTCAACATATCATCCTCTTCTAACTGCTCCATTAATGCAGCAACGTCCGCTTCGTTCATTTCCCCCATTTTTTGGCGCAGGGATGTATACTGGCGGGTTGCTAATAATTCCTTAATTCCATCCATATTTTTTCTCCTTTAGTTGTAATTGTGATCTTCATGCATCGGGCAGGAAGAGGGTTGTCTGTGCTGCTAATCTTACTGTGCGACTTCATAAAAACCACCACCTCTCTATAGGAGAATTATAATCTAAATCTCATTTTAACCACGTATTTGATCTTTGTCAACGAAATGAATCTCTTCAATTACATCAATTTTTGCTTTACCTGCTGTCACCTCTGTTATTTCCTCTAAAAGTGCTTCCTTCCATTCTGCAGGAAAGAGTAAAACGAGCGTGACAATATCAGTATAAATGCTTTCTTCCGGCTCTATACTTCTGCTGCTCAATAGATACAAAATCTTACCTATGCTATTATAATCCGTCTCTATCACCACCCGCACACCTGCACGCATGATACCGATCTCACATTCTAAAAGTCCTGCCTTAACCGCCTGGGTATATGCACGCACCAAGCCACCGGTTCCTAATAGGACTCCACCGAAATACCGGGTAACAACCACCGCCACATTGCGGATCCCTTCACCCAAAAGAACTTCAAGCATAGGGCGCCCTGCCGTATTCGAAGGTTCTCCGTCATCGCTGCACCGCAGAAGCTCTCCTCGTTCCCCCACTACAAAGGCCCAACAATTATGACTTGCGTTCCAATATTTCTTTTTCATCTCTTCAATAAAAGAAGTCGCCTCCTCTTGGCTCTCTACCTTCCTGACCGTAGCAATAAAACGGGATTTCTTTTCAATGATTGTGCCTTCACCTTCTTTTATGATCACACGGTAGGGCTCATTCCATTCCTTTTCCACCATATCCTCCTGAATCAGTATAATGAATAATGTAATAACATTTAAAAAAAGTATAGCATAAAAGGTAAATTTTTGTGAACAATTCTTAATATGAAATAAAGACCTTTATTTACCACATGTTTTTTGGTATAATGCAGTGGTAGTATTCTTTGGAATACTACATAGTCTGTATCACAGACGGAAAGGTGAACCAGCTTATGAATTATGGAAAAAAAGGAGTCCGCGCCAAGCAGAAAGAGCTGAATTCCAAAACCACAAAATGGGGAAGGAAAATAGCTTTTACTTGTATGAAGGTAATTCTCATCGGAATTATTGCCATGGGCATTGTCGGCGTATCTGCAGGTATTGGTGCATTCAAGGGTATTCTTGCTTCCACACCCGAAATTGATGTAAATGATGTAGCCCCGGTTGGATTTTCTACTTTTGTATACGATTCCAAGGGCAATCAAATCGATAAATTGGTCGCGACCAATTCCAACCGTGTTCAGGTAACTATGGATAAGATTCCTCAGGATCTGGCCGATGCCTTTGTTGCTATTGAGGATCAACGTTTTTATGACCACAACGGTATTGATATCAAAGGTATTATTCGTGCCGGCTATACCTTCATTAAATCCGGCTTTAAGAGGGCAGAAGGTGCAAGTACCATTACCCAGCAGCTCTTAAAAAATACAATTTTTACTGATTTTGTTAATGAAGAAGGATTAATGGAAAAAATACAGCGTAAGGTACAGGAACAATATCTTGCTTTGGAACTTACCAAAAAGCTGAGCAAAGAGGAAACCTTGCTGCGGTATATGAATACCATTAACCTTGGTCAAAATACACTTGGGGTACAGGCTGCATCCCTGCGCTATTTCAATAAAGATGTCAGTGAGCTTACCTTATCGGAATGTGCGGTTATTGCTGCGATTACCCAAAACCCTTCCAAATGGAACCCAATATCCCATCCCGACAACAATGCCAGCCGTAGGAAAAAAGTATTAAGCGATATGCTGGAACAGGGTTTTATAACACAAAGTGAGTATGATGAAGCTATGGCCGATGACGTATATGCACGTATCCAAGAGGTAAACATTGCAACGGCCAATGACTCCATCAGCTCTTATTTTGTAGATGCACTTACGGAAGCTCTATATTATGATTTAATTGATACAGGTTATAGTGCCACACAGGCCTCAGCATTGCTTTACAGCGGCGGTCTGCGCATCGAATCCACCTTGGATCCCGATATTCAGGATATTGCAGACAGGATATTCTCCGATCCGGAAATGTATCCGGAAAATATCAAATGGTATTTAAACTATGAACTGACCGTTAAAACCGCTTCCGGAGAATATATCAACCACAGCAAGGAAATGATGAAAACCTGGTTTGTGGAAAATGAAAATAGAAATTTTAACTTGATATTTGATTCTGTTGATGATGCCTATGCCGCAATCGAGGTATATAAAGCCGCTGTTATGGCAGACACCGATACAGAGATTGATGAGAAAGTTTCTCTTACACCGCAGCCACAGGTATCCTTAACCATTATTGATCAAAATACAGGATATGTGGTTGCCATGATTGGCGGACGCGGAGCAAAGGAAGGAAGCCGAACCCTAAACCGCGCTTCTGCCACTACCCGTCAGCCCGGTTCTACCTTTAAGGTAGTATCCGCATACGCACCGGCTCTCGATAGTGCGGGTATGACTCTGGCTACCATATTTAATGATGCACCGTTTAATTATAATAACGGTACACCCGTAAACAACTGGTATAAAAACCCTCCCTATGAAGGACTCAGCTCCATCCGAAAGGGAATTTATCATTCCATGAATATTGTAACGGTAAAATGTCTCACTCAGATTACACCGAAGCTTGGCTTTGATTATCTGGAGAACTTCGGTTTTACTACTCTGACCGAGATTGATGACTGCTATCAGCCCATGGCTTTAGGGGGTATCAGTAAAGGTGTTACCAATCTTGAGCTTTGTGCCGCCTATGCTACCATAGCAAATAACGGTATCTATAATAAGCCAAGGCTCTACACCCGAGTATTGGATTCTGACGGCAATGTTATTATTGACCACACCGTACCCGAAACCAGAAAGGTATTAAAAGAAACCACAGCCTTCCTTTTGACCGATGCCATGTCGGATACCATGACCAGAGGCACCGGTACTACCGTTAATTTCGGCGGTATGGCAATAGCAGGAAAGACTGGTACCACCTCAGACAATAAGGACGTATGGTTTGCAGGCTACACCCCATATTATACGGCGGTTACCTGGGCCGGTTATGATAATAATGTGGAGCTTAATAAAACCGAGCTCAATCTGGCCAAGAAATTATGGCGTGAGGTGATGTCCGAAATACATTCGGAGCTTGAAAATCAACGTTTCCCTATACCCAGCGGTATTGTACAGGCACAGGTATGTTCCCAGTCAGGAAAGCTTCCCATCGCCGGTTTATGCGATGTGCAAGGCACTGCAATAACCGAATATTTTGCGGAAGGCACTGTTCCTACCGAGCCCTGCGATGTGCATTATGCAGGTGATGTATGTGCCTACAGCAATCTTCCCGCAAGTGTGGATTGTCCCTTTAAATTGCCCGGTGTACTATCACTCATCCCCATTGAGGATGTATCCCTGCAGTCCGGTTCTGCCACCATTATACAGAACCCTGACGGTAGTGTGACCCCAGGCACACCAGAGACATCTAATATGTGTCCTCATGATGCTGAATTTTATACAGATCCCAATTATCTAAACATTATTGAACAGCAGCGTGCGGAGCTTTTGGAAAGAGGTTATAATTTCTATTATGAATAAAGGATTCTTAGAAGAATTATCCTTATGAAGGTTTGTAAAAAGAAACAATAAAAATGACGGTACAGCGTACCGTCATTTTATATTCTTAATTAGCTGAGTACCAGTTTTAGTGATTTCCAAACAATTGAAAAATCCATACAAATAGGAAACATACCAATAAAGTAATAACAGCACTTCCTATCATAAGCAGTATCTTTTGATAGGGACGCTTGCCTGCTTCCTGTTGCTTTTTAATTTCATCTAACTTCTTTCCCTCTGAAAAAGCAACGATTTCTTTGTATGTGTAAATATTATTTTCTTTTTTAATCTTTTCTATCTTTAAAGCATAGTATAGGGTAATAATAGCCAATATTCCCCATGGAATAAAAGCATATATTCCTATCCAAAAAACAAGTGGTATAATTGTGATAATCGTAGCCAGCAAAAGTATAGTATAAACATTACTATAATGATTTAATTTCTTGATTTCCATTGTATTGATTTCTTCTTTCATAATTTCTATATCTCCTTTTATTAGTTGGTCGAGAGATACATTGAATAATGAAGCCAGAAGCAATAAACTATGAATATCAGGATAATTCTTTCCGTTCTCCCAATTTGAAATTGTCTGTCTGGTTACATAAATACTTTCAGCCAATTCCTCTTGCGACAGTTCCATTATGCTTCGATACTTTTTTATCTGAGTACTAATATTCATTTGATTTTCACTCCTTTTGATTTTATTTGCACTCTTGACCTGATGGCATCGTATCATTTAAGAGTGATTGCTTCTATCAAAAGCCTTTTACTTTCAGCAAAAACCATATGTAAAAAGTATTTTACATACTAACCAACATGCCGCTTCAGCGGACAAACTCAATATTTGGGAAGAATGACTCAAAGAGACATTCTTCGGTGCCGTATTTTGGCTCCTTAGTATATCTTCTCACACTACTCAAATCTGTCCGCTTCAG
>CAZJAS010000054.1:0-13748 GCA_964544135.1 uncultured Clostridium sp. | reverse complement strand
GATGCAGAACGCCTTTTTGGTCGTAAAACTGAACTGTCCGTACCGAAACATTGCAAAATTTTGCCATCTCTCCAGTCGTGTAGTTTGACATAGAGTTCACCTCCTTATACCAAGAGTAGGTCATTACGCCACGTCACGAGCAATAGGTGACGTAAGGGGATTTTTAAATAATGAGCACACTGTAATTGTAGCAAAGAAATTAGGCTAACTCAATTCAAATGTAAAATGTTAGCAGATACCCCTCATGATTGAGGGCATTGCCGCTTTGGGCAAAAAATTACTGTATTTTCTATCAAGTATTTGCGGTATCTTTAAAAACCACCCTTTTGTATAATAAATGTAACACTTGAAGTATGCGATTTTAAGTCTGTAAAAATAGATTTAGGGAGGTAAGAAATGAAAAACAGCAAGATAGGAAAGGAGAGGGCTGCAGGGTATCTTTATTATGTGACGCGTATCGGAGCCCTACTCTCAATTGTCCTTATGTTCTTCCCGGCTCTCAATCCGGCTAAAGTTTGCGATTATATCAGTAAGAACATGTCTCTTTTCACATCGGGTGTTTCTTATTCGGGGCTTGTAAAACAATGTACCCGTGCGTTTAACCAGGGATGGATATCCGAGTCATCGTTCGTGATTTTATTTATATCTTGTTTAATTACATGTGTGGGTATTGCTGCAGTATCTGCCATGGGCTGTATGTCAATCGGTAATTTAAAAATGAAAAGATTCGGAAACTGGTTCGGAATCGGTGGCGCTATTGCCCAGATGTTAGGACTTGGCGGTGTTTATCTGGCATATACACAAATTGCTGATACCACAAGACCGGAAAAAGTGATTCCGAATTTTCCCCTTAGTAATTGGCTTTTCTTTTTTGTGATAGCAGCTGTGATTTTGGTTGTAACAGTAATAAACCAATGCTTACTGCCAAAGCCGGCAAGGGAAGCTAAATTTGAAATGGAGTCCAAGTACAAATTATTTTTAATGTTCCTTCCCTTTGCGGCATTGACCTTTGTATTCAGCTATCTCCCTCTTTTTGGCTGGCGGTATGCATTTTTTGACTATACCTCGGGAGGAACCTTATCCAAGGACAATTTTGTCGGATTTAAATGGTTTACCATGCTGTTTGAAAATGCTGCCACAAGGAATGATATTCTCAGAGTACTTAGAAATACACTTGCGATGAGTGGGCTCGGCCTTGCAACAAGCTGGTGCGCCATGGCATTTGCCATATTCCTTTCGGAAATAAAAAGTTCCAGGGTAAGACGTTTTGTACAGACCTTTACTACGATTCCTAACTTTATCAGCTGGGTATTGGTATATGCCATTGCGATTGCTATATTTGCCTCAGACGGCTTTATCAGCAGTATGATGCAAAACTCCGGAGCATGGCAAGAGGGCAAGAATATGCTGATGGGTTCTTCCCACATCTGGCTGAAAATGCTGGCATGGGGCATGTGGAAGGGTATCGGTTGGAGTGCCATTATCTATATAGCCGGTATAGCCGGTATTGACCAGCAGTTATATGAGGCGGCCACGGTGGATGGGGCAGGCAGATTCCAAAAGATGTGGCATATTACTGTGCCGGGCCTGATTCCTACTTTTATGGTGCTTCTCCTGATGTCGGTTGCAGGTATCCTGAACAATGGTATGGATCAATACTTGGTATTTGAAAATGCAACCAATACAAATGTGATTACGGTACTAGATCTGTATGTATATAAATTGGGTATTATGAAAGGTGCCATACCCTTGTCTACTATGGTGGGAATGGTAAAATCCATAGTCAGTGTCGTGTTACTGTTTAGTGCGAATGCAATCTCTAAACTGGTACGTGGCGAAAGTATTGTATAGGAGGTGTTAAAATGGCTAAATCAGCGCAGGAAAAGATTGATGTATTATCTAAGAAAAAATATTATAAGAAGAAAAAAACAGCCTTTAAATTAGCACCGGGTGATATTGTTTTCAATATATTGAACTATTCATTTTTTATTATATTTACAATCAGTTGTGTGTTCCCTTTTTACTATCTTTTTATTAATACCATTTCATCCAATGACTTGGTAAGCAGAGGCATGATTAACTTTATTCCCAAGGGACTTAATATAGACAATTATGTCAACCTTATAAAGGCCGGAGAGATTAGGCAGGCTTTTGCGGTCTCCATCGGCCGAACATTGCTTGGCACGGCACTTATGGTAGGAGCATCTGCGTTTGTGGGTTATTTGGTAACAAAACAACAGATGTGGCACAGAAAGTTTTGGTATCGCTTTTTAATTATTACTATGTACTTTAACGCAGGTACCATTCCTTGGTATTTGAATATGTCCATGTTGGGATTGACCAATAATTTTATGGCATACATCATTCCCGGAATTGTGGCACCCTATAATATTATATTGGTTAAGACCTATATAGAATCCATTCCGGCCGAGTTAGAAGAAAGCGCCTTTATGGACGGAGCCGGTTATCTTACTATTTTTAAGAGTATTATATGGCCCCTTTGTAAGCCTATTTTAGCAACCATTGCCATATTCGGAGCGGTAGGACATTGGAACTCCTTTACGGATTCCCTGATATTGATGCAGAATGCGCCGGAATTATATACCCTGCAGCACAGACTCTATCTCTATTTAACAACAAGCTCAAATATTGGGGCACTAATGAGCGGCGGTGTAAGCTCGGCAGCGGCTGAATCCATTATGCAGACCGCATTGAATGCCAAGGTTATCAAGTATACCATTTCTATGGTATCCATCATCCCTATACTGTTGGTATATCCGTTTATGCAGCGGTATTTTGAAAAAGGTATTATGTTAGGTGCCGTTAAAGGTTAACGGCATAGCACTAATAATATTAAGGAGGAAATAAGACATGAAAAAGATGAAAAGAATTATGGCACTTTTGTTAGCTGCTATCATGGTCAGTGGTCTTTTAGCCGGTTGCGGAAAAAAAGATGATTATATTACACTTACCATTTACAGTCAGCTGGCAAACTATTCCGGTGAAATGCAGGGATGGTTTGCGCAGATACTAAAGGACAAATTTAACGTGAAGGTAAATTTGATTCCCGATGGAGACGGTGTATATGATACTCGTATGGAAGCAGGCGATTTAGGTGATATCATATCATGGGGTTCCGATGATAAGGATTATCAGCAGGCAGTACAAGCCGGTCTTCTCTATGATTGGGAAGAGGATAATTTACTACAGGAATACGGTCCCTACATATATGAACATATGCAGGATGCGTTAGAAAAGAACAAGCTGGTTTCAGCTAAGAAGGATGCAGACGGCAATATAATCGGCGAAGCGGACACGATTTACGGTTTCGGGCACAATGTGGCTTCCAGCTCCGAAAGCCATGACGCTTTCTTCTATACATGGGATATCCGCTGGGATTTGTACCAGCAGCTCGGACATCCGGAAGTAAAGGATTTAGATGATTTATTACTGGTATTAGAGCAGATGAAGGAGATTTCCCCTACAGGTGATAACGGTAAACCTAATTATGGCATGTCTATATGGCCCGACTGGGACGGCAACTATGTAATGTATGTAAAAGCAATGGCATCAGCTTACTATGGCTATGATGAATTTGGTTTCGGTCATTACAATGTAACAAACGGTGAGTTTTATGATGCACTCGCTACTGACAGCCCCTATTTAGAGATGCTGGAATGGTTTAACCAGCTATACCGCAAAGGCTTGTTAGATCCCGACTCTATGACACAGACCTATGATACTATGATAGAAAAAGTACAGAACGGAAATGTATTCTTCTCAATCTTTAACTATGCAGGATCCTTGGCTTATAATAAGGAAAACCATTACGGTAATAATATGATTATGGAAAGCCTGGTACCTGAAGAAGCTTGTCCTATCGTAGCGGGATTGAGTACTGTGGGAGGCAATCGTGTATGGTCAATCGGTGCTAATACACAATACCCCGAGCTTTGTATGGAGATTATTAACTGGCTGTGTACACCGGAGGGAAGAATTACCTTAGACTACGGTCCCAAAGGATTATGTTGGGATTATGACGAGAATAATAAAACCTATTTTACAGATTTCGGAAAGATATGTTTTGAAGACAGAACAACCCTGATGCCCAATGAATGGGGCGGCGCAACCTTTAATGAGGGCGCGTTCCAGGTAAACAATACCACATGGACAGCGGCGGATATTAATCCCGAATCCGGTGAAAGGTATGACCAGCAGTATTGGGCAAGCACACAGGTGCCGGAAGGACGTTGTGATGCAGAAAGAGATTGGCGTGAGTTTACCGGCTGCCAGACAATAGATGCCTATATGGAAACCTGTAATTACGCTGTAGATATTCCCACCACCTTCTCCTTGGATGCATTGGACCCTGCCACACAGGCTCAATGGGATCAGGTAGCAATCTGCTTAACGGATTATAGCTGGAGAGCTATATATGCGGAATCAGATGAAGAATTTGATAATATCGTAAATGAAATGCGCGGTAAAGCGAAATCCTACGGTTACGATAAATGTATTAAGTGGTGTATTGATCAGGCAGCTATGAAAGATGCACTTCAGGCACCTTTAAGAAAATAATAATTAAATAAGCTGTAAGAAGGGGCTTGCCGGACGGCAGCCCCTTTAAAACTGTTAAATTGTATGTTATACTGTCAAAAAGAAAGGGAAATTATGAAAATTTTCAGTGTAGATGGTTCTTTATATAAATTTTTAACACGCCTTTGGGATATGATTAAATTAAACTTTTTGTGGATACTCTTTTCCCTGCCCATTGTTACGATGGGAGCGGCTACCGTTGCGGTATATAGTGTAACACTTAAAATGGTGGATGATACGGAAGGGTATGTGGGCCGCCAATTTATTAAGGCTTTTAAGGAAAATTGGAAGCAGGGCATTCCCATGGGATTATTAGCTATATTTTGTTCCTATGTGGTATATCTGGATTTTGAATTGTTTAATAAAATTGAGGGAAATCCCATTATGTTCTTGATTTTCGGAATAGTGGCGGTGTTTGTATTCGGGATGTCCTTTATCTATGCATTTCCATTGAGCGCGCGCTATGAGAATACATTGATAGGAACCTTGAAAAACTCTGTTAATGTAGCGACCAGATATTTTGTGCGTACACTTTTTTTGGTAGCTATTTTAGCTGTTGAGGTGATTTTATTCCTTTTTAATACCACTACTTTATTTTTTGGTATTTTAATCGGTCCTGCCTGCATTATGCTTACCATAAGCGGATTTGCAATTAAATTTTTTAAGGAAATTGAAAAAGAACCGAGAGCTGTACAGGAAAAAGAAGAACAGGAGAATAGTAAATGATTCAAAAGACAATACTGCTTAAAAATGAAGGTTCCCTGCCGGGAGCTTGTATGAAAACATATTTAATAGAGGATTCCCCGGAGTTTAAAATAAAAAAACGCCCTGTGGTGATTGTATGTCCCGGAGGAGGCTATTGTTATTTATCCGATAGAGAAGGGGAGTTGCTTGCCCTGCAGTATAATGCCATGGGCTGTCATGCTGTGGTTCTTAATTATTCCATCGCACCCGCAGTCTATCCCACAGCCTTGACTGAGCTTGGAACAACCATAGTAACACTTCGCGAAAATGCAGAAGAGTGGAATATTGACTCGGATCATATTATTGTGGAGGGGTCATCCGCAGGAGGGCATTTGGCGGCTTCTTACGGTACCTTTTGGAAAGAAGATATCATTGCCCAAGGAGTTTCCCTGAAGGGAGAAGACAGAGAGATATTAAGGCCCAATGGTATGATTTTAAATTATCCGGTTATCACTGCAGGAGAGTACGCCCATAGAGATTCTTTTATAAATTTGTTAGGAGATCGTTACGATGAACTGATTTTAAAGGTTTCCTTGGAACATCAGGTTAATATTGATACACCACCTGCGTTTATCTGGCATACTTATAAGGATGACTGTGTACCGGTGGAAAATTCCTTATTATTTGTGGGAGCTTTGCGCAGAGCGGGTATTTCTACGGAATTTCATATGTATCCCCGGGGAGGCCATGGACTTAGCTTGGCAAATGAGTTAACCGAATCACCTGAGGGCAATGAAATAGAGGTTTGCTGTCAAAGCTGGATATCACTTGTAAGGACCTGGATACGTGGATTGCAGGAAAATCGGTATTTAGAAATAAATAAACATTAGAAGAGGGGTTAAATATGAGTTGTTTGGGAAATATACTTTGGTTTATTTTCGGAGGATTAATCAGCGGACTTAGCTGGGCTTTCATCGGTCTGTTATGGTGTATTACAATCGTGGGGATCCCTGTGGGTGTCCAATGTTTTAAATTTGCAGGGTTGAGTTTTTTCCCTTTCGGTAAGGAAGTGCGTTATGGCGGCAGGACGGGATCCCTTATTTTAAACATTATCTGGATTGTTGTATCGGGCTTGCCCCTTGCGATAGAGTTTGCCGTACTCGGTGCAGCTCTTTGCATTACCGTGATTGGAATTCCGTTTGGGTTGCAGATGTTTAAATTAGCAAAGCTGGCGCTAATGCCCTTTGGTGCGGAAGTGGTATAAAAACGGGACGGTCGATTAATCCTCGACTGTCCCTCCATTTTTTTTACGAAATTCCGCAGGGCTTTCACCCACGTATTTTCTGAATTTTTTGTGGAAATAATCTACATTCCGATATCCTACTCTTTCTGCAATTTCATATACCTTATATGTATTTTCAAGCAAAAGCTGTTTAGAATGCTCGATCCGCATCTTGTCGACATAGGAATTAAAGCTTTCACCCACAGTTTTATTAAAAATCTTCCCAAGATAAGCGCTGTTATAACCAAAGAGTGGAGCAAGTGTTTCTAATTTAATATTATTTTGATAGTTATGGTCGATATAGTATAAAATATCATCAAGTACGCTGTTACGGGAGGCATTTCCTGTGGCTTTCATAATCATTTCAAATTGCTCCGATAAAAATTGAAAGATTTCATACATATAATATTTTTTTTCAATAAATTCAATTACCTTAGAGTTGCTGAGGAAGGGTATATTTAAGGTATGATAAACCAAGTTAATCTTTTCCTTAATACGCAGATATAAATCAGTTAAGAAAAGCTTTACCTCAGTAATATCATTTTGCACATTATAAAGGTATTCCTCAAGCCGGGAAAGGGTTTCAGATACATTTTTACGATTAAAGGTCTGTAAATAACCCACCAGATAATCCGTAAATTCAGCAAGCTTCTCCGGCGAAAGCTGCAGGGTGGCCTGATTAAAATCGGGCATCTCCTCGTAGCTTAAGGTATGCTGGCCCTGTACACAGAAGAATCGGTGCGCAATAAGCCAATGGGCATCCTGATAGGACAAATGTACTTGTGATAAAGTTTCCACAGGCTTTCCGTATGCCAGAAAGAGGGTATCCATGGGGCTGCCCTTCTGGGGAGGGGTAGATTGATTATAATGCTTTAAAAAATTGTTAAATCGATTGATAGCGTAGGAACCTTTTAACAAAATAACATCTTTTTGATCCACTTCAAAATGATGGAAGGTATGATTTTCATGATTACTTACTTTTAACAGCTCCGCGAAGCTGTAAGAGACGCTTCCCGGTGTCTGGCTGAAGTTTTCATAGATAACAACCTGATAAACATCGGCATCCAGATCCAGATCGGTTATATTTGATTCGATCAGCTTTTCCAGAGTATCTTCCTCTCCGGTAATTAATTCTTGCAGGATAACATCCTTAGCCCTTTTCCTTAACTGTTCAATATTATCTAAGTTTCTAACTTCGTTGTCCAAGGACTGTTTGATTTTTTGTAAGGAATCGGATAATTCATCTTCGTCAATCGGTTTGGTTAAGTAAAATTCAACACCGAACCGAATCGCTTCCTGAGCATATTTAAAATCCGAATAACCGCTTAATATAATAAATTTACCGTTAAAGCCCTGCTCTCTTGAGGCCTTTACAACCTCTAACCCTTGCATTTTAGGCATTCGTATATCCATAAGAACCAAATCGGGCTGATTGGCAAGAATGAGTTTTAGCGCATCCTCTCCATTTGCGGCTTCACCGCATATAGAAAACCCGGCAGCCTCCCAGTCCATAATGCATTTTAAACCGTCTCGGATAAGTGTTTCATCATCCACAATTAAAACTTGATACATAGGTGTCTCCCATCAATATTGCTACAGTGCTTGATTGGGCACAGCAGTTTCTAAAAAATCCAATATATATAGTATAGAAGAGATTGAAAATATAATCAAGAGAGTAGTATACATTTCAACGCAATGAAAATTTATATATTGGTAGTTGCGATTTTTGAAAGGGCTCTACTCTTCTTATTACTTTGGAATGGTTAGAAAAACCGGCTGACAAAGTAATAAGAAGAGTAGAGCTCTTAGAAAGGAATCTCTCTATTACCTAATATTCTAATAATACGTAGAAATTGCAAAAAGTGCATGCTATAATGGAACTACTTGTACTATAAAAGAAATTGATAGCCGTACATATCAGACGGAGGGTTTTTAGGATGATAACGAAAAAGCATACAGGACTTTTAGCCTTATTATTATCGGGCATTATTATAATCAGCGGCTGCGGTTTGCAAAACAGTAAGAAACAGGAATGTCCCTATGAGGATTTTATTGTAGTGGATGTATTTGATTCTCTGGCTAATTTCCAAGGGACACAGTCCGGCTGGTTTGCAGAGGTAGTGAAGGACAAGTTTAATATGGAGCTCAATATTATAGCACCCAATGTAGCGGGAGGGGGAGATACCTTGTACGAAATCCGCTCCGCTTCGGGGGACTTGGGAGATTTAGTGATTGTAAATGCCAATAATGGAAGGTTGGAAAATCTGGTAACTGTCGGCCTGATCATTGATATGAAAGACTATCTAAAGGGTAAGGAGATCATGCAGTATGAAACGGCATTACGTGATTTAAATAATATTGTATCCGAGGATGGTATCTATGCCATTCCATCCGAACTGTCAACCAATACACCCCTTACGCCCAGTGAGACAACAGAGCTTACTTACGGTCCTTATTTACGCTGGGATGCCTATGCAGAACTGGGGTATCCCCAAATCGATACATTGGAGGATCTGCTCCCCATCCTAAAGGATATGCAGGAGTTAATTCCCTATGGGGATACAGGCAATCCTACCTATGCTTTTTCATTATTTAAGGATTGGGACGGCAATTTGATGAACAATGCCAAACAGCCTGCATGCTTATATGGCTATGATGAAATAGGATTTGTACTGGCAAAAGCGGACGGAAGTGATTATCAAAGTATTATTGATAAGGATTCCATGTATGCCCGTGCTTTGCACTTTTATTTTGAGGCGAATCAGCTCGGCCTGGTAGATCCCGATTCACCCATTCAAAATTATGACAGCTTGTTTGATAAATATACGGACGGAGATATTTTATTTTCCATATGGCCTTGGCTGGGACAGTCGGCATATAATACTCTGGGGCATAGGGAAGCGGGTAAGGGCTTTATGCTGGCACCCATTAAAGATATGAAAATTTTTTCCTATGGATGTAGATCATCGGGCAATCCCCAGACAGTAATTGCCATAGGAAGTAACGCAGAAGACCCGAAGAGGCTAGCGGATTTTATCGACTGGCTTTATTCGCCTGAAGGGATCAGGATTAACGGAGCACAGGTATCGGGAGGAACGGCAGGACCGGAAGGGCTTACCTGGACAATGACGGAGAACGGACCGGTATTAACCGAATTCGGAGTGGAGGCATTGATGAACGGTGAGGCCAAGATGCCGGAAGAATATGGCGGAGGCTATTGGGCCGACGGCATATCCGCTCTGAACTTTAAATCGGTGGCACAGGGGGATTTGGATCCCAATGGTTATCCCTATGCCTATTCTCTTTGGGAGTCGGTTGCCGAGATGGAAACCACGGCATTGGACCGGGCTTGGAGATCCTATATGGGGGCGGACTCTACCATGGAATATTTATTGAAAAATGATAAAATAATGATAGCGCCGGGCTGTAATTATAGTGCGCCTACGGAATCTGCAGAAATAACAACCATGCGAAACCAGTGCAGAAGAATCATTGTAGAGTATTCTTGGAAAATGATATTTGCAGAAAACCAAGAAGAGTACGATGCGCTTTTTGACACCATGAGGAAAAAGGTGGAAAGCTTGGGTTATGCCGAGGTTTATGCCGTTGATTTGGCGAACGCCCTTAGTCAGAATGAGGCAAGACAGAAAGCAGTAGAAAAATATGGCAGTCAGTAGTATAATGGAATGCAGGTGCATAAAAAACAGCAAGAAAACTAAAAGGAATGGGCATGAATTATATTGTACTGGATTTGGAATGGAATCAGAGCAGCAGAAATGAAAAAACAGATAAAAAGTTAAACTTTGAAATTATTGAAATCGGGGCTGTCAGGTTAAATGATAAAAAAGTCATGGTCAGCGAATTCAGTCAACTTGTGAAACCCCAGGTATATCGTAAAATGCATAAGATTACCAGCAGGCTGATTCATTTACAAATGCAGGAGCTAGAGCAGGGAAGGTCTTTTGTTGAGGTTATGCAGGACTTCCTTAAATGGTGCGGTGAAGATGAATTTGTTTTCTGTACTTGGGGACCTGCAGATTTACACGAATTACAGAACAATATGCGCTATTATAATATGCCTCCCCTTGCAGTTGGCCCGATTAAGTTTTTAGATGTACAAAAGCTGTTTGCATTGGCATTTGATGATGGAAGTAACAGGCGCTCCTTAGAATATGCCGTGGATTATTTGAAAATAGATAAAGACATACCCTTTCACCGAGCTTTTAGTGATGCCTATTATACCGGTAAGGTATTAACGGAAGTACCTGATAAAATTTGCGAGTATTATTCCTATGATGTTTACTGTCCTCCCAAGAGAAAAGAGGATGAAGTAAATGTGGTATTTAGAAATTATGCTAAATATATTTCCCGAACATTTCCTAATAAGGATGCGGCATTGCTGGACAAGGACGTTACATGCACCAAATGTTATATCTGCGGCAGGAATGTGAAAAAGAAAATCAGATGGTTTACCCCGAACGGAAAGCATTATTACTGTGTGGCCCATTGCAGTACCCATGGCTTTATGAAAGGAAAAATCCGTATCCGAAAAGCAGGAACTAAAACAATTTATGTGGTAAAAACGACGAAGTTCATCTCTATGGAAGAAGTAGAAGAAATCAGAGATCGAAGAGAGCATTCGAGACTATCCCGTAAAAAGAGAAGGCAAAAGGCGGAACAAGAAAAGAACGGTATGTAAACCGCTCTTTTTAATAATCATAATCCCTGAAACGATTGGGTCTTTTCCTTTTTCTCTTACTTTGCCTTACATCGGCTCTGGACCGAGACCTTGTTTTGCGCCGGTTTCTGAGCCAATTTCTGCGGCTGCGCCGATCACCGGATGCAAATTGGTAATTTGTAAAAAAAGCATGTACCACAATCAATAAAATAATAATGCCTGCCACACCCAGAATTCCCAAGAAGACTTTAAATATATTAATAAAAATTATCTTTGGCTCCCTAGGCTTTACATCGGACTCCTTAGGAATATTCTGCATGGCACCATTTTCAAAAGCATAGCTATTGTCCGTATCCCTGGCAAAATCCACCGATACGGAGCCGATAAATTGATCCATATAGGTATAGGTAATCAAAGCCGCCTGTCCATCGTTCCCTGTTTGATAGGATATAGTAGAAATCACATCATCAAAGGAAACAGTTTTGGGTAGAATAATGCAGTCCTCCGTATTTAAAGAAAGGATTGGTTTTGAGCTGCCGAATATATCATTATCACTATAGAAAATACTGGAATTATCAATATTATATTTTGTTTCCGTTTGAGAGACATTAACACGGTCAAAATTACTGAAGCCGTAATTAAACAGTGCAACCGTATCTGCAAACTGGCTGGGGGACTCTTCCGCCATTACCACTGCAATTAATTTCATACCATCTCTTTCGGCACAGGAAACCAGGGTGTTTTTCGCTATGGGGGTATAACCTGTTTTACTGCCTACCAAATATTCATAGGCATAGGGTCTTCCCGGCAATAGCTGGTTGCGGGAAGGCTCAAGAATATGGTCGGGCTGCTTGTCCGTAGGAGTGAGCTCCAATCGTGGAGAGGACGAGATTTTACACAAAAACTCATTTGCAAAAAAAGCACGTCCGATGGCTGCAAGGTCATAAGCCGTGGTATAATGATCCTCATCGGGAAGGCCATTGGGATTGATAAAATTAGAATTGATACAGCCAAGCTCGGCAGCCCGTTCATTCATCAGGACGGCAAATTCCTGCCAGGTTCCCGAAATATGTTCTGCAACGCCGAAAGCAACTTCATTGGCGGAAGCAATCAAAATAGCATTGAGGCATTGTTCCATAGTGAGCTCTTCCCCTTCGTCAATGGCAATATGAGAGCTGTCTCTGGGAGTATCAAAGACTGCATCATGGGAAAATGTCACAATCTCGTCAAGAGAACAGTTTTCCATGGCAATCAGACAAGTCAGTAATTTAGTTGTACTGGCAGGATAAAGCTGCTCATGTATATTTTTAGCATATAAAATAACACCGCTGTCCGCATCTATTAAAATAGCCGATTGGGCATCTACAACAGGACCGTCAGGCCAGTTCATAATATTGTTTGTTTCTATGGGAATTACACTTCGTTCTTCAATCTCTGTGAGAACAGGAAGCGCGGATACGGTCATGGGGCAGAGATTAAAAAGACCGAAAACACATAGAAAAAATAGGGAAATAAATTGTCTAAGAGGATGTTTACGCAAAATTTATAATAACCTTTCTAAGAATCATAGTAGTGATTTTTTTCATTTATAACTATCATACACTATTTTTTGCAAAAACCAAAGTGTTTCTTATTGATACTTTTCTTTCTATAAAAAATAAGATATACTTATAAATAGATTGGAATAATGTGGAGAAAAAAGATGCGTTTAAGAAATATTACAGGTTCCCGGGAAATAATCGGGACGAATCGTTTTGTAGTACAGGAACCCGGTAAACATCGGGGGAATTGGAAGGAATTGTTTGGCAATTCCAATCCTATTCGGATAGAAATAGGGATGGGGAAAGGTAAGTTTTTGCATACAATGGCAAAGCAGAATCCGGATATCAATTTTGTTGGTATCGAAAAATATTCCAGCGTACTTTTACGTGCCATTCAAAAAATAGAGGAAGAAGAACTGCCGAATCTTTTATTGATCCGTATGGACGCTCAGGAGATTACGGAAGTATTCGGACCGGAAGAAGTAGACAGGATATATTTGAACTTTTCGGATCCCTGGCCAAAGGACAGGCATGCGGGAAGAAGGCTGCCTTCCAGACAATTTCTGAATCGTTATGATGCTATTTTAAAGCAGGATGGCTATCTGGAATTTAAAACAGATAACAGAGAGCTGTTTGATTTTGCGGTTAATGAGCTTGCAGAAACAAAGTGGCAGACGAAAGACATTACTTATGATTTGCATCATACCGATACTATGATGAAAGGTAATATTATGACGGAATATGAAGAAAAATTTTCCATGTTGGGCAATCCAATCTGCAAATATATTATTTTCAGATAGCTGCGGTTTGGTATGGATTTTTTTGAAAGTGGTATAATACTTGATACAGGATACTGATAAAACGGTAAAGAAGTAGGTACTGTAAAACACAGGGTGAGGAACCTGCAAAGAGAAAGGAGACCAACTATGAAAAGTCAATACTAAAAGAAAAATTTTCTTAAATATAT
>CAZJAS010000053.1:0-13783 GCA_964544135.1 uncultured Clostridium sp. | reverse complement strand
TGCTGTAAGATTGTGTTGTACTATCATAAATATTCCTCCTTGAATTTAAGGTCGCATCCATGCGACTCATTTTTTTGGTGCAATGACTCTTACCGGACGTACGCTCCGTCAAAAATCATTGCGTTGGTTTGTAAGTAAATATTTCCTTTACTTATATTATATATCGGATAAATTATCCAATACTTAATACTAATTTTAAAATTTTTAATTTTTTTCATCCATATATTGCGGACCCACAATATTGGTATTGCTCATACTCTTATAATAGCCATATGCCGCTTTGGAGCTTTTTCTGCTCTGCTTCATCTCCTGACGCAAGTTCTTAAAGTGTTGCTCTACCATTGTCTTATTTCTGCTTTCCTGGGCTTGGATGGAAACACTTTTTTCTGTTATCTGGCTGATCAACTCCTGCAACCTTGCAATCTGTCCTTTATAAGTATCCTTATGATCCTGAATCTGTTCCTTTATTCTCTCATACAAGAGATCAAAACCTTCATCCAGCTTAATAAGTTTTTGAATCAATACATCTTTTTTATCAACATAAGCGTCAAAATCTTCCAAAGACAATTTCTCTTGCTTTAAAAGCTCTTCCTGCTTCCCGCTGTGCGCTGCAATCTGATCCAAAAGGGATTTTTTCTGTAAAAGGCTATCTTCCAATATCTCAAGATAGTTATCCATCATACGCCACCTCTTTCCCTGTTAAACTGCATAACATCCTTCCAATTATCCCGCACAGAGCGTAAGTGGGCACAAACCTCTTCCAATATTTCTTTATCCTTTTTATAATTGCCTTCTATCAGACGTTCACCCAAATATACATAAATGCTTTCAAAATCATGTGCCACCGGATAATTCATATCAAGGGTAGAACGCAGATAATCTATGATTTTTTCCACTTTGATAATATTAGTATGAGCCTTGGAAATATCCTTTTGATCCACTGCAATAATAGCAATATTGCAAAACTTGATTGCTCCATCATAGAGCATTAAGGTAAGCTCACCCGGTGAAGCAGTTAAGACCCTGCTGTTATTATACTGTGCATATGCATTGGGCAGCGCCATATCATCAACCTCCTAACAAACTGGTTACTGCGTTAGCATTGGACTGCAATTTTGCAAGTGCTGTTTCCATTGCGCTGAACTTAGCATACCATTTATCCTCATATTTTACCAGTTTATTTTCTAAATCCTTAATCTTTGATGTGTAGTCTTCGTAATCGGCTTTCATCTTCTTATCATCAAAGAAGTTGCCAAAGGTTCTATAGTCCTTTATAGGCTTAGACAGCTCATCCATCTTGCCGTATAAGTCTTTGGATAGCTGGGAAAAGAATGCAACCACAGTATCCGGATCGTTGGCAATCATACTCATCAGTTTATCGGGATTATTCATTGTGTTTTCATTATCCGCATCCCCGTCGATATGATAAGCATTTTTTTCATTGTCAGCCGCTTCAAAATAACTCATTGTATTAATACCGAAATTAGACAAATACATGGTTTTACCGTTTACCTGAATCCCTCCGGACATAATACCTTTTAATGCGGAGCCTATGGTTGATAAATTGCTGTCTCTTCGAAGCAAGGAATCTTTAATCTTATCTTCATACTCCTTGATATCACTTTCAGACAGGGCTTCCTTCTCATCGTTGGTAAGGGGCTCATAACCTCTCGCCGATTCTCCATTATACAATTTATCCATTTCATTAATAATGGAATTGTACTCTTTCAGGAAATTCTTAATCATATTGTAGATGCCGTCAGTATCATCTTGGGTTGTTATGGTAATATCTTCACCGGCTTTTGTCTCGCTTAATGCCGTAAAAGTCAGGCCGTTAATATCAAAAGTATTATCATTATTGGTATACCTTGCATTGTTTAGATAAATAACCGCATCCTGCCCCGATACCTTTGTGGCGCCGGTAGAGGTCTTATCATCTTCATCATAGGAAGCCATTACGCCGGCCGCATAGGATGCCTTATCATAATAACGCTCCTCAACCTCATTGATGAGTTTATCAGAAGCTTGGGCACTATAGGAGATGGTTCCGTCATCCGCTGTATTCTCAGTGATATTTACATACTGTTCTATATATGCCATTTGTTTTTCATAGCTTGCGATATTTTCTGTCTGGGTAACTAAAGTTTGGGCATCCGTCTTCTTTTCTGTCAGACTCTTAACTTCATCCTGCATAGCCTTTAGAGTTGTTTCTGCCTGCTTTTTCTCTTCGGGATCCATATCCTTCATAGCAGCCTTAAGCTCCTTGATAGACTGGTTTGTTGTCTTTATTTGAGCATTATAGGAATCTACGGAATCCAGCGGTGAGTCTGCATATTTCTCATTTAGTTTATCTATCTTTTTCTGCGCATCCTTTGTAGATGTTTTTAGACTCTTATATTGATCCAAATAGCTTTTTGTCCTAGATGCAATCGTATCATCTATAAAACCCTGCATCTTTGCAAGTGTTTCACCTTTATCACCTGCAACATAATAAGCCGAATATTTTTGATACTCGCTCAAGGTTGCCGCATCTTCGTTTAAGTTTACTTCAAGGCCTAAAGCTGATAATGCCTTACTTCCATTTGCATCAAAGGCTGTAATACTAAAATCATTTTCTATACCAGAATCCTTGGAGGTGATATAAAACCTCTGTTGTTTTGCATCAAAATTAGCGTTAACACCTGCTTCTTTCATCTGAGTCAATACATCTGAAATTGTGGTATCTCCCGTTACCTTAATATCCTTAAAACCTTTCTTAGTACTGATGCTTATTGTGCCTTCCCCTGAAAAATCAGTTATATCACTGATTTTTGATAATGCGGTAAGCTTTCCGCCATCCTTTTTACTTAACTCTGCACCGGTTAAATAGCCCGACTTCGCAAGCTGTTCAATTCTCATTGATTGCACACCATTTACTGCATTTTCACCGGTTATTACGTTTACTGCATTACTGTTAGAGACCTTTGTTGTCTTCTTTCTATAAGAAGAAGTAAATCGCATATTATTTAAATATTTTGACTGCAGGCTTTTTAATTTGCTATTTAATGACTTCCAAATATCCTGCTTCCAGTTTAATTTAGTCTGTGCCTTTTTGGCATCATCTACCTTGGTCTGCTTTACTGCGACCAGTTCCTTGATCATACTTTCTGTATCCATACCGGATATCAGTCCCGTTAGCCGCATTGCCATATTTTAAGCCTCCTATCTTCTCTCATCCACTAAAATTCCCGCCAGCTCCCAAACCTTTGCTATCATATCCAAGGTTTTCTCAGGGGGAAGCTCTCTGATTACTTCCTTTGTATCTTTATCAACAATTTTGATGGTAACCCGGTTTGTTGCATCATGAATACCAAAAACAGCCTCGGAATGGGCCATCTTCTTATTCAATGCTTCAACTGCCTTTTTAATCTGATCATTGCTGGGCTGCTTGTTGTTATCCGAATCACCCTTTTCGCCGGTATTCTCCACAATGCTAATGGTATTATCCACTCGCTTTATTACATCCTGTGCAGAAACATCCATGTTGTCTGACTCGGATTTGGCAGCCTTTACTGCCGGCTTGCTTTGTACATGGCTTTGCGCCTGTACGCTCATTATACTTCCTAATGGTTCAATCGCCATATCTTCACCTCCATGTGAAATCGCTATTACAAGTTTTCTAATACTTCTATCGGCTTAATGGGGGCATAAGTTTAGAGCAAGTGCAAGAAAGTATCTAAAAAAGGCATTTCGGAATTTATATCCTGCAATGCCTATTACATGTATTTTATCCAAGCAGATTTTTAAGAGCCTCAAGACCATCTATATTGGAAGCCTCCTTATTGGCTTCCTGAATCTGCACATAAACCTCCTTGCGGTAAATGGGAATTTCCTTGGGAGCGGAAATGCCGATTTTAACTTGGTCACCCTTTACCTCCAGAACTGTTATTTCTATATTATTGTTAATAATGATCGCTTCGTTTTTCTTTCTGGATAAAGCCAGCATATCACTCACCTGCCTTTCCGGCCTGTAAAATATCATAGATGGGATACTTTACCGTATAGGCCTCATCCTCTACAATAACCTGGCATGCTTTTTTAGTCTGTGAATTAATCACAAGAGGACCTTTTAGGTTTACTGTCATTTTAGTCAAATCAGAGGGTACTGTTACCGTTACCAAAACCAATAGATTATCAATATCCAAATCTCCCAAATCCTTCAGCAGCTCATCCTCAACTTCAGGATTATAATCCTGTTTTAAAATAAGAGGATCCATAACAGGCATTGCAAAACCACCTTCCTGCATGGACTGCAGCCATCTGATTCCCACACCCATTCCTTTTTCTTCATCATGGATTAAAACAAATTTATTCAGCTCAGGAAAGCCGATGATACCGCCCGAAAATTCAATTATCTTATCATCCTCAATATCTATTTCTCCAAAAATCCTCGTATTTACCTTCATCTTATCATCCTCTCTTTACATTATATGAAATTCAGCAGTGAAGTCTGCATTATTTTACCGGTTGCCATAAGCGCCGCTTCATAAGTAAGTCCTGCACTGGTCAGCTGTATCGCTACTTCTGTTATTTCTGCATCCTCGTTCTCTGATTTCAAGACTTCAAAGGTAGTCTTCTGTGATTTCATACGGTTACTTATAAGCTCCAGTTTAGAGCTTCTGGTACCGCAGTTTGTAAGCGCAAGAGAGTTTGCATCCAGATAACCCTGCATGGAAGTGATACCGGATTCAAACATTTTCTGCATCTTGTTCGTTGTCAGTGTCAGGGCTTCCTCTGCCGCATCCAGTCTGGACTGTAATGTAGCTATTTTTGTTTCATCCGTCTCTGTTTTTAACATGCCTTCCAGCTTGTTTTTAACATCCTCCAGGCTCTTTACCTCATTCAGCACATTTACCAAATCGTCCACTTCTCTTCCGATCGCCGGATTAAAACATTCATCAGCCGTGGTATTTACCCGGATAGTCTGGTTAAATCCTACGTCATATTCTATTACCTGTCTTCCCACATCACTGCCGCCAAGATAATCCTGGTTGTAATTTATCACATCACCCGCAACATTCTCTGTGGTACAAGCATAGTAGTGTTCCGGCCTTAAGTCACCCTTATTCCACTCTTCCTTTTGATAGGTAATACGGATTTCTCCTTCATTTACCGTTGATGTTGTAGCATCATCCTTAAATGCCATCATCTGGCCATATACATTTTCTCCCAAAATCAATTCGCCTGTTTCGGGTATGAAATATACATCGTCGGGATTTTCTGCCGCCAGCTCATAAGCCGATGGTATCTCACCCGCATTAACTGTATGAATCTGGCTTGCCGGCACAACCTCCTGTGTTGTAATATTACCGTTTGCATCCTTCCCCGTTACTTTCGTAATCGCAGGTACCATCCCATCGCTCAACTCCGTATAGGATAGTCTGATCCTATGCACATCCGTTTGGGTTACATCAGCCTTTGAGACATCTATGGAATCATAGTTAACGGAATTAATATCATTGATATCCACATAATTACCGCCTCCCGTATCTGCCGTTGTCTTTATAAAGGTAACACTGTCTATTGCGGCATTACTTAGTTGTTCCGTAATGGTGTAATCAATACTTTGTGATGTCGTAAAGCTTATGGAGGTATCCGTTCTGTAACCGGCAAACACATAGCGTCCCGCATAATCCACATCCGCTGTGGAATAGATCTCTTCCTTAAGTGCCTTGAGCTGCTCTAATATAATTTCTCTGTCGGAAGATGTTAAATCTCCGTTTGCTCCCTTGGTGCACTGTGCAATCATATTGGTAATAATCTGAGAGGTATTTTTTAACGCTCCCTCCGTTACATTCAGCCAGCTTCTGGCATCGGGTATATTTTTACTGTAATACTGAGTCACTTCCGTTACGTTACTGCGGAGACGAAGCGCACGGATTGCTATTACCGGATCGTCCGAGGGCTTATTTATTTTCTTATTGGTAGACATTTGAGTACTCAGATTATCCTGTAGTATCTTGTTGTTGTTAATATTAGTCAGATTGTTATTCTGCATAATTTTGTTTGTAATTCTCATACTCACTCCCATCTGTCCACTTCAGCGGACATACAAATCAAGATTGTGAAATCTCCCATCTGTACCCCTTTATTACTATGGTTACACTCCCGTTTGAAGAATCAGCCTATCATAAATTTCTGATAATGTTTGAATCATCTTTGATGCCAAATCATAGCCGTTTTGGAACTTAATCAGATTAATTGCTTCTTCATCCTCATCAACACCAGAAATAGAAATACGCTGATTATTAATACTTTGGCTGATACTTTTATAATTACTATAAAAAGTATTTGCATTACCTGCATTTAATGCCACATCCGACATTAAACATCTTAAAAACTCGCCCGCCTTGCTGCCCCTAAAGCTCATCTTATCCTTATCATTAATCATTTCTTTGATTTCGTCCAATAAATCATACTGTTCAGCCCCCTCGGAAACATCCTTCCTGGTTGCCAAAAGGTCCGCATCTTCAACCATCGCTGCCAGTATCGAAAAGTTCTCCGCCGTCATTTTATAGTAGCTGGAATCCGATACATCCACGGTGAGTGTTCCGTTTGTCTGTTTATCATAGCGGTATTCATCTGCAAAAACATACTGTTCATTACCGGTTGCTATCTTGCCCGCAAATAAATCACATCCCAGTTTATCATAAGCATCATATCCGCTATTTAATATATCATTAAATTTTTGTGCAAAAGTACGTACCCATTCATTCATTTGATTCATATAATAAGGGATGCCCTGATACGATATTTCTTCTCCAATGGACGCATTCATACCCACTCTGTCATTCGTTAGATTCCTATCGTTTAATGTATTGTCCGATAATACAAAGGAATAGGAATAGGACGGTTTGCCGCTTGCATCATAGCTGCAGGTATAGGACCAGGAGTCATAATAGAACATTTGATTTCCAAGGTTAATCACGCCTCCCGAATCGGATAAATTACATTTATTTAAATCAAACAAATAATCTTTTGAAACATCAACTGTTACGGTACTATGGGTTTTCATATTACCGTCCGCATCCTGTATATCAGTCTTTCCTGTTGCGGAAATGGTTCCGGAAAAATTCACCGCATTATTTCCGTCACGCATCTCAATCAATCCCTGTAAAGACCCCCCCAAGGTTCTTCCGTACATATTAAAATCCTGTCCGTCACTCCAATATATATCATATAAACCATCTATATCTGTTTGATTCACTTTTTCATAACTGGTTCGTGCCACACATTCCAATTGCTTGTAATCGCTGGTATCTACGAGAAGCTGGCCGCCGCCGATTTTTACAAGGAAACGGTAAGCCCCTGTTACTCTCTCCGGATTATTGGCATCCGTAATCGGAATTTCCTGAGTTTCAATGTCTACAATCTGGGATAACTGGTCTAAAAGTACATCCCTGCGGTCTCGAAGCTCATTTGCCTTGCTGCCGGTAAGCTCAATTACATTGATCTGCTTATTCAAGGAAGCAATTTCACTTGCTAAAGCATTAATCTCATCCACTTTCAGATTCAATTCCTGATTAATATCAGCCTGCATTTTATTTAAATTGCTTGATAAGCCATTAAAATATTCGGCGAGGTTTCCTGCATATCCCACAAATTGTGATTTGGAAGTAGTACTGCCTGCATTTTTTAATATATCCTGTAGACCTTCTATTGTAAATTGATCGAAAATAGTTTTAAACCCTTTATTATTCACATCATCCGCAAAATAGGTTTCCATCTGACTCATATAATACTGCTTGATACTGTATTCTCCAAAATTAGTATTGGATTGTCTGAATTTATTGTCATAAAATTCATCCCGGATCCGCTCAATGCTTAGAGTATCTACACCTGCTCCGGCGCACCCGTAGGTCTGAAATACCCGAAGAGCATCACTTGCCTGCTGCACAACCTGCTGCCGGCTGTATCCGAGTGTCTGCACATTGGAGATATTGTTGGCAGTCGTATTGAGGGCTGCATTGGAAGCAAGAAGTCCCTTATAAGCTATATTTAATCCAAAAAATTGTGAAGGCATATGCATTTCTCCTTTCTATCTATTTTTATACCGCTAATGTTTTGATAATATGCTCCAGCATATCACTGATTACATTGATATATCTGCTGGCTGCATTATAAGCATTTTGAAACTTAATCATGCTGGCAAGCTCCTCATCCGAGGAAACACCTACGACCTGCTCTCTGGCATTGTAGGCGGCTTCCACCGTAGCTTCCTGGTTTAAATAAATGCTTTTGTTCATTGCACCGGTATTTGCCACTTGTTTTACCAGATCCGTATAATAATCAACAAAATTTGATTGATGCTGTACATTGGGATTTAAATAATAGCTTTTCTCTGTAAAAGCCGCCTTTAATTTATTAGCCGTATCATAATCTGCTTTTCCATCCGCCAACTTAAAGTTCAACATGGAAGGCTCCTGTAAAAGATTAGGGTTTATTCTTAAATTACCCAGAGTATACATGGTCTCGGTTGAATTGATATCCTCTTTTACATAATTCCAAACTTCATTGCCCAATGAATCCTGACCCTTAACCCATCCATCCGATGTAACCTTCTTAAACAGCTGTAGGGGGGAACCATCCTTATCGCACATATATCCTCTCTCGGGATCGCAGGCATCAGATAATACTTCGTTAATCTTAGACGCTACATGGTGTATCAGCTGGTCAAATTCTGCCTGCATATTCATTACAATGGAATTGGAAATGCTATCATAGTCCTTTAGGATATCCGAATAATTCGCTCTGTGATCCCCTCTTGCCATCAAGGTTGCTTTTAATCCGCCGATATCAGTGTCCAAGGTAGATGAAATAATCATATCTACATCAAACACCTTGGCATTACTAATATCATATTTTTTAGAACCGTCTGACATTATTGTATAATTTGCATTCTGCGGCCAAAAAGGAGTATAGAACCCTGTTGTTTCATCTACCTGCAGTCCGATTTCATAGCAGGTGCCTCCTTTTACAAAATCAGTTCCTTCTATCTGTACAGATACATTTCCGTTCATATCCTCAGAGTAATCCATCTTACACAGCTTACTCAGCTCATCCAGAACTTGGTTTCTGGTGTCGCGTAGGTCATTGGCACGTTCCACGCCGGCACATTCAACCTTTCGTATCTGGTCATTTAATTCCAAAATCATTTTGCCGTATTGATTCACTAAATCCGTCTGTTTCCTGACTTTTATATTAAGACTGTCCTGATAAGCGGACAAATCATTATGTACATAGGTAGCGCGCTCTAAAAACTCAGAAGCACGTTGCACAAGTAAGCCCTGGGTTACAGAGCTTGAAGGGTCTTTTGCCAATTCCTGTACTGCCGTCCATAGATTGGTAACGGATTTTTGAAAATCCTCACCATTCATTTCGCCCAGCAAGGTTTCCACTTCGCTTAATACTTCTGTGGACACTTCATAAAACATACTGCGTCCCGATTCCCTGCGGTATGTTTTATCCAGAAAATAGTCTCTCACTTGTCTTACTGCGGAAAAATTAACCCCGAGGCCATACTGCTGATTAGACACTGAGGCGGGGTTTGTTGATATGGTAATATAATTTTTAGAACCCAGCAGACTTTGCTGTCTGGTATATCCACGCGTATCTACATTGGTAAGATTGTGCGCAGTTGTGTTCAGCGCGTTCTGACTTGTTTCTAAACCGGATGTTCCTATATATAAACTTCCCATTAATGGCATATTATCACCTCACGTCATACGATAACGCATATAATTAGATATGCGCATAGGAGCAAGCTCCTAACTCGGACTCAACTTTTTGCATCAAAGCCGCTCTTATCAAGACCGATTGCATCTCCTGCACTATGAGCGCCTTTGTTATAATTTGCTGTCTCCGGTGCTGTTTTCATTGTTTGAAAGAGATTCATATCAAATTCCACCATCTCAAGAGAATTAGCAATCAACTCTTTGTTCTGATCGTTTGATCGTTTCATATTCTCTACGATACTTTTTAATTTGTCATGAATGGCAGAAAGCCTTCTGCTCTCTTCCGGTCTGCTTTCAAGCATCTGAATTAAATTCACCAGTTTTAAAGTATTAACATCCTTGTTCATAACGTTGGCAATATCCTTAATCACTTCCAGCCTTTTGCTTTCAAGGTGATTAATCCGGCTTACCACATTCTGCTCCTCATCCGTGATTTGCTGTAACGCCTGTAAATCCCCAGAAACAATAATGGGGGTCTTTTTCATTGATAATCCCAGCAGTTCCTCATATTCTGAACTTTCCAGCTCCAATATGCTAATTAGATTCTCTATCAGACTTGCCACTGGGATTACCTCATTTCTTCATATTTTGCTAATAATTTTTCTGCTAAGCTGCCTGCACTGACTTCATAAGTGCCTGCATCGATGCTTGCTTTAATAGGAGCCGTAACGTCTTCCCTGACATCAGGGCACTCAGCAACTGCAGTTTTTGCAGTTTGGATATCCTTTCCAATGCTGCTAATCTGTAACTGGTCTGAAAAACTCATCCCAGATGTCTTCTTAACCTGTCCCGGCTTCTTAGTATTATAAATCTGTTGTACCTGATTATATGCTTCAATACGCATATTTGACTCCTCCTTTCTTAAATCATTTACAGTTCACTATATATATCGTAAAAAAAGGGATGAACTTTAGTGTTCACCCCAAACTTTTAATTTTTTGTTGTATTTTACTCTTATTTTTCCCAATTCCTTTAAAAATATAGTCAATAATTCTTTAAAGCTGCAATATATAATATTCCTTTCTCATTCCCGCCGTTAGCATATCATCAAATTCTTTATAAACATCCCAGAAATCCAAGAATTCCTGCTGAATATATTTTGGGACTCTGCGTTTTATCCCAAGCTTTTTAAACAGTCGCAAGAATTTTACATTACCATAACTATGTAATTTTGATTTGTGAATTACTTCGGCATCACATTTTCTTAATGCGCTTAATATTGCCTCCAAAGAAAAATCGCCATTTAACTCTTCTAAAAACAATTCTGACAAATACAACTCCGGTTTTCCTGCGTTCATATTAATGCTCCTTCTTCATATATCTCCAAACATTTCGCCATCTATATCACTTATCTGCTCAATCGGAATGACCGTCTTATCTTCCATAATAACTGTATGTTCATATTCATCAAACTTCTTTACGCAACCGGAGCAGCTAATGTATGCTCCCCCAGCTTTTTTATTATCCGGTACGAAATAAGTGATTCTAACCCTCTGTTGTGTACCGATGGTTTCAGCAATCAGATTTAACTTCTCATTCAATTCTGCTATGACTTCATCACTCAGCATCAATTTTTCATTCGTCTGTCTTGCAGTTTCCTTAATAGCTGCTGCGTGTCCAGTAAGTGCCGCAAAAGGCGAAAACTGTGCTGCTCTGTCATAAAGGGACATACGGGGATGTTTCTTTGAAGTTGGATTAGGCAGATTGATAATATCATCATATCTGTGATTGTCTTGATTCTCCATAATCTTCCTCCATTTACAGTGGCATAGGTGTCCGTGCGAGCATGAAAATGCAAATGGCAGATAAAATAACCGCTCCGATTGCAACGCATATTGCTGTTTTCACTCCGTAATGCTTCTTCATTCCTTTGTAAATCAAAGCTGCACACCACTCACATATGGCAACAATCAGAATCAATATCCCTATTGATTTCCACAGCCACGAAAGTTCATATATCCATCTCATATTCTGTTTCCTTAATCATATACTTTATTTTTTTACGCCTTGTGTCCACCTATCTGTTCATTACGGTCTTTGGCTGTCGCTCCCTCCTGAAGATTCATTCCTTTCAAGATGGCATTCTTCCCAAACTTCTTTTTTATCGTAAGCATTGTTTGTTGCATACGCTTTTCACGCTCTAAAGCTGCTTCTTCTTTGACTTGCTCCTGTTCTTTTGCCTTATAATCCGTAAAAAGGTCAAGCTGCTCATATTTCGCTTCTTTCTTTGCTGAGTTCTCGTCTACAAGTCTGTTCGCTGTAATGTTAATTCTTCTGATAAGCAGATTTTTATCCACGATTCTGTCATACAGTTCCACCACAGCATCGGTTATCAGCATTGTTGATGATGTCTGCCTTTTCAGGTTTGTTGTTCCGTGAGCGTGTTTAGGAACTCTTCTTCCATATCTGTCAATTGTGACATCTCCCCTGTATTTTCTGCTTCGGTCTGGGTCTGTCAGATTTTCTATGTCATATCCTATGGTCAATACAACCTGGTCAGTAACAAGTCCCTTGTCTACTAAATCGAGTACCATAAGGTCAGTCATTTCTTTTACAACTAATTTTGCTTTATCAAAATCATACGGGCAGTGAAGTACCTGTCCTGAACATACACTATTGGTTTCCGGCTTATAGGCTTTGACCTGCTCCATCGTACAAGGTTCATATCCCCAAGCATGGTCAATTAGCAGTTCCGCATTAATTCCAAACAACTTATAGAGCAGTTCTTCGTTATACAGTTCATTCGGCTTTCCGATGGAACATCTTGCAATATCTCCCATAGTAAAAAGTCCATGTTCTTCCAATTTCTTTGCATAGCCTTTCCCTACTCTCCAGAAATCTGTCAGCGGTCTGTGATTCCATAGCTGTCTGCGGTAAGACATTTCATCCAATTCGGCAATTCGCACACCGTCCTTATCCGGCTCAATATGCTTTGCCACAATATCCATTGCAATTTTACACAAGTACATATTCGTGCCGATTCCGGCTGTTGCCGTAATTCCTGTTGTTTTCAAAACATCCTGTATCATCGTCATGGCAAGTTCCCTTGCAGTCATCTGATAGGTATTCAGATAATTGGTTGCATCTATGAATACTTCATCAATCGAGTACGGGAAAATATCTTCCGGAGCGATGTATTTCAGGTAAACACTGTAAATCTTGGTACTATACTCCAGATAGTATGCCATACGAGGTGGTGCAACGATATAATCAATCTCCAATGCCGGATTCGCATTTAATTCTGTACTGTCATCAGACGAACCAGTAAATGTACGATTTAGTGCTTTCCATCTTCGGTTGTTATTAGCTTCTTTTACCTTTTGCACGACTTCAAACAAGCGTGGTCTGCCGGGTATCCCATAACTTTTTAATGACGGAGATACCGCAAGACAGATAGTTTTCTCTGTCCTGCTCTTATCTGCAACCACAAGATTTGTTGTCAAAGGGTCACGATTTCGCTCTTTACACTCCACAGAAGCATAGAATGATTTGAGGTCGATTGCGATATAGGTCTTTTGCTTTGCCATCATTCTATGCTCCCTTCTAAAATTCCTTTGAGTAAATTATGCTATCGTTAGTGTCAATCCTCGGTATAGAAGCCATCCAATACATATGTTGTGACTGGTGTTATATATAATTCATATTTAATGACCAGTCTGATTAAATCATTTCCGTCAATCAATGTTATCGGCGCACCTTCTCTCGCAGCCTCTCTTACCTCAGCGATCTTCTCAAGTTCATCGACTGTGAAACTTTGTTTTCTCATCTTTGAATTAAAACTTTGAGGAGATTTCCCGAGCCTTCGAGCAAGCTCTGCTAAGCTAATGTTTTGCCTTACACATAGGACTTTTATTTGTTCAGAAATCGTCATCATAAATCACAAGCCTCCATACTCACATTATAAAAAAATATTTTTATAATGTAAATATATTTTTTTAGCTCTTTCTAATATTTTTTTAGCTATCCATCCTGCCTACACTCCTGATAATACGCACAGATTAAACAACATT
>CAZJAS010000052.1:0-13908 GCA_964544135.1 uncultured Clostridium sp. | reverse complement strand
AATTTGAGGCTATAAGAGAATGCCCAACACAATTACAACCTGAAAATATATTAATTGATTTAAAGCAATATATTAAAAAACTAGATAGAGTTACCTTAGACAAGGTTTTACAATACTTAGATCCAAAAGAAAAAATTCACATATTAGGTAATCAATATTCATATATAACAGAGAATAAAGTGAGGGACATTGGTTATTCGTTAACTTTTGTTCAAGTGAAGAATTTAATTGTCAAACAGACATTAAATAATAAAGGTCAGCCAAAAACAAAAGTGGACTTTATTTATCGTGATGACTATTACAAGAACCTATCTGTAACAGATCCGAATTATTATTCGGTTGCTAATGGAACATTAATAAGTGATGCATATTTAGTAATTAGTATTGGAGCATCATACAATGATAAATATTATAAATTTGTGGCAAAAATATTCACAGTGTGAAAGAATAATAAGGATATGTTGAAAGCATCAGAAATGGTGCTTTTTTGCGTTCTGATGCTTTCTTTATCACCAACAAGGTGATATCCGGCATCAAGGAAAACTCCATCAAATATTGTTTGACTGACCTGATTTATTAAAATATACTGCCCTTTTCATACTTTATGACATACTATACAATGTTAGTAAGTAAGCCGTTATAGCGGCTTATCCTGCGTAATAAATTAGGATGAAAATAAAAATGGTTTCATGCAGATTTACTGCATAAATGATCGGAGTTATCAAATGCAAAAAATAATGATTATAGAAGACGAAATAAGCATCAGGGATGAGCTCTCATTTCTCCTTAATAATGAGGGATATGCTACGCTCCCGATTACCGATTTTTTTTTGCATGGAAATACATGTTTAACAATACGTATGGGATTGTCAACTATTTGTTTGTGGATGTTCTAAAGATATTTGACAAAGCACCCCTTTGGTTTGACCGCCCCGCAAGTGCTTTTGTACTTGTTGCCCTATTTTGTATCTGGAAGTTTTTCCCATATGCATTTATGTCTTTCTATGCTATTTTACAGACAATAGATAAAACACTGTATGAAGCGGCGGATGTGGACGGAGCAAATGCATGGCAGAAATTTAAAATCATTACTTTACAGGAAATCAAACCGGTACTTGCAACAGTTGTCACCCTGCGTACGATCTGGGTATTCTATATGTATACCGAAGTGGCCCTTTTAAGCGGACAGGTGAAAACCATCAGTGTATATCTGTATGATAACGCTTTTGCCCTGCGGGACATGGGTAAGGCTGCCGCAATTTCTATTCTGCTGTTTGCTATCATTTTCAGCTTTATCATGCTTGTGAGAAAGAAGGTGTTTAAGTATGAGTAGAAAGAAGAAAAGAATAATAGGAAGGGTGTTTTTCTATATAGGGATTCTTTTACTGATCACGGTTATATTAGTACCATTCTTTTTCATGGTCACAGTATCCTTAAAATCTGCCCAGGAAGCAATTCAAGTTCCGCCTACAGTATGGCCTAAACAGTTAACTTTACAGCATTATAAGGATATATTTAATACAAATATTTTTCCTTTCTTGGAGTATTTTAAGAACAGCCTCTATGTAGCGGCATTGGCTGCCTCTATTTCACTGGTTCTTGGTATTATGGCGGGTTATGCACTTTCTAAGCTGCGTTTTCCGGGAAATAGGATCATTAGTAACAGTTTTTATTGTGTATATATGTTTTCGGGAATCTTGTTAATTGTGCCTCTGTTCAAGCTGATTTCGTCTTTGGGCCTTTATAACCATAGGGAAGCCCTCATTATTATTATGGTAGTACAGACACTTCCTACCTCCATTTATATGTTGAAAGGCTTTTTTGATACCATACCGATTGAGATAGAAGAGGCCGGTAAAATAGATGGTTTAAATTATGTACAAAGTATATTTCATATCGTAATACCGCTTTCTATATCGGGAATTGTTTCTGTGTTCGTATATGCATTTATGATTGCATGGAATGATTTCTTGTATGCAACAATCTTCTTGAGTTCCTCTGATTTGTTTACACTTCCGATTGGGCTGAACTCCTTGTTTAACCGCCCTGATTATATTTGGGGACGTATGATGGCAGCAGCACTGGCAACTTCGGTTCCGGTTTTGATTATGTATGCGTTCAGTGAATTTTTGATGAAGAAGGGTATGACAGAAGGCGGAGTAAAAGGATAGGAAAGAAAGGTGAAGTATGAAAATGACTAAATTAAGATTGACCTCTATGGAAAACGGAGTAGTTTTTTTAAAGGAAGAAAAATTAGATGAACCTTTAGATACACAGGTTCAGGTAGAGATAAAGGCTTCTGTTGTAAGTCCCGGTACGGAGCGGGCATTTATATTGACATTGATCAATACGGACCATAGCTATCCCCGGGTACTGGGTTACAGCGCAGCGGGAGTTGTAGTGAAAACGGGAAAAAACGTAACCGAGTTTAAACCGGGCGACCGGGTTGCGGGAATTATGCCGCATACCAATATCCATAATGCGGAGATGGGGAATTTAGTGCATATCCCGGATAATGTAACCTTTGAGCAGGCAGCATTTATAAGAATCGGTGTGATTTCCATGCAGGCAGTCAGGAAAGCAAGGCTGGAACTGGGGGAAGGTACCCTGATCCTGGTCTTGGGATTGATCGGACAGATGGCCATGCAGATTGCCAAGGTAAACGGTGCATCTCCTATCATCGGAATGGATATTGTAGAAAGCAAGCGTCAACTGGCAAAAGAGTTGGGGTGCACCTATGTTTTTGATTCCAGGCAAAAAGGGCTGGAGGCATCGCTGGCGAAATGCGGCGGCGGGAAAATGCCTCAAGTCGTAGTGGAATCCACCGGATTTGCAGGTCCCATAGAGCAGGCCATTATGCTGGCAGAAAAGTACGGCAGGGTAATTATCTTGGGGAGCACCAGAGGAAGCACAGAAATCAATTTTTATAGGGATGTTCACAAAAAAGGCATTCAGATCATCGGTGCTCATATTTCCTGTAATCCCGCTGAGGTTTCTTATCCCGGTTATTGGACCTTTAAAGACAATGGAAACTGCTTTATGCGTTTATTATCCGAAGGCAGGCTTAATGTAGATAAGCTGGTATCCCAAAAAGAAAATTATTTAAATTATAAAGAAATATACACAAATGTATTAAATAGTAAGGAAGATTATATCACTTCCATCATTTTGTGGTCATAATAAAAAGAGGTGAAGATTGCTATGAAGAAAGTCAATTATGCGATATTAGGATGCGGCTCCATATCTAAAACCCATATAAAGGCATTACTGCAGGTAGAAAAAGCAGAATTGTATGCAGTGTGTGACAGATGCGAAGAACGTGCAGCGGCGGCAGCAGAAGCAGCGGAAGGTAAGGAAGTGCTTGTCTATACCGATATGGATGAAATGCTGGCAGATGAAAATGTGGATGCTGTTATCATCTTGACGGCAAGCGGTTTGCATGGCGATATGGGGATGAAAGCAGCACGAGCAGGAAAACATGTTGTAGTGGAAAAACCCATAGACATATCAGTGGAAAAAGCAAGGAAATTAATTCAAACCTGTGAAGATAACGGTGTCAGTCTCAGCTGTATTTTTCAGCATCGTTATGATGACGATACAATAGCTCTTAAAAAGGCAGTGGAAGAAGGAAGGCTGGGAAGACTTAACGCAGGATGCTGTCATACAAAATGGTATAGAGGACAGGAGTACTACGACGAGGTGGACTGGCGGGGAACCAAAGAATATGATGGAGGCGGCGCACTGATGAATCAGGGCATCCATCAACTGGATATGTTCCAGTATATCATGGGAGAAGTAGAGGAAGTCTTTGCTTATTGTGCAACAAGAGCCCATGAGCGGATTGACGTGGAAGATTTATGCATGGCAACACTCAAGTTTAAGAATGGTGCGCTTGGCATATTAGAGGCCAGTACCGTAGCAAATCCCGGTTTTTATACCAGAATTGATATTAACGGGAGCAAAGGAACCGTAATTTTACAGAACAATACGGTACAGGAATGGAAGGTAGAAGGTGAGGCAGACTATCAGGGAAGTACCACTTTATTGCCTCACTCCTTGCAGTTAGCGGAGATTACCGATAGTATTATAGAAGGAAAATCTTCTCTGGTAAATGGGAGGGAAGCACTTAAGGTATTGATTTTAGTAGAAGCTATTTATAGGTCGGCAATGACCGGAAGACCGGAAAAAGTTGTTTATTAAGAGAAAGAAGGGTAACTATGGTATACGATAAAGGCGGTTGTAAAGATATCAATATCTGCTATATAGGCGGTGGCTCACAGGGATGGGCATGGAAATTGATGAGCGACCTTTATATGGAGGAAGCTCTCAGCGGCACAATCCGTTTGTATGATATCGATGAAGAGGCAGCTAAAGCAAATGAAATAATCGGAAATAGGATGTTTGCATACGAAGGGGCAAAAAGTGAATGGAAATTCGAGACGGCTTACACTTTGCAGGAGGGACTGACCGGAGCTGATTTTGTGATTATCTCCATTTTACCTGCCACCTTTGCTGAAATGCACTCTGATGTACATACACCGGAAGCATATGGTATTTACCAATCCGTTGGCGATACGGTAGGGCCGGGTGGACTTTTTCGGGCATTGCGCACAGTCCCCATGTATGAAGTGATAGCTAAGGGCATTCGTGATTATTGCCCGCAGGCTTGGGTCATTAATTATACCAATCCCATGTCGGTGTGTACCGGAGCCTTGTATAAAATATTTCCTGATATTAAAGCGTTTGGCTGCTGTCATGAAGTATTTGGCGTGCAGCGGCTTCTGCTGATGGCTTTACAAGAAGAATTGGGCATTGAGGAAGAAGACAGACACAATCTGCGCACCAATGTGGTGGGTATCAATCATTTTACTTGGATTACGGAAGCGACTTATAAAAATATTGATTTATTACCTATTTATAAAGATTTTGTTGAAAAGCATTATAAAGAGGGTATCTGCGATAAAGTCACGGATTTTCATTTTATGTCTCAAAACAAAGTTAAATTTGATTTGTTTAGAAAATACGGTGTCATTGCAGCAGCGGGTGACCGCCATCTGGCAGAGTTTGTACCGGACTATGTCCAAAATCCCGAGACCGTGGCATATTGGGGGTATGCACTGACCCCTGTGGACTACCGCTTAGAGAACAAGAAAGAATTAAATGAAAAGAGCAGGGCATATGTTTCGGGAGAAATCCCCATTCCTATTGAACCCTCCGGAGAAGAAGGGGTTTCGCAGATTAAGGCACTCCTTGGGCTGGATGAATTTATTACCAATGTAAACCTTCCTAATACAGGGCAGTTGGATGCGCCCCTTGGAATCGTGGTGGAAACCAATGCGCTGTTTGGCAAAGATTCCGTAAGACCGTTAATGGCAGGAGGGATGTCGGACGGTGTCAATCTTCTCATGGGCAGACATATGCAGAATCAGGAAATGATATTAAAGGCTGCACTGGAAAGAGATAAAAAACTGGCATTTCAAGCATTTTGTAACGATCCTATGACATTGAAGCTGACAGGATCACAGGCACGGGAGTTGTTTGACCGTATGTTTGAAAATACAAAGGATTACTTGCCCGGATATTAACCGATATCAATTGGCAGATAGCTTGCAAGATCCTATAAAACATAAAAATGCACCGGATGTTCCGGTGCGTTTTTATGTTTGCGCGCCAGACATGGGGCTATGAATTTATACCAGCGGATGAAATATTGTTTGTCTGATGCTTTTTATAAAATAGATTATATGATACAATATGTTTATTCTTACATAGTAACTAATTATAGGACTTTACGGGCTCTGCTCCTCTTAATACTTTGGAATGCCATCTTTTTCTATGGAAATGAGAAGGGCTCATTGGAATGGTTAGAAAAATCGGCTGACAAAGTTTTATGAGGTGTAGAGCCCCCTTGAAATGAATTTCGTAATTATCATATAAATAAGAAAAGCGAGGTATTAAGCATGACAATTAAAGAGCAAGCGGCACAAATGAAACTTGATAGTACAAAATTGGCGGCACAGTCCCTTGAAACAAGAAATAAAGCATTAAAGATGGTGGCAGATGTCTTGCTGATGAATCAGGATAGGATACTGAGTGCAAATAAAGAAGATTTAGAAAAGGCGGTACAGGACGGTCTGCAAACACCTATCTTAAAGCGGCTTAAATTTGATGAAGATAAAATAAAGGAAGTAGTAAAAGGCATTCACGAGCTGATTGATCTTCCGGATCCCTTGGGTATGGAGCAGATGAAGCGGGAGTTGGATTCCGATTTATTATTGGTAAGAGAGTCCTGTGCCATCGGGGTAATCGGAGTCATATTTGAGTCACGTCCCGATGCCATGGTTCAGATATCAACCCTTTGTATCAAGAGTGGAAATTGCGCCATCTTAAAGGGCGGCAGCGAAGCCATGAAGACAAATAAAGCATTGTTTGAGATCATTCATAATGCGGCTGTGGAAGCCGGCTTGCCGGAGGGCTGTATGATGCAGGTGGAAGCAAGAGAGGAAATCGGAGAGCTACTTGCTTGCTATGAATCCGTGGACTTGCTGATACCAAGAGGATCTAACGAATTTGTACAATATATTATGAGTAATACAAAGATACCTGTAATGGGACATGCGGACGGTATCTGCCATATTTATGCGGATCAGGATGCAGATATAGAAAAGGCAGTAAAGATTATCGTGGATTCTAAAACACAGTATACTGCGGTTTGCAATGCGACGGAGACATTGCTAGTGCATAAAGAGATTGCAGCCAAGCTGATGCCGGTGTTAAATGAAGCATTAAAAAACAAGAATGTTGAAGTAAGAGGCACCGAGGAAATCAGAAATATCATTGATTGTGAATCTGCTACAGAGGAAGATTTCCAAACAGAATATCTTGATTTAATCATATCGGTAAAGACCGTGGAAGATGCCGAGGAAGCAATCAAGCATATCAATCAATATGGTTCTCATCACACGGATTGCATCATTACAGAGAATAAAGAAACCATGCAGCATTTTATGCAGTATGTAGACTCTGCGGGAGTTTATTGTAATTGCTCCACAAGATTTGCGGACGGATACCGCTATGGTTTCGGTGCAGAGGTTGGAATCAGCACAAGCAAGCTTCATGCAAGAGGTCCGGTAGGTCTTGAAGGCTTATGCACATATAAATATAAATTATTCGGAAACGGTAATATTGTAGACGATTATGCAACCGGTAAGAGGAATTTTAATTTTAAGGATATCTAAAAATAGTGGGATATTATTGCCACCTGCATGAGTATGAGGGTTCGGGAATGGAAATGGAGATTACTATAGAGTAAAATATCATATTATAAAAGAGGAAATAAAATATAGAGTTGGAAATAAATATATATCAAATTTTATTAAATTTATGGATAGGTATTGAACCTCCCGATATACTAAGATGTATACCATAAAAAAGTATATAAGGAAGGGAAATATGTTTAATTATATTTTTAAGAAAATTTATTTAATAGTCAAAAAAAATATGGAAAAAGGAAATTTAATCCGAGTTAATAAGGAAAAACTGCCGGCAGGGATCACTCGAACAGAACATATTTACTTGAACAGCGGCAATCATCTACACCACTTTAATTTGTATAAACAATCGTCGATGGAAGACACAAAAGGGCTTCCTTTGATTATTGATATTCATGGTGGCGGTTGGATTTGTGGGGATAAAGACACAAACAATAATTTTAATTATCATCTTGCTTTGGGTGGCTACAATGTTACTTCTTTATCCTATAGAACGATAGACCATTGTACCATTAAAGAACAAATACAAGATATTTACGATTACCTCCATTTTTTAAAGGAACATGATAAAGATTTAGGTATAAGTTTTGAGAAAGTGATTCTTACAGGAGATAGTGCCGGTGGACAGCTTGCTCTATTATCATATTGTATCAATCAAAATAAAAAATTGCAGAAACTATTTTCTGTAAAACATATTGATTTAGATGTGAAATGTTTAGTTTTAAATCATAGCGTTTGTTATATTGATGAAGCCGGAAGAATGCCTGATATTCCATTATTATCTCGATTGATTTCAATTACGGGATTGCAAACAATGATTTATGGTATGAATTTTACCAATAAAAAGCTATATCAAAATACTTACAATCCATCTCGGTATATAAGTAAAGATACACCCTTACCGCCTACCTTGCTCATAACCAGTAAAGGCGATAAAACGTTTGAATATCAGACAAAGAAATTGTATCAGTATCTTATGAAATTAGGGAAAAAATGTAAACTTTATCTTGAAAAAGATGTGACTGCAGAACATGTATTTAATATTGCGTATCCCGATAGTGAAACCGGTAAGAAATGTAATACTTTTATTCTCAATTATATAAATGAGGTTTAATTCAGTATTAGAAGATTAGAAGGTTGAAGAGTTAGAAGGTTGAAGAGTTAGAAAGCTAGAAGTATAGAAGGCTAGAAGATTAGATGTTTATAGGCTGATTTATAATAAGGTGGGGCAAAAGTATGCAATATATTATTTTAATAGGAGATGAAAATTTAACTTTAAATTCGATCAAGGCGATTGAGCATTATGACAGCATAAATAGTTATGATGTAACTGAAATTAAGGGGAGGTATTGTGTTGATTATGGAAAGGACCATATTTTTTATGATTATAACAATAATATAATCAGTGATTTTGAAGAAGATGACCTTAAAAAAATCCCTTATTTAAAGCCACATTTTATAACGATGGTTTATAGATTAGAAGAACGAATGAAAAAGGTTATACAGCAAGAGAATTTTTTAAAGGATATCTATGTAGATAACGATCATGGTCTTATTGTTCCGATTAAAGAATTCATACAGCTTGATATGCCAACTGAATATAGCATATAAAAATAAGGTGGCTTTTTATTGAGCCGCCTTATTTTCTTTCAAGCATTAGGAATGTTTTTGGATAACTTTAAATGCAATCTAATTTACAATTACTATTTTACAATACATATATTAACTTTATTACCTAGATTAGGGGATCATATCGGGGTCAAACATAACATTATATAAGCTATCTGTGGTAATCACATGATTGCCTCCAAAATCAATTTCAAAATAGAGATGCCCCATCAAGCTATCCCGGTGCAGGGAATTCCCTGATAGCAGCAGTGCATTTTCACCGTCGGCTGGAGCCTTAGTCTCTAATAATTCTGTTTCGTCTATGGTTTCCGATCCTGAAGGAGTATATAACATTTTAACTGTTACCGGTGTACTGCCCGTCCATTGCACTAAGATACTTTCTATCCTTGCAGTGTTATACCACAGGGCTTCGGGCAGAACCTCTTCCTGCATTGCATCGTAAAAATGGATACTTAGTAAAGCCGGCTCTACTACATCTGAATTGGGCTTTTCCTCTTTTATAACTTTTATAAATAGAAGCAAAACGGTTAAAAAAGTAAATAAAAATATAATGCCTATGACGAATCGTTTCTTGTTAAGGTTGGGATTTCCGACAGGCTCATGCTCCATTGATTTTGGCATCTCCATAGAAAGAACTTCGCATAATAATCTTTTATTAGCTCCTGTGGGAACGGAGAGATTACTCTCCCATTTGGATATGGCCTGTCGGCTGACACCGAGCTGTCCCGCTAACTCCTCTTGGGAAAGATTTTCCTCTTCTCGTCTCTGTTTATTTGCTCACCTAATGTCATTTTTGTTGTCCCCTTTCTGTAAGATAAGTTCATTTTATAAGCAACCACAGTTGCTGTCTACCAATTTTCCGCAACTTGCCGGTTGCATAACAGAAAGTTTACTATATATTTTTAAATTACATAAAAGACGGTGCTTATATACACCGTCTCTTAATAATTTCTTTATTTGGAGCAATAAATCTTGATAGCCTGTCTTGCAAATTCGGCTGTACCTTCTCCGCCTGCTTTGTCAATATTACCCTTCATTCGCTCATCGCATACATACATTTCCCCTAGTCCACTTAAAATTTCATTGGTGCAGGTATAAAAATGTTCCGTAATTAAGCTTTGTAATGCTCCGATTTTCTCCTGTACCTGATCATCGGCAGGAGATAACTCTCGAAGTGAACCGATTTCAGCAAAAAGCGCCATCATTTGTGTACCGTTTTCTTTAAAGTCGATAGCGGTATTTTGTTTTGTCTTCTCCTCATATTCTTCATACGCTTTTGTAGACCCCCATTTTTCCTTGATTTCTGCCGCATATTCATCTATTTCGGCTTTATTAAATACATTAAAATCCATATCATTTACTCCTTTATCTTGAATTTGACGGGCAAAAGAAATAAGCTTCCCAATGTGTTTTTGCTGCAGCTCCAATAATTTAATCTGCTGTGCAAGCGCCTCTGCCGGAGCAAAGGTTGGATGATCAAGGATTGCTTTGATTTCCTTTAGCGGAAATTGTAATTCACGAAACAATAAAATGTTTTGTAAACGGCTAAGCTCTGTATCGTCATACAAGCGGTACCCTGCATCTGTTACCTTTGCAGGTTTCAATAAATCAATCGCATCATAGTGGTGAAGTGTGCGCACACTAACACCTGTGATCTTACTTACTTCATTTACAGTTCGCATATTCATTCCTCCCGTATAAGACTACTATAAACTATGACGTTATGTCAGAGTCAATAGTTTTGTGAAATCTCTTTGTAAAATGTAATAGTAAATTCTTGTTTGCAATACTAAATTCATGATTGCAGTTGTAAATTCACAGAAATCATAGCGGCGGTATAGTGGCGGTGACTCAGGAATTTACCAGAAAATGCAGTTTATACTCATATTCTTACAAAAAAATAGGACAGGGCTTTCATTTGCCCCGTCCTAAATGACAGCTACTGCTTTGACAATTCAGTATAGTTATATACTATTCATCGTATTCACTTATCTCATTATCCAATACCTTTTTCCTTTTTCTAATAATGATTCGACCTATAGCGGCACCAATCAATGCAACAACAAGCATCATTATAAGATTCTGAATGAATACTCCACCTGTGTTTACTGATGTGTCAAGTGTGATATTTTCAGATAGGTGAGTACGTTCTATTATTCCATTTTTAATTTCCTCCCCGATTCTAATACTTGACGAGGCAACCTCCGCATTAGACAGCGAATCAGAGCAGATGATTCAACAGGCATTGGATCAGCTTATGAAAGGGCGTACAGCAATTATAATTGCACACAGATTATCCACGATTCAAAATGCCGATCGGATTATTGTGATGGAACATGGGGAAATAATCGAAGAAGGAAAGCATGATGCGCTGTTGTTAAAAGGCGGGCGGTATGCCCAATTGTACCGTTTGCAGTATCAGTAAATTAAAAGACGGTGCAGTTTCCTTTGCACCGCAGAATATACCTAAATAAAAATTGCTGTGCAAGGTTTGCACAGCAATTAATTATAGTTTATTACTTATCTGTTTAATCAAAATGCTTGCTTAACTCAAAGGGCTGCAGCCATTTATCATCTTTGTAAACACGCATGATACCCCATGAAAATTCGTCAATCAGAGCAACCTTGCCATCAATTAAGCCAAACTCCAATTTGATATCGTAGAGAGTCAATCCCTTATCGGCTAGGTCTTCACGAATGAGGGCCGTTACCTTTTTAGTCAAATCCACCAGATTGTCATATTCTGCGTAACTTACAATTCCCAGCATATCCAAGGCATCTCTGGTAATAGTAGGGTCACCTCTCTGATCGTCCTTGAGGCAAACCTCCACATAGTAATCCAAGTCCTGTCCCTCGGTGCAATAGTCCCCATATCGACGCACAAAGCTTCCCACTGCTTTCAGTCGGCAGATCACTTCGATACCTGCCTTGCCGCCAAATTGAGTTACCGGATGAACGGTCATGGTGACTGCATCCAAATCGCTATCGATATAGTGGGTAAAAATACCGGCTTCATTTATTTTCTCAAAGTAGTATTTGGACAAACGCAAGGATTCCCGTCCCAATCCCTCGATAGTTGCTCCCACTGCGTTTCCGCCCGGATCAATCTTTCCGTCCTCACCAACGGTGGTATCGTCTTTGAGACGGAGCAAATAAGTACCATTCTCTAAGTCATAAACATCTTTTGTTTTACCTTTTTTCAATAATTTCATTTCATTTTTCTCCTTTTGTTTATTACCATTTAAGATTGTTTTCAAACGCAATAGTAGAATCGCCTTTTATTATTTCGCCAATCCCATAGCATGTATGAGAGTTTGACAGTAATTTTGTTATGTTTTTTTCCGCTTTGGGATCCACTACTATGATTAATCCAACACCGCAGTTAAAGGTTTTAAGCATTTCAGAATCTGCGACGCTGCCGTTTGATTTTATATGTTTAAACATGGGCGGAATGATAATGCTGCCCAAGTCGATACGGGCGGACAAGTCCTCCGGCATAATCCGCAATAAATTACCCTCAATACCGCCGCCGGTGATATGTGCCATCCCATGAACAAAATCATTACCGAACAGCTCTTTGACTGCTTTATAATATGGCGTGTGAGGTTTCATAATCGCTTCAAGGAAGGATTCGTTTCCGATCCTATCATTTTGTATCTGCGGCATCACATCCATCAAATGCCTGACCAGGGAATACCCGTTTGTATGCAGTCCGTTTGATGACAGTGCCAGAACCTGATCGCCGGGTTGGATATTGGAACCGTCAATGATATTCTCTTTGTCCACAATTCCTGCCACGCTGGCGGTTAAGACATAAATACCTTTATCCACAACACCGGGTTGTATCGAGGTTTCTCCCCCAACCAAATCACATTCATTTTCCAAACAGGCTTCGGAGATACCTTTAATAAGAGATTTAATGGTGTCTTTTTCGGCGTTGCCGCAAACAATGGTATCCAGTACAGCAAGAGGTTTTGCCCCCATTACGATAATGTCATTGACAAGATGATTTATCATATCATGACAAATGGATTCGGTATATCCGTATTTCATAGCCAGCATTTGCTTTGAGCCGGGCTCTTCGGATTTCAATACAAGAACAGGGTTTTTGATTTCATCAAACCGTATATCATATAAGGAAGCAAACGGACCCAGCTTGTTCAAAACACGGGGGTTTTGTGAATTAAGGTATTTGGCCATTTCACGTTTAATAGAATCCGTATATGAAATATCCACCCCTGATTTTCCATATGTTAAGCCCGAATCATCCGAATCCTGAGCGTTCAGTATTTCATCTGTTGTTGTTCCCAATAGCCGGGATAGGGCATATAGCAATTCGATAGTAGGATAGGAGGTGTCATTCTCCCATTTGGATACCGCTTGAAAAGATACGTTTAAGGCTTTTGCTACCTGCTGCTGTGTCAAGCCTTTTGCTTTGCGTTTATCGGCTATAAAAGCCGCTATTTTTTTGCTGTCAATCATTGAAATCCACCTCCTTTATAAGTATATCACTTACGAATGAATAAACAATAACCGCATACTTGATATTGAGGTGCATTTTCAACCGGTGGTAGAACAGCCTATAGCTATTAGAAACGATTTATTTAATTTCTATAGATAACTATACATGAAAAAATATATTATAACAAGAAAAAATGTAATAATCAACAGATTGGGATAATTATATTATCTCTATTTTTTTTCGCAAGTAAATATTCTCTCCACATACCACTTTTTTCAATGTTCATATCTTCAGTTAAATCACCAAATATAAATATAAATATACCAGCTTTATTTATAATGTTTTGCCGATGTTTGTCATGTGCTTTACTATTAGTAAAGGGAAATGGCTCCATTTGCAGATATCTATTAAGATTTTTGTTTGCGCATAACTGTTTTACTGTTCCACTAATAAAATGTCCAATACTAATACCCATTCCTGATATAAATTTGAAGGAATGGAAAACATATAGCAGCAGACAGAGGACTAATATTATATTAAGGATAA
>CAZJAS010000051.1:0-13938 GCA_964544135.1 uncultured Clostridium sp. | reverse complement strand
GTATAGCAAAAAACTATATAATGTATTGGGGGGGGGTTACGAGATTATAATACCATAGCATTTTTTTAGTGTCTATTCTAAAAATTCACAAATATTACAAAAATGCCTATTTGATTTTGGCTATTTTCTACAATGAAAATTCGGCAAAATGCACAATTACTAATATTTTTAAAAAATCTCTATTTTTTTAGTTAAGTCGACTAAATTTTTAAAACAATGCTTCAAACTCACTGCGGGTGATTTTTTCTTTTTCCAGAAGCAGGGCTGCCGCAGCATGAAGTACAGCTTCTTTTTCAAGAATTATTTCTTTTGCTTTCGCGTAGCATTCATCAATGATTGCTTTCACTTCCTTATCGATTTCTCCCGCAACGGATTCACTGTGGGAACGGGTATGTGCCAAATCACGGCCGATAAATACCTGATCATCACTTTCATCATAATTAATCACACCGATATTTTGTGACATACCGAATTTTGTAACCATTTTACGGGCTATCGTGGTTGCCTTTTGAATATCACTGGAGGCACCGGTTGTAATATCATCAAAAATAATTTCCTCAGCAATCCGTCCGCCCAGGGATACCATAATCTCCTGCTTCATTTTACCCTTTGTAAGGAACATCTCATCCTTTTCAGGCAGGGGCATCGTATAACCCGCCGCACCCACACCGGTGGGGATAATAGAAATGGTATAAACAGGTCCCACATCGGGAAGCACATGGAATAGGATTCCATGGCCCGCTTCATGGTATGCCGTAATTTTTTTCTCTTTATCGGAGATAATACGGCTCTTCTTTTCGGTACCGATTCCTACTTTTATAAATGCTTTCTTAATATCATTTTGATCTATATAAACGCGATTTTCTATAGCCGCATTTATTGCCGCCTCATTCATTAGATTCTCTAAATCCGCACCTGTAAAGCCTGCTGTTGTCTGTGCGATCTGCTGTAAATTAACATCATCGCCAAGAGGTTTGTTTTTAGAATGGACTCTGAGAATATCTTCTCTTCCTCCCACATCCGGTGTTCCTACCGCTACCTTTCTGTCAAAACGACCGGGACGCAAGATTGCCGGATCTAATATATCCACACGGTTGGTTGCCGCAATCACAATAATGCCTTCATTTACACCAAATCCGTCCATTTCAACCAACAGCTGATTCAATGTCTGTTCTCTTTCATCATGGCCGCCGCCCATACCGGTACCGCGCCTTCTTGCTACCGCATCAATTTCATCTATAAATATAATGCCGGGTGCGTGTTTCTTGGCATCCGCAAATAAATCTCTTACACGGGATGCACCCACACCAACAAACATTTCCACAAAATCAGAACCTGATATACTAAAAAAGGGTACATTTGCCTCTCCTGCAATGGCTCTGGCCAGCAATGTTTTACCTGTTCCCGGAGGTCCTTCCAATAAAACACCCTTGGGAATTCTGGCTCCCACTTTAGTAAATTTAGCAGGCTCCTTTAAAAAGTCGATAATTTCCTGCAGTTCTTCTTTTTCTTCCTTCAAACCCGCAACATCCTTTAAGGTAATCTTACCCTCGCCCATGGACAGACGTGCACGGCTCTTGCCAAAATTCATCATTTTGCTGCTGCCCCCGCTGCTGGAGCTTTGGGCATTCATCATGACGAAGAAAAATACTCCTACAATTACAACTATGAGAATCGGCAGTACCGAAGTAAGAAACCAGGGCTCCACTTCCACATTCATGATTTGTGGCTCTATCCCTTTTTCTCTTACCAGCTTTTCCATTTCCGTTATGTCAGTTGCATAAAGTGTCTTCTCCACACCATTTTTAAAAACAACATCCAGATATCCCGTGGGTGTTTCCCTATTAGGATGAATTAAAATTTCCTTTACTTCACCCTTTTCAATATCCTGTATTAAGTCAGCTCTGTTATATTCTATATTTCTTTTCTGACAAGAATTAATGAGTACAAGTCCTAAAAGAAGTATAATGATAAGCAGAAAATATTGATTATAACCTTTTTGTTTCAAAATATCTCCTCCTGATTACCGTTACTTAAGGCATACTTACATATATTAATCGTCAACTTCCACTACACCTATATAGGGAAGGTTACGGTATCTTTGGTTATAATCCAAGCCATAACCTACAACAAATTCATCGGGTATCTGAAATCCCGTATAATCTACCTTTACTTTTACCACACGTCTCCCTGGTTTATCCAAAAGAGTGCACAATTGCAGGCTGGCCGGTTCCCGGTCCTTTAACATTTCCAATAGATAACTCAGTGTCCTTCCGGAATCCACAATATCCTCTACCACAAGTACATGCTTATCCTTAATAGCTTCATCCAAATCTTTTACAATCTTAACAACTCCGCTTGATTTAGTGGCACTGCCGTAACTGGACACAGACATAAAATCCAAGGATACCGGAATGTTAATCCGTTTGGCCAGCTCACACATAAAAAAACTGCCGCCTTTTAGAACACATACCAAATGAATCTCTTTTCCTGCATAATCCCTGTTTATCTGTTCGCCTAATGCCTGTATCCTATCGTCTACCTCTTTCTCTGTCAAAAGTACTCTCACACGCTCTGACACACTCTTTTCCTCCTCTTAATCGTACTTGCAAAATATCCTTCGTTTTTTCATCTATTTTATAGTAACTGCTGATTCGGTGTCCCGTTACCCAGAGAATATGTTTATCCTCTGCCAAAAGCCAAATTTTATCCCTTTTCTTTGAGGGTATTTTTTCTTCTACCATATAGTCCTGAATTAATTTTTTGGAATATGCCGCATTAAATGTCAGATAATCACCGGGCTGCCTGGTACGAATTGTCAACGATTTTTTTATTTTATCATAGTCAAACCATTTCGTATACCGGTTTTCAGGAATATTTACCAAATTTTCACAACTGAGAACCTCAAATTCCATAATTTTGCTATCGGATAGTGAAATTCTCAAAATAGGTCCTCCGGGTACCGGTAATGTTACGGCTACGGGATCCCTTATCAAGCTATTCTCTTCCTTATTTCCTTTTTCAAATAATACCATATCGTATTCTTTCCGTACAATAATATGATATGGTAAATGAATTTCTCCGTTTCCTTTTTTCATAAAAAGCGATAAAACATCCTCTATATGTGTATTTGTGATATCTTTTTGAGCCGGTGTTAAATTATAAATACAATTTATAATAATCTGCTTTTGAATCAGAGGATGAAATAATAGAAATTGCTTAATATTAAGTGCTTCTTTCTTTGCCGGTTCCGTATATTTTTGTACCGCACAATTATTATATGCCGTCCCGGCTTCTTTCTGTATAAAATCTTCCGTTTCCCACAGGATATCAGCGGCACGTCCCATATTGGATACCGCACCCCCCGCAATCTCCTTTTCCACAAACGGCAAGATATGATGCCGTATTCTGTTCCTCGTATAAGTATCCTCTTCATTTGTGCTGTCTATACACCAAGTTATGGGAATATCGGTTAAAAAAGCCTCTATTTCTTCCCGGGATACACATAAAAGGGGGCGTATGATCGTGCTTCCTTCCCTGCTTGTTCTAATAGGCCGGATACTGCTAAGTCCCGAAAGACCGCTTCCCCGGAACAGATTAAATAACATGGTTTCCGCCCTGTCATTGAGATTATGGGCTACGGCAATCTTTCTACCCCCACCGGCCGGCAGGTCTGCACCTTCCCTTTGCATAATCTGCTCAAATGCAGAATACCTTACCTCTCTGCCCGCTTCCTCTGTAGATATTTTTAATTCCTTTGCAATGGCCTCTACATCCTTTTTAATTAAAAAAAAAGGGACATCCAGCTTATTGCATAAATCCCGAACAAATTCCTCATCCTTATAAGCTTCTTTTCTTATCAGGTGATTTACATGTACCGCTAAAAGACGAAAAGGGATTTCTTTTTTTAATTCTGACAACACAAGAAGGAGGCACACGGAATCCGCTCCTCCTGACACTCCTGTCACAACTATGTCGCCTTCAGACAGCATATTATGCTTTTTTACATATGCTTTGACTTTATTAAACATAATCATATCATAGCTGTTTCCCTTCTAAAATGCAAGATTGAACAGCCCTATTTTATGCATTTTCCCAAATTCCGAATACTAATATAGTCATATCGTCTCTTATTCGTCCTCTGGTTTTCCTAAGGACAAGCTGCAAAAGAACTTCTGCCAGCTCTCTGGGATTTTCCTGCTCTAAATTTCCTAATATCTCACAGAGATCTTCTTTATAATCACTTTCCTCCATAGCATCTATAATTCCGTCCGTGAGTAAAAAAACATAGTCTCCATCCATTAGTTTCCTACGGACACTTTCCCCCTCCACACCTTTAAAGATACCTAGGGGCAAAGTCCCTGTAGAAATCTGCTCCACCATATGGCCCCGCTTAATAAAAGAGGCGGCTGCACCTATTTTAGTGAATTCACAGATACCTTCATATAAATCAACCTCGCAAATATCCAAAGTGGACATATTTTGTTCTTCTCCTCTGGCTATTAACGCACTGTTTACCAGATTTGCTGCTGCCTCAGCTTTATAACCTGCCTCTATTAACTTCTCCATTAAATCCAATACTATTTCACTGTCCTCACATGCTCTCTTCCCTGAGCCCATTCCATCCGATAGGAGCAATGTGATTTTTCCCTTTTCAGACTCTAAAATCGTATAATTATCTCCTGACTTAGCCTCCGTTTCCTTAACGGCCTTGGCTGCACCCGTTAAAACCACATATTTAGCTTCCTCCATAAAGGTATAGCTGCGTATGTTTTGGTCTATAAAATAGGGACAGTTCATGGAGGGTACCAGCCTGATATCCAAAAGAACGGAAAGCATGTCCGCCGCTTCTTCCACACTGAAATTATCCATCCTTTCTGTCTCCATGGTAAGGTTTATTTTAGTATGTCCCTTTCTGGTTTCTATGTAATACATATCACTGATTAATATGCCTTCTCCGCGCATAGCCTGCACGATTTGCCTGTACTTTCGTTCCGGCAGAAGCTTATACGAAAATACCTCTCCGGCAACCTGTGCCATGACTCCCGCCATTTCATTTAAATTATCTGCCAGCATACATCTGTTTTCCCATAATCTTCTATTATATAATTGACTCTGTCTGGATTGCCCTTCCTTTTCCCATTTAAAGTCCTCATCTAATGCCTTCGCAATTTCTTTAAAAGAATCCGCATATCCTAAAAGCTTCTGTTTTCCGTACTCAGACAGCAAAAAGGTACGTTCGGTTTTTTTTTCTCCCAATAATCTTCTCATGCTCTTTCTCCCATTTTATATAATGCCTGTCCTATACTGTTAAATGGCTGCCTGTATATTATAAGGGAAGGGTGCAGGGCATTTTGTCATATTTTAGTTTTATATCACTTATATTTTGCGACAAAAAACTCCACCATGCTCGGTGGAGTTAATCATCTTTCTTAAAAATAATCTCGCCTTTATACACCAATCCCAGTTTATCATGGGCAACCTCTTCCACAAAACCCTTGGTGTGTGTATATTTTTCATATTCCTTTATCTTATCTGTCCTTGCTTCTTCCTCCGCAATTTGGTTGTTTAGCAATTCTATTTTCGCTTGATTTACTTCCATTTTCGCGCTCAACTCAATCCTCTTGATGGCTACCACCACAAGAATCATTACCACAACCAATGTTACCAGAAACATACTGAATCGATTCTGACGTCTTTTACGGTAGACAGCTTTTTTTCTCTTTCTGCCTGTTGCCATATTCTTCTCCTGAAATACGTAACCGTTTATTGTTTACATAATGCTATTTTAAGGGTTTTTATGAATGCAGTCAACCTTTTCTTTAAAAAGCCTGTCATTCTTTTACCCCTATTACTTATCTGCTTCCCTGTTTTTTTACCTTTTTTAGCAAGAAGCCTGAACGGTTTGCTGATTTTTATAATAATTTTTTTCAAGAAACCAACAATTATATTTAATACATAGGATACCCATTTTACAAAAAAATGGCTGATTGTTTTCTTATACAAAAACATACCTGTCAATGCACCTAATATGGCAAACCACCTTAAGGTACCGTTACTTTGAGTATGCATCATATAGAATACACTGATGGCACAAAATATCCAAAATAGAATATCTTCTAAGGAAATAAATAAGTTGTTATGAACACAGACTCTTCTCCATATACGCAAAATATCATAGATAAAAGTGATAAAAATTCCCATGCCAAAAGAATAGAGTAAAAACAGATTCTCACTGATAACAGGACTGCTCATAAAACCCCCTTCTATTTGAACAGCTTTGACAGAAGGGACTCACTTTTATTACTGTAACCTGCGCTTTCAGAATAGGTAAAGCTGTCCATTTTTCCGTCTACATCTACCTCGCCTTTATCCAGCATCAGACGGTTCACATGCAGATCTTCTCCCTTAATCATTAACATACCCTGGTCGGTTTCCAGTAAAATTTCATGAATATCAAAAGATAATACATCGTTTACGCCATTAATGGTACATGTCCTACGGTTGGTCAGCATTATTTTATGTACCCGCTTATTCGTGCTGCTTAAATCTTCCATGAAAATACCCCCTGTCACACTTTATAACAGTATATTAGAGGGTACCCTACTTTATTACTTTAAATATAACGGAATAAATCCTTTGCTTCCTCTTTTTTAACGGTTTCCTGCACATCAAGGACTTCTACCTTAACTTCCCTGTTACCGAAGTTAATCGTAATAATATCACCGGTCTTTACATTAGAAGATGCTTTCGCTTCCTTATCATTTATAGATACCCTGCCGCTGTTGCAGGCTTCGTTTGCTATTGTCCGCCGCTTAATCAGCCGTGAAACCTTTAAATATTTATCAAGTCTCATATTAATATCACCTTTCTAAATAGAAAGAGAACCTGTTATCAGGTTCTCTCAATACAATCTAACTTAGTACATTATGCAATCAGACTAATTAGTTGACAGCATCTTTTAAAGCCTTACCTGCTTTAAATTTAGGAGCTTTGGAAGCAGCAATTTTCATAACTTGTCCGTTCTGAGGATTTCTGCCTTCTCTTTCTTTTCTTTCGGAAATTTCAAAGGTACCAAAGCCTACTAACTGAACTTTTTCACCCTTCTTTAATTCTTCTGTAACTACTCCTGTAAATGCTACTAATGCTTTTTCCGCATCTTTCTTGGAAATTCCAGCCTGATCAGCCATTGCTGCAACTAACTCTGTTTTGTTCATATCGAACTCCTCCTCTGAATGAGTATTCTAGTTTATACTTCTACACAGATGTTCCTTCTTGAAACGTCTATAAATATATATATCTGTTTTCCATTCTTTTGTCAAGGTTTTTTCCCCATTTATGGGCATTTTCCCTAATTTATACAGTCTTTCTCACAATCTTCTATAAAGTCTTCTATCCTGTCCGCTAATATTTGTTCCAACGATATTTTTTTAATCCCGGCAATGTCTGAAAGAGCCATTAGTATATTACCCAGCTCTCTTTCCGTTTCTGTATCATCCTGCTGACCGCTCATTCCTTCAAGCGTTGCGGCTGTTTTCTTTATGATAGAAACATTATCGGCAATACTTCCATGTCTGCCATAATACTTGTCCGCTTTTTTCAAAACCTTAGTGGCTCTTGTTAGGGCCGGCAGTTCTATTGGAATCTCCTTAAGCGGAGTATCGATATAAGTTTTTTCTTCCTTTTCTTTTTTCTTAATTTCTTCCCAATTTTCTAAAACCTGTGAAGAATCATCTGCTATCACATTACCGAATACATGAGGATGCCTGCGTACCATTTTTGAAGCAATATCATCCACTACATCCTCCATGGAAAACAATCCTTCCTCCTCTGCAATTCTTGCATGCATAACAACCTGCAGCAGTACATCGCCCAATTCTTCCTGCAGATTCTCTGCATTTCCTGTTTTATCATAAATCCGAATCGCAGAAACTACTTCTGCCGCTTCCTCCATCATACAAGGCCGCAAGCTTTTATGTGTCTGCTCCCTATCCCATGGACAGCCGTTTTCGCTTCTCAATGTCTGTACAATATCTAAGAGTTCCTCATAAGTATATTTTTTATTCATTTCATATCCTTCCAAAATTAATTTATATTTAGATCTACAAAAGAGAAGGTGACATCCTTTTTTTCTCCGTCAACCTGTATGGTATAGCTTCTGGTCTCATATCCTGTTTTGCGCAAGGTAATTACATGCACGCCCTCTTCCTTTTTAAAGCTAATGGGCGAAATCCCTGCATAATTACCGTCTACATAGACCTCTACATTCACTGGAGCATCGATGTAAACCTGATAATAACCGGCAGTTGTACTGCCGTCTCCTCCGGAAACACTTTCGTACTCATCCTCTTTTTCCTCATCCAATATAATTTCAATAGCGGCAGATGCCTCTGCCACTTTTAAATAGCTGGTAACAGTGCTGTAACCATCTGCCCGCGTAATAAGCTGGTGAATGCCATATTCCAATGTAACAGGGACGCTTGTATCCACTAAATTACCGTCTACATATAGACTTGCTGTAGAAGGTTTCATAGCAAATATAACCTGCCCGAATTTAGTCTCCTCAATTTCTAAATCTCCGATATCCAAGGTGACCTCTTCATTTCTATTGATAATAACGTTCTTGCTGCCGCCTCCGCCTTTGATACTGATGAGTACCTGATAGCTGCCTTCGGGTACCGTAAGCAGCATATCTTCGGTAATTTGATGAATAATATTATGCCCCACCTCAATCCAGCCGCCGATGAAGCTTTCATCTCCCGTAAGGCGCAGATAGCCATGCCCCTTTTCTACTACAATACTATAAACCGTATTCCCGATACCATGAAAGGTTAAAATATTCGTACTGTTTAAATCCATGGACTCGATTTCTTCTCCTTCAGAAAAAATCTTAGTGTCTTTTGTTATTTTATAGATACTTTCTCCGATGGTTACATCATGAGAAGTGGTATTAATATTGTAGCGGCTGACTTCTTCATTCGTCCAGCTGCTTTCGGAAATCATCAATGCAGCCAGCCTTTTTTTACTCTTTAAAAAGGTAAGGTCTACGATATCCCCTTCCCGAAGCTGCTCTAAGGACATTGGCTGACCGTATTGATCGGTTATAACCGTTGTTCCGTCATAATTTAGGGTATAATTTCTGCTTACCTGTAAATTTAAGAAGGTAATCTTTTTTTCTACGGAATTAATATTCACGATTACTGCCGTATCTGCAGAATCATAGCTGCCGGGGCCTGTCAGTACAAAACCTGTATCCTCTTTTTCCCCTTCCGTTTCCGGCGTTGTCTTTCCCGGTGTTAAGAAAGAACAACTTGAAAGCATAAAAACCAAAAAAATTCCTATTATGACTATGATTCCTTTTTTCTTATCCTTCAAGTGTTTCAAGTTATTTCCTCTTTTCTAATTTCCCTTTGAAACAGTAATATTCCAATATGTTTTAAGGTATCGTTCTGAATATCGCATCCAAAAATTTTTGTTTCTCTTCTTCTTGCCCTGAAAGCGTATTTAACTTTTCTCTGTTTCTTTCCGGTATCCATGCCTTGCCGGAATTATAATAAAAATTAACTATTTTCCAAAACTTCTCAGGATATGCCAATCTATAATACAGTTCCACAAAGGAACGTGCGGATAATGGACGAACACTATTATATCCTTCTAATAAACTGTCACCCAACTCTATTGACCAATTACTTTTCTCTAAAAGCTTCCTCATGAAAAAGCATAAATCCCTGACAGGATTATCCATCATGCTTCTTTCAAAATTAATAACTGAAAATCTTTGTCCCGTTTTAATAATATTATGATATTGATAATCACCGTGACAGAACAAACCTTCTTCCTTAATATACTCCAAATCACTTTCCAGGGCAAACTCCTGCCACTGGGAGGACATTTCCAATGCCTGATCCAGATAATAATCATATTCCTGCAAAAGTGCCGTTTCAAAAAAATATTTCTGACCTTTCTTACGAAGATATCGCCAAACCTTTCTAAGCTCTCTATTGTGCTTTTCATACTCTTTGCCCACAGAAAAAGCAGAAAGACCGAATTTCTCAACCTCTTTTTTATCCAGACACATCACACTATGAAGTCTTGCCAACGTTTTTACCGCTTCGATGCATTCTTCTATTTCATAGACATTGCATTCCCTGCTGTTAAAATAGGTTTTTAAGGCATACCTTTTTCCGTCCATATCCTCAGCGAGAAGCTCATTGTCCTTTGTTCTTAAAATTTCCTCAACGGGTACGAGTCCCGAATCCGTTATTTTCTCAAGAAGTCTGTTCTGTACCTTTATTTTTTCCGGATTCCCGGTATATTCCTTAAAAATAAGACAACCTTTCTCGGTGTCACAAAGAATAGCGCCACGCCCTTTTCTGGTACGGAGCACTTCTATATCATAATGGTCCAGTAAACTGATAGCCCTGTCGTTCACTTTTATTCCTCCCCAATGTTATTACACCTGTTCAAGGTTCTAACCTATCATATGAGAAAGAATAAAAAAGTATGTTAGTGTTCTGAATTCGTTTTAAGGGCTTTCGACAGCAGGTACTCCCTGGTATTCTTATCGGGATTTTCTATGACCTCCTGTAACAATACATTAAGAATATCTCCCAACTCCTTACCGGGCTTAAGACCGGCTTCTATCAAATCCCTGCCGTTAACAGCAAGGGTTTTCAGAGATACGCAATCGCCCTGATTTAAAATTTCTTTATAATATTGCTCCCAAGCCTCAAGATGCATTAATTTTTCTTTCCGCATTAATTTGCTTTGAGCCATTATATCAGCCTTCCTTACAAGTAAAAAGGAAGGGAAAATATCTTCGCCTATCTTATTGATTGCCCTGCGTACAATCCTTCTGTCCGGTACGATATTATTCCCGTAATCATGATATAATACCAGCCGGCTCACTTTATTTATAGTATCATTGTCCATACGCAGCCGACGTAAAATTTTACGGCTCATTTTCTCGCCCTTTGCGGCATGTCCGTAAAAATGGGTGACCCCTTTGTCATCTATTACCAAAGTTTCCGGCTTTGCGATATCATGCAATAACATGGAAAGACGTAAAACCTTTTCCGGGGGCACTTCTAATAAAGAATGCAGAGTATGCTCCCCCACATTATAGCAATGATGGGGATGGTTCTGAGGTGTTTTCATGGCTCTGTCCCATTCCGGAAGAATCACTTTAGTGACACCAGTGTCATACGCTGCCTGCAGATAATCGGGATGAGGAGAAATCATCAGCTTTACCAATTCCGTTTGAATTCTTTCCGCACTGATACGCTTAAGGGAAGGGGCCAGTTTCTTAATCGCTGCTTTTGTATTTTCTTCTATTACATAGCCCAGCTGTGCTGAAAAACGTATGGCACGCATCATGCGCAGGGCATCTTCAGTAAATCTTTCTTCGGGATTGCCCACGCAGCGAATGATTCCTTGCTGTAAATCCTCCATACCGTTATATATATCTACAAGACCATGAGTTTCATTATAAGCCATGGCATTAATGGTAAAATCACGCCTTCTCAAATCTTCTGCCAGACTGGCAGTAAAAGCTACCTCTTTCGGATGCCTTCCGTCTTCGTAGATACCGTCTATCCGGTAAGTAGTGATTTCAAACCCTTCTTTTTCCAGCAATACCGTCACCGTTCCATGTAAAATCCCGGTATCAACCGTACGATTAAATAAATCTTTAATTTCTGCGGGCTTGGCAGAGGTTGTAATATCCCAATCTTCAGGCTGTTTTTGAAGTACACTGTCCCGTATGCATCCGCCTACCGCAAATGCTTCAAACCCTGCTGCCTGAATTGTATCAATTATAAATTTTACTTTGGGGGGCAAAGTAATAATTATTTTTTTATTATTGTTTAAACACATTTACTCGCCGCTCCGTTCATTCTGTCTCCAATCCTTTTTTTAACTCAAATATATTTTATCCTCTATAATAATGCTTCATTATAATTGGCACGGCTGCCGCCGATAAATTTGGGGCGGGTTCTTGCACATACCACATGTGCGCTGCCGATCTTCTTAATATTGATTCTTACGGGAACAGCCACATCCCTTAGATGCATCCCAATCAATGTATCTCCTATGTCCATGCCTGCATCTGCCCTGATATGCTCTACCGCAACTGGAGCATTCATATAGTTCCATGCCATAGCAGCAAAGGATCCTCCTGCTTTGGGATGAGGTACGGCATTCACCCAGTCATAGAAAAATTTATCAGCCGCTTCTTTTTCAATAATTAATGCCCTATTTAAATGCTCGCAGCATTGTGCGGCCAAATAAACTTCCTGTTCCTTTACCGCTTTATAAATTCCTTTAAAAATTGAATCCGCAAGCTCCGGGTTGGAGGTGGAACCGATTTTCTCACCGCCCACTTCGCTGGTAGAGCATCCCACTACAAAAAGAGCTCCTTTTTCAAGCTTTGCCGCCGATAAAATCTCTTTTGCGGCATCATAGGATTCCTTATAGATTTGCTTTAATTCTTTCTTATTATCATCCATTTTACTCACTTCCTTCTGAGATAAATCATTGCCACTAATTATATAAAACCACATTTGCGTGCTTTTGTCTACCCGGACCAAAAGGTGATTATCAATAACCTTTCGCTTTCTATATTGCTATTTTTTACTACATCTATTAGACTTAAATAAGAACTAATATGAATCAAACAGTAAGGATGACATAAATGAACGAAAAAATACTGGTACTGGATATTGACGGTACACTAACAACTTCCACCAAAGAAATCTCTACAGAAACAAAACGCGGTATAAAAATGATACAGGAAAGGGGCCATATCGTAATGCTTGCCTCCGGGAGGCCTTCTCCGGGTATGATGCGTTATGCCAAGGAATTAGAGCTTGCAAAATACGGAGGATACTTACTTTCCTATAATGGTGCAAGAATTATTGATTGCCCCAGTGATGAAATAATATACCAACGTACTCTTCCGCGCCGGGTCATACCCGATCTTTATTACTTTGCCAAGGAGCATGATTGCGGACTGATTACTTATCTTGGAGAAACTGTGATTTCAGGTACCCGAATGGACGAATATATTGAGTTAGAAGCCCGAATCAACGGACTGCCTATTAAAGAAGTAGACGATTTTATCAGCTTTGTAAATTTTGATGTTAATAAATGCCTTATGACAGCACATGGAGAAGATGCGGCGCAATATGTACCTATGTTACAAGAGCAATTTGCCGATTCCTTAAGCATCTATCGATCGGAGCCATATTTTATTGAGATAATGCCTAAAAATGTGGATAAGGCAACCTCCTTAAACTATATGTTAAATACCATGGGGCTTAATAAAGAAAATGCTATTTGCTGCGGAGACGGCTACAATGACATCACTATGATTTCATATGCCGGCATCGGTGTTGCAATGGCAAATGCCAGAGAGGAAGTTAAGGCCGCAGCCGATTATATTACCAAATCCAATGACGAAGACGGTCTGGTGGATGTGATTCATAAATTTATAATGGAATAAAAAAACAAGCTGCCAATTAGCGCAGCTTGTCTTGATTTAAAACAAATTTTAATGATTTAATTTACTTACGGCGTTCTAATTCCTCAAAACCATTTTCTGTAATATAATAAAAAGCTAATTTTTCGTCGACTTCTTCTGAAAATACGCCCGTATCTAAAAATTTAAATAATCGCCACACATTGCCCCTGATTAATTCTACAGAATTAGAGTCCCTGCCCAATAAAATTCAGTATCATAAGGTGTATTTATAAAGCCTAATTTTTTCTCCACTACTTTTATAGGTTCATCCATATCGCTTGATAAATAATAAGTAGAATCATCACTTACATATAATATTTCTGATGCAGTATTGTTAAACCAAAAATCATAATTATTACCTGTGCTCAATAATTGGATCTCATCATCTTTATAAACTGATAAATGTTGCTTATTATTAG
>CAZJAS010000050.1:0-13983 GCA_964544135.1 uncultured Clostridium sp. | reverse complement strand
TTAACAAGCCCTCTGCAATATAATAAACAGCGGCATATTAATACGAAAATATTATTCACTTTTCATTTTATTTTTAAAATCATACTGCCCTGCATTCAACGGTCATGCGAATGCAGGGCAGTAAAGTAAAAGTTAAATTTTCTATTCAGCAATTGTAATTGCTTTTGCTGGACACTTCTCCGCAGCCTGCAATACGGTATTATCAAATTCATCTGTATTTCCCGTAACAATTGCTTTATCGTTTTCCATCTGGAAGTGATTGGGGCTAATTTTGGCGCACAATCCACATCCAATACAATAGTCAGGATGAATGGCGATTTTTTCTGATGGTGCATCGCCGCTTTCATGCAGTTTAAGCACTTCTTCACGTTTTACAAACTTGGAGGTAATATATCCAATTACAAAAATGCAAATGCTGGTAAGAACCCATCGAATCAGCATGAACTTAGGCCCTAAAAACTTAGCTTCATTTGCAAGCATCGGTACTTTTACAACAGCCCAAGTGCTGAGCAAAATCACAATATTGGATATGGATGCTCCCTTTTTCAAGAGTGCTACCGAAACCGGGAACGCCGCATAAATCGGGCCGGCGGAAAAGCTACCCAGTAGAAATGCGAACAGTCCACCCTTTATACCAGAGCCTTTTCCTAAATGTTTTTGAATAGTCTCCTTGGGTATCCATGCTTCCAAAAGAGCAGTTAGAAGCATAATAACCGGCATGATAATTAGCATTTCCTTGAAGTAATATAAACTGTTTTTAATTGCTGATATTCCAGTGGTGGGGGTTGCAATAAATAAAATGATGTATGCTGTTACGACGACCGCCAAAAGCTTATTACCCAAAAGAAATTTTTTCACCTTTGTCATAACATCACCCCCATAATTACCGCAATTACAATCGCAAATACAAAGCTCAATGAATTTCTTATGAGCGTGAACTTTACGCCGAACTCCCGCTTTTCAAGCGGAAAAGTGACGATTCCAACCATAGTCAAAGTAGTAATAAAAGCTACAATCGGCATAATTCCCGCACCGGCATCTACCAACGAGCCAGCCAGAGGAAAAGCTACAAAGGCTGGAATCAGGGTAATGCAGCCCACCAGCGCAAAAATCACGGTGGAAAAAAGGTTATCGCTTTCACTAAGGAAGCGGTTCAATGTTTCGGGCGGAATCAAGGTTAAAATTAAACCGATGAGCAGCAAAATCGCCACCATATCGCCGCCGATTTTCTTCATCATACCAGATGACATTTTAACTGATGTAAATGTGCGTTTTTTATCCTTAATAATAGAGATAACAAACCATACTAAAGTGATAACCCAAAGAGCAAGCGTGAAGATATCCATAGATTACCCCTTTGAGCAAGCGCAGCTGTTTTGATTATAAAGTCTCGGACTGGGTGCTTTTACTACGAAAATTTCAAGTTGCTCCGTTTGACTGTTGGACACATTCATCCGTACCTCGCCGGGGATGTTGATAATACTGCCCTGTTCGTATTGTTTTGCGGGATTTTCCGCCAATTGCAATGTGACAGCGCCGCGTATGACCATCATGTACACATTGGAGTTGGAATCGTGTTCCGGCAGTGCTTCCCCTTGATTTAAAATCATGTGGTTAATCATGACAACGTCATCGTCCAAGATTTTTTCAATCAACTTTTCCTCTGAATTTTTGAAGCTATACAATTTTTCCATAATGATTCTCCTTTTCAATTGATTTGATTTCTATTATAATAGAAATCATAGTGAAAATAAGTAACCAAGGATACTAAATTGAGGTGTGTATGAATTATATTGAAATTATAATGTCTTTATCTCTCTTTTCCTCGATTGATAAGGAGACATTTCAGCGGCTGGACATAGTACAGCGATGCCGTCAGAATAGCTATCGAAAAGAATCCATCATCCATTTGCAAAACGAATTATGCCAAAGCATTGATGTTATTATTTCCGGTATTGTTACTGTACAGAATGTAGAAGAATCTGGGAATCTGATGACAATTACCAATTTTAGCAGTGGTGAAATTTTGGGCAGTAATCTTCTTTTCTCCTCTCATCCTGTTTACCCAATGACAGTGATGGCAAAAACGGATGTAGCTCTTTTATGTTTTCATAAAGAAGTGATATTGGACTTGTGTACTGCCAGCCCCGCTTTTTTGGAGACTTATTTGCAGGAAATATCCAATAAGACATTGGTTCTTACAGGAAAAATCAATACCATAGCCTTGAAAAGTATCCGTGAGTGCATTATTGAATACCTGAGGCTGGAGCGCAGCTACCAAAACAGCAATACAATCACCTTGCCGTTCTCCAAAAAAGAATGGGCGGAGCTTTTAGGAATACAGCGTCCCAGCCTGTCAAGGGAGTTAAATAAGATGCGCCGGGACGGTCTAATTGACTTTCATAATCGGGAAATACAGATTTTGAATTTATAAACGAATACCCAATAAAAACAAAATGATTATTGGAAAACAGCCCTCATTTCATGGCGGCTGTTTTTTTATCTATATAATGTAACCGGGTTACTGAAAAAGAAATGTAAAAAGAATAAAGTTAGTAATTATCTGTTTCATTCCAATATCTTAAGAGGAGGAAATGCGAATTTGAATTATGTTCTTGTGTTTTTAGAGGGGATTATAACATTTATATCACCCTGCATTCTCCCTATGTTGCCGATATACCTTTCCTATTTTGCCGGTCAAAAAGGGAGCGAACAAAATAGCAATACCTTAGTAAATGCGTTGGGGTTTGTTACTGGGTTTACAATTTTGTTTACCGCTCTAGGCGCATTTGCAGGACAGCTAGGCTCTTTGGTAGTACAGTACCAAACGGTTCTGAACATAGTATGTGGTTTTATTATTATCTTGTTAGGGCTTAACTTTACTGGCATAATCCGCTTGCCGTTTATAAATATCAATCGGCAAGCACAGGCCAAAAAGGACATAACCGGATTTTTCTCGGCAATGACGCTGGGAGTTGTTTTTTCAGTAAGCTGGACTCCTTGTGTGGGTACTTTTCTTGGTTCCGCATTGATGCTGGCGGCAAACTCGGGCAGCAATCTTTCGGGTATTTTTATGTTGTTGGTGTATTCTTTGGGACTCGGTATTCCATTCATTCTTAGCGCTATTTTTATTGATAAGCTGGAAAGCGCGTTTCAAGCGATTAAAAAGCATTACCGGGCGATTACAATCGGTTCGGGCACTATTCTTATTCTGACGGGCTTATTAATCGCTACAGGATGGATGAATAAACTATACGGATTAATGTAAGGAGCGATAATTATATATGAACAGTAAAGTAAAAACGATTACGGTGGCGCTTGCTCTGATTGTGGTAGTTGCTGTTGCTGCATCGGGCTACAATTATTTATCTGAAAACTATACGCAACCATCCGATTCCAGCTTCAGCAACGAAAGAGATGCAAGTGATTTACCGGAAGAACAGCGGATAGCAGAGCAAAACCAAGTGCCTGATTCAGAAGAAATACAGAAAGCGCCTGATTTTATAGTCTTTGATGCTAAAGGTAACGAAGTCCGATTCAGCGATTACGCAGGAAAACCGATTGTTCTGAATTTTTGGGCAAGTTGGTGTCCGCCCTGCAAAGCGGAGCTTCCCGACTTTGAAAACGCATACCTTGAACAAAAAGAAGATGTCGTATTTCTCATGGTAAACATGACGGATGGGCAACGTGAGACACAAGAAAAAGCTTCTTCATACATAGAGGACAAAGGATATACTTTTCCTGTTTTCTATGATTTAGATATGGACGCAGCATCTGTCTACGGCATTACCTCGTTACCAACCACCGTTTTCATTGACGAAAGCGGCATATTAAAAGATGCCTATATCGGACAGATTAATGAAGAAACTTTGCTCAAGGGCATTGAGAAAATTTTATAAACGGCATTTATCTTAGGAAACCCCGCCTATGAAAAACGGCATATGATATAAAATAGTGAACCCCGGAAGCTTTGCTGTGTAAGCTTCCGGGGTTCTGCAAAAATAAGCAGTTCCGAATTATTATAGAGGGTATGTAAACACCATGTTTACCGGGATTTCACGCTTCTTGCAGCAATTGCAGAATTTTTTGTTTCGGCTGCACGCCGACTGTCTGAGAAACCGTTTTGCCATCTTTCACAACAATAATGGTTGGGATACTCATAACCCCAAATTGTACCGCCAGCTCATTTTCCTCATCAATGTTTATTTTTGCGATTTTAGCTTCTGTAACTTCATCTGCAAGTTCCTCAATGACAGGGCTAAGCATCCGGCAGGGGCCGCACCACTCCGCCCAAAAATCAATCAAAACGGGCTTGTCCGATTTCAGCACCTCTGTATTGAAATTTTCCTGCGTAATGTTTAAAACAGACATGTCCAGCACTCCTTTGTTTTTTTACAGTATACCTGTTTCCAGAGGGTCATTCTGTAATCGGGTTACAATACGCCGTTTAAAATGTAGTTGCTTAAAAATATCAGTATTTGTGTTACAAACGCAACGCAGTAAATCGTATTGCTTTGATAAACTATATATGGAGTGTAACCCTATCACATACGGGCCGATTTAATGAAGATATACTAAAAACAGAACATAAGAAGATTTGTTTTTTGACAAATGATATGGAGTGAAAAAATATGTTTGGACTGTTTAAAAGAAGAAACATCAACAAAGGCGTTGACGAGTTCAGGGTTACAAACGGCGCTGTGCTGCTTGATGTGCGGACAAAAGAAGAATACGAGGATGGACATGTGCCGGGAAGCAAGAATATTAATGTTGCTGAAATTGAGAAAATTTCTTATCTGGTGGACAACAGGGCGACACCGCTTTTTGTGCATTGTCTCAGTGGGGCGCGAAGCAGCCGGGCGGTAAGCGCGCTAAAAAATATGGGGTATACCAATGTCAAAAATATTGGCGGTATCAGTTCCTACAAGGGAACTATTGAGAAAGGAGCTTGACATGAAGATTATTATTGTTGGCGGAGTTGCGGGCGGCGCAAGTACAGCCGCAAGACTCCGCAGGCTTGACGAGGATGCGGAAATCACTATTTATGAGCGAAGCGGATATATTTCCTATGCAAACTGCGGTTTACCTTACTATATCGGGGAGATTATTACAGACAAAGAAGAACTGACGCTGCAAACCCCCGAAAGCTTTTACAACCGTTTCCGTGTTGACGCAAAGGTGAATCATGAAGTTGTTGAAATAGATGCCACCGCCAAAAGCGTTACTGTTCGCAATCTTGCAACAGGAAAGAAATTTCAGGATTGTTATGATAAGCTGGTGCTTTCCCCTGGCGCAAAGGCAGTCAAACCGAATATTCCCGGAATTGAGCATGAAAAAATCTTTACACTGCGCACGGTTGAGGATACTTTGCGCATTTACGATTATATAAAAACGGCAGGCGCAAAATCGGCGGTTGTTGTGGGCGGCGGATTTGTCGGCTTGGAAGCGGCAGAAAACCTAAGGCATTTAGGGCTTGATGTAACACTTGCGGAAGCTGCGCCACAAGCGCTCTCTATCCTTGACAGTGATATGGTATCGCAGGTACATGCAACATTCCGTGAAAATGGAATCAAGCTTCTTCTAGGGAGTGGTATTGCGTCCTTTGAAGAAAAAGACGGTCAAATTGTTGGTGTTTTTGCAAACAGCGAAAAAGTGTCTGCCGACTTGATACTGCTGGCCATCGGTGTTGCCCCTGATTCTGTGCTTGCAGATAAAGCAGGGCTTAAGACGGGAATAAAAGGCAGCATTCTTGTAAACACCAAAATGGAAACTTCTATACAAGACATTTATGCCGTTGGCGATGCGGTTGAGGTCACCCATTTTGTCACAGGAGATAAGGCATTGATTTCCCTTGCAGGGCCAGCCAATAAGCAAGGCAGAATCGCTGCCGATAATATTGCGGGCGGCGACAGCCATTATAAGGGAACGCAGGGTTCTTCTGTTATTAAGCTGTTCGATATGACTGCTGCGGCAACGGGTATCAACGAAAGGCAAGCAAAGGCGGCGGGGCTTCTATATGAAAAAGTGATTCTTTCTCCCGCTTCCCATGCTTCCTACTACCCCGGCGCTAAAGTCATGACAATGAAAGTGCTTTTTGAGAAACCAACCAATAAAATTCTCGGAGCGCAAATTGTCGGGTTTGATGGTGTGGATAAACGCATTGATGTGCTTGCCACCGCAATTCGCGCCGGGATGAAAGCGACAGAGCTTGCTGAGCTGGAGCTTTCCTACGCTCCTCCTTATTCATCGGCAAAAGACCCGGTAAACATGGCTGGTTTTATCATAGAAAATTTAATAAGCGGCAAGGTTAAACAATTTTATTATGAGGATGTTGCAAGCTTACCTCGTGATAACAGTGTTTTTCTTCTGGATACCCGCACACCTGCGGAGTATGCAGCGGGACACGCGAAAGACTTTGTTAATATTCCTGTAGACGAGCTTCGAGACAGGCTGGCGGAGATTCCAAAGGGCAAACCGATTTATGTAATGTGCCAAAGCGGGGTTCGCAGCTATATCGCCTGCCGCATCCTGTCAAATGCGGGATATCCGTGTTATAATTTTGCAGGAGGGTATCGCTTTTATTCTATGGTAGAACAAGAACGCCTTATGAATACCAGCAGCCACACATGCGGTATGGACAAATAAATCTACATGTTAAAATAACAAACAGCCAATATACCCCCGCTCTCTTATCAGAAAGGAGGACGTCCCATACATAAACTGGAAAGCTTTTTGAGTAATACATTAGATTACTGGAACCAAATCAGTGATGAAGAAAGACAGGAGATATTGCAAAGCGTAACATCCGTGCGACATAAAGCAGGTGAACGCGTTCACAATGCAGTGGATGATTGTGTCGGAATGTTTTTGGTTGTTTCGGGAGAGCTGCGCACCTATATTCTTTCGGACAGAGGAAAAGAATTTACGCTGTTCCGACTTGGCAGCGGCGGCGTTTGTATTTTGACAGCATCCTGTCTGCTGAAAAGTATTACCTTTGATGTTTTTGTGGATGCCGAAACAGATTGTGAGCTGCTTTTAATCAATGCGGTCACCCTCTCAAAACTCCACGCACAGAATCCATTGATTGAAAATTTTGCGTTAAAAACAGCCGCTGATAAATTTTCAGCCGTAGTACGCGTTATGGAAAGCATGTTGTTTATGACATTTGAGCGCCGCCTAACCACTTTTTTGGTTGCGGAAGCAGAGAAAAATGATTCGGTTGTAATTCGTTTGACACATGAGCAAATTGCAAAATATATCGGTTCGGCAAGAGAAGTGGTGTCTCGCGCTATCAAGCAATTGGAAAAAGAAAAAGTTGCAGCCCTTTTCCGGGGCGGAGTAAAAATAACCGATATGGAAGCATTGCGTTTCATGGCGGAAAAAGCGGAATAAAACAGGCAGTCGCGCATCAAAAAACGCGGCTGCCTGTTTTATTCCGGATACTGTGACCGGGTCACTTTATTACGCCGGAAGATATAGTATAGTAGATAGAAACATTGTTATGGAGTGTGATGAATTTTGGCAAAACGAATAGCGGTTATTGGCAAGGATTGCGTAGCCTGTGGCAATTGTGTGCCAGCCTGCCCAACGGGAGCGATTTCCATTTATAAGGGGCTGCGGGCAGTGGTAGACGCTACGCGCTGTGTCGGCTGCGGAAAATGCGAACAAGCCTGTCCGGCGGGAATTATTGAAATAAAAGAAAGGCAGGGTGATTCGCTGTGAGCAAAACAAAGCGGCACTGGTATGATTATTTATGGATTGCCTCGGTTGTTTATCTGGCTTTAGGGTTTTTTAATATAGTATTTGCGTGGCTTGGAATGATTTGCTTTATCCTCCCTTTGGGCATTGCGCTTATAAAGGGAAACAAATCCTACTGCAATACTTACTGTGGACGTGGTAAGCTGTTCAATCTAATAGGTGGAAAATTCGGTCTGTCCCGCAATGTAAAACCACCAAAATTTTTAAGCTCCAATTGGTTTCGATATGGATTTCTTACTTTTTTTATGACCATGTTCGGACTAATGTTGTACGCAACCTATCTGGTATTTGCTGGTGCGCCGCTGAAAGAAACAGTTACCCTTTTATGGGTATTCAAGCTGCCGTGGCACTGGACAAATACTGCTATGGTTCCGCCGGGGGTAGCACAGTTTGCCTTTGGTTTTTATGGCGTAATGCTTACCTCCACCGTGCTGGGACTTATTACCATGATGCTGTTTAAACCCCGCTCATGGTGTGTGTACTGCCCAATGGGAACAATGACGCAAGGAATTTGCAAGCTAAAGCACCGAAAGGAAGAATAGGCTTTTATTAACCGGAATCCGCATATATTAACGCTGAAAAGGATGACCTGCGCTTTTAAACATGCGCAGGTCATCCTTTCCTTATAAAAAATGCTGATTAACTGAGCAGCCGGTCAGTATGGGGTATCCACACTGACCGGCTTACTAATACACAATTACTTTTTCAATATAGTTGCCAAATCCTGTTCCGGTGTCGAGATGGGATGCAGGTCGAACTTCTCCACCAGAGCGTTCAGCACATTACCCGAGAAGAAAGCGGGAATGGAAGGCCCGATGTAAATATTCTTAATACCCAGCGACAACAGCGTCAGCAGAATGCAAACAGCCTTTTGCTCGTACCATGAGAGAACCAGTGTCAGCGGTAATTCGTTCACGCCGCAGTCAAAGGCTCCCGCGAGAGCAACGGCCACCTGAATCGCTCCGTAAGCATCGTTACACTGACCCATATCTAAAATGCGGGGGAATGGGCCTATAGAGCCAGCATCCAAATCGTTGAAGCGATATTTGCCGCAAGCCAATGTGAGTACAACAGTATCATCCGGGGTTTGTTTCACAAAGTCAGTGTAGTAGTTGCGGCCGGTTTTTGCGCCGTCGCAGCCGCCAACAAGGAAGAAATGCTTGATAGCGCCCTGCTTTACAGCGTCGATGATGGTAGGGGCGTTATCCAATACCGTCTGGCGTCCAAAGCCGGTTGTAACAGTAGTACCGCCATTGATACCGGTAAGCTGTTTGTCTTCTGCGTAGCCGCCGAGCTGGATCGCCTGCTCAATCATAGCGCTAAAATCCTTGTAACCGTTTGCATCCGCTTCAATGTGCTTCATTTCGGGATAAGCAACAACCGATGTGGTATATACCCGGTCGGAATAGCTCTCCTTTACCGGCATCAAGCAGTTGGTAGTGTACAGAACGGGAGCGGGAATATCAGCAAACTCCTTTTGCTGGTTTTGCCATGCTGTGCCAAAGTTTCCTTTGAGTTGGGGATGCTTTTTCAGTTCAGGGTAGCCGTGGGCAGGCAGCATTTCGCTGTGAGTGTAGATGTTGACACCTTTGCCGTCTGTCTGTTCCAACAGCATTTTCAAATCATGTAAATCGTGGCCGGTTACTACAATGAAAGGCCCTTTTTCCACTTTCAACGGTACTTCGGTAGGTATAGGATTGCCGTAAGCACCGGTATTGGCAACATCCAACAGCGCCATGCATTTCAGGTTCACACCGCCAAATTCCATCAGCAAGCCCAGCCACTCATCAACAGAATGGTCTTTTGCCAGTTCTGCCATGCCTTTAATAAACCATGCGTCTACATCAGCATCCCGCTTACCCAGAACTCGGGCGTGGTGAGCGTATGCAGCCATGCCACGCAAACCGAACAGCAAAGTGGAGCGTAAAGAGATTACATCTTCATTGCCGTGGAACAGCTCGCTCGTGTTCAGGATTTCTTTTCCGTCCAGCGCTTCCCGCTCGGCTTTGATTTTGGCGGTCAGGTCTGCCAGCTTTTGCTCATGAAAGCTTACATTGGTAATGGTGGTAAACAGGCCGTCCACAATTAAGTCAATGTGTGCGGTGTTGCCTGCGTTACTGGCCTGCGCCAGCGCAATCATCTCGCAGGTAAGGGCATCCTGTTCGAGGGCAACCGGTGGGGTTTTACCACATACGCCGGATACGGTACATCCAGTCCCTTTGGCGGTTTGCTCGCATTGATAACAAAACATATTTTCCATTTTTAATTTCCTCCCATTGTATGATTATTTTTCAATATGAATTACATTTACAGGACAATCGTTAGTAGCTTCCTGTGCAGAAGCCGCAGTCTCAGGAGTAACAGGTGCGTAGGCTTCCGCCAATCCATCATCCGCCATGCGAAATACATTCGGGCAGGTTTCGGCGCAAAGTCCACAGCCGATACAATTGTCACGGTCAATTACAGCGTTCATGTAATAGTCACCTCCCTATTATCTATCACTAAGTTCCTACGGCTGAGCATATTTTTTCTCCAGCAATTTCAAAGTTTGTAGCTGCTCATTGCGTGTCGCGGCTCTTTTAGAATCCTGCTCAAAAGCACGTATCTCAGCATCTACCTGCCGTGCCAATCCCGTAGGTAGATTTTTTTCACCAAAAGGAAATACTACATTGTTTTCTTTGTCGATATGCCGTTTTAATAGTTCAGAGTAGCTGCCAACCGCAACCAAAATTTGAAGCAGATTTTCATCGGTTGCCCTTGTTAGCCGTGCGTCCAGCGCCGCATCCAGTTCTGAGACATATAGCCTTGCCAAATCATGTTCTACAAGCATACCGTGTCGCACCAGATTTTCTCCCATTGTCCCCAAGCTATCGGTCATGGCTTTAAACAAATATTTTTCCTCTTTGTCATGGTGCGTTTTATCAGCGTATTTGCGGATAAAATCTACTATTTTTTTAAAGTCTTGAATATCCACTGTCTTTTCCCGCAACGCCTTTAAGGATGCTTTGTGAATGACTTCCACCATTCGCAGGATATTATCATGTTCCCGTTCGAGAATCCCAATACCGTCCATCTTATCCCCCTTGATACAGCCGATGCTTAAGACCGCTGCGCTTGTAAGAATATCCGCTTTGCGCCAAAACACCTTTGAGCCAAGCGTCCCGCAGAACATAATAAATCTCAGGAGAAAGCCCTTGTTCTGCCCAATACGTTGCGTGGGAGCAGTGAACTGTTTCCCACTGAACTTGTGACAATTTGGCAGATTCAACTTCCAGTGAACGGTCACAGGGCATACCGTCCAGTAATGCATTGCTGATACGCTCAAAGATATCTTCTGCGGAGAGTCCCTGTGGGAAAGTTTCTTGCTCACCAAGCTTTTGTATCGCATTGCGCAACGTGTCCAGCCGTTCAGGATGGTTTTCCAAAATACCAGCCGCAACCCGTGCCAGCCGCCGTTCGCTTTGTACAACAGTCCCGTTAAGCCAACCATGAATATTGCTGCTGTCAATAATTTCAACCAATGGTCGTACATCGGCGGCAGGGGCAGCTTGTTCCACCTGTACACGCAAATCCTGTGACCACTTATTATCTTCCGCAGTACTGAGCAGCGCTTCGGACATACCATCTTGACGTAAAACTTTTTTGTACATCATTTCGTGGATAGGAGCAAGTACCAAACTCATAAGAATTCCCCCTATGCCAGTTTGGCGTTCAGCTTGGCTAGGATTTCGTCAGAATCAACCCCATGCACGGTACAGGCATCTGCCAGTGATTCCATCTGAGAGGACGGGCATCCCAGACAATGCATTCCCATCTCCATTAAAACAGGAGCAAGCTCACTATCCAAGCGAAGAATGTCTCCAATTACCATATCTTTTGTTATTTTTGTATTTGAACTCATAAGGTGTCTCTCCTTTTTATTATTTATTGTTATGTGGTACGAAATTATTGTAACTTGTGAAAGCTGTCAAGTCGGTTGCAAATGTAACACATATAAAAAAATCAGTTGCAAAAAAACCAAAACTCTGTATAATAAGGTTGAATAAGGGAGGGATAAAATGCAAATAAATCCTTACATTTTAGAAAAATCAATGCTGTTTTCGGGAATTGCCGCAAACAATTTTAACGCTGTTCTTGGTTGTGTAGGCGCACGAATCCAAACCTTTGCAAAAGGAGAATATATCTCGTTAAGCAGTGGGCAATTGCGCGCAATTGGATTGGTGTTAAAAGGGCGCGTGCTTTTATTAAAAGAAGATGTATATGGCAACCGAAACATATTAAATACATTGGAAATAGGTGAAGTATTTGGCGAGTCCTTTGTATGTGGCGGAGCCTATACCCTGACAATTTCCATTCAAGCAGCGGAGGAAACCGAGGTGCTGTTTCTATCTTTTGACCGGGTTATGCATGTTTGTCCTAATGCCTGCGAATTTCATAACCAGTTAATCACCAACATGGTTACCATGATTGCCCGAAAAAATCTGAGTTTGTTGGAAAAACTGGAGGTTACCACCCGGCATTCCCTGCGGGAAAAAATTCTCGCCTATCTTTCTCAACTGGCACAAAGGCAGGGAAACACCACCGTGACTTCGCCAATGGGGCGGATGGAGTTGGCTGATTTTTTAGGAGTAAATCGAAGCGCATTAACAAGAGAACTAGGCAATATGCAAGATGAGGAAATCATTCAATATGAAAAAAACACCTATACGTTGATAGGTGTCGATTTATCAAACCAGTAGTATAATCAGGAGATGAGAAGTTGAAAATGTTAGAACTTTCGGAGTTGGAATATGACCCGATATGCATTCAGCGGCATATCGACAAACTGGAAGCTAAAGATGCCTATACAAAGGGGCATTCTCACCATGTTTTTGTTGTTACACAGGCAATTGTTGCAAAGCTCCCCATTTGGCAACGCCTGTGCCATCGCCCAAAAAGAATCCTCTTGTATTTCCGTCAGGTAATGTTTGGCTGTGGCTTTGACCGGCGTAAGACACGGCTTCTAACTGAACATCCGACAATATGCCTTTGTCAATTATTTCTTGGCTTAGATTCGGCTTGTAGGTAATTGGCGGCGGCTGTATTGCGCTCATAGCCGCGCTTTCACTGATATTGGCAGGGTGCGGTTGCACGTTTTGGAGCAATAGCGGCTGTGGTTCGTATTGCTCGAAAATACTGTCGGTAAGCTCTTTTTTTACTCTCGGCTTAACACGCCCAGCAGATTGTCCGCTATCAGCATCGCCAGTTCCTCCAATGACCTCATCGACATCATTTCGTCCGTCATTTCCTCGATGTCGTTCTCTGTCCACGATTGGTGCAAGCCCATTATCGCCGACATTTGCTGGTTCGGGTGCAGATTGGGAAGTTCCTCCAAGAACCGCATCATTTTCTGGTGTGACGGCCTGCTCTCGTCCATCGTGAGTAACTGCGGTATCAGTTCCGCCGCCTGCGTCAGATACAGGGTCGTGTTGTTCACGCTCCGGCTGTCTTTCCGTAACAACATCAGGGTGTGTTGATGTATCGGATTCTCGTTCATTTCCGCTATCATTTTCAAGCTGTATACTTGGTCTGCCATTTCTGATTCCTCCCAATAGACTTTGTAAATCAAGCACATTTTCAACAAAAGCGGTCTTTACAGGCTCGGTTGTAGCCCCATCTTTGTCTATGACCAACATCTGTATTCCGAAATTCGTGCCGTATTTATTGTAGTTTTTGCCGTCAATGCCGAAGTTCGCCTTGACATTGTATTCTTCCTTGATTCCATGCCACCAGCTTCTGAAAGCGGGGGAATCATCAGCCATTCCTTGCCCGACAATTGCTACCAACCGCCCATTTGGGGCAAGCATTTTTAACGCTTCCTCAATATGCTTCGCTCCGATTTTATTGTTCTGTATATTTCTTTCAGCCGATGAAGAAAAAGGCGGGTTCATAACAATGACCGTAGGCTCGATTTTATCGCCGTGAATATTGTTTATCTGCTCTGCGTCCTCATTGAAGAATCCGTCAAAGGGCAGATTTTTAATGATTTCAAGCCTGCGCTTGTCAAGTTCATTTACATAAACTTTTGCGCCGTCTTTCTTGGCAAAGACCGCTATGCCGCCGTTTCCGGCAGAGGGTTCAAGCACTATATCGTCTGCGGTAACATTCGCGGTCCAGTTCGCAAGGTAGGCAAGCGGAACGTGAGAAGGAAAGGCAAGAAAATGCCCTGCAGCACATTCAAACCCT
>CAZJAS010000049.1:0-14050 GCA_964544135.1 uncultured Clostridium sp. | reverse complement strand
TATGGCATTCCTTGCACTAATTTCAATGAAATCAGAGACAAATGCACTTAAAGCTAACCTATTAAGTAGATAAAACAATACTTTTCCCAAAGTTCGGTTTATGCGGAACTTATTAAGGTGCCTCTAATTTAAATGCAGTCACTCTTACATCTTCAAAAATAGCCTGATTGGCACTTTTGTTAGATTTACTCATTCTCAAAATGCAATTTGCGGAAACTCAAGTTCCATTATAATCACCCCTCTATATAACGATCAATCAAATCCTTAATCTCAGCAGCTTCTTTTTCGGTCAGCTTTTTATCGGAGAAGAATGCGTTTATGAATTTAGGCATGGAACCACCAAATGTTTTATCAATAAACTGTTCACTTTCATATTTTTGCACCTCATTTTGCTTGATAACGGAGCTAACGATTGCATTATCATTTTTTAAAATTCCCTGGTTACATAATTTTTTAAGTACGGTATATGTGGTAGATTTTTTCCAGTTGAGCTTTTCTTCACATAATTTAACCAGAATACCTGATGCTATGGGTTCATTTTCCCATACAATAGAAGCAAAGGCATATTCCTTATCGGCCAGTTTATAAATATCCAAAATAGTTCTCCTTTCCCTTGGTCTATTCAACTAGACTTGATTATAGTCTATAGCAATAGACTTCAAATGTCAATACATGATTGACGTAAAAAGAGATAAAAAAATAAGAAGCCTTTGTCTATAAAGGCTTCCTAAGTTACAAAAAGCGGGTGATGGGAATCGAACCCACGTATCTAGCTTGGAAGGCTAGTGTTCTACCATTGAACTACACCCGCAAATGAATGTTCCGAATCAACATTCATTATATTACCCAAAACAATTGTAGTTGTCAAGAGTTTCGGCAATATTTTTTATATTATGCTTTACGTGCATCGATATAAAGAGATAATATCTTTACGGTTTCATCTATGGAAAGCTTGCTGCTGTTGATGGATATATTATAATTTTTGGAATCGCCCCATTTTCTGCTGCAATAACTATTGTGGTATTGCTTTCTTATCCGGTCCTTCTCCCGGGCCAGCTTTTTAGCCTTAGGTTCGGAGAGGTGATAGAGGTTCATAATCCTTTTTACTTTCTTCTCCGTATCCCCCAAAATAAAGATGGAAATAAATCCATTATATTGACTTAACAGTGATTCCGAACAGCGGCCTACCACAACAAAGGATTCGCCTGCATCGGCTTTTCTTTTTAAGTACTCAAATTGAAGGAATGCAATATTTTGTTCCGGAGAGTTACTTAGTCCGCGGACTGTTCTGGATAAAAGCTTATTTTTCTTTATTTCGTCAAATTCTTCTAAGTCCTTGCTGTCAATATTTCGCGCACGCGCAATTTCTTCTAATAAATTATGGTCATACAAAGGCAGATTGTATTGATCTGCCAGCTTTTGGGCTATTTCATGTCCGCCGCTTCCGAATTCACGCCCGATTGATATAATCAGTTGATTACTCATATGCCGCCTCTTTTCTTAAAAGTACCTGAGATACATCACTAACATCGATAGTAAGACTACCATTAAGGTAGCAGGAACCATAGCTTTACAATATTTGCCCCATTTAATAATATGGCCTTCCCTGGCTGCCGTAGCAATTCCTACAACATTGGCAGAAGCACCGATTGGTGTAGCGCTTCCTCCGATATCGGTTCCCATGGCAAGTGCCCATGCTAGCACGGATAGATTGACACCCTGCGTTAAGGCAATATTTTTGATAACCGGAATCATTGTTGCTGCAAAGGGTATATTATCTACAAATGCACTGATTACAGCCGACAGCCAGAGTATAATTGCCATCATCAGCATAGCATTGCCACCGCTGATTTTTTCTATAAAGTCTGCCAAGACGCCCAGTACACCGGTCTGCTCCAAACCGCCGACTACAACAAAGAGTCCTATAAAGAATAGTATAGTCTTATAATCAATTTTTTTCAAGAGTAGTAAAGCAGCTTTGCCCGATGTAATCAATGTAATGATGCCAATAAATACGCCGATGGCCGAAACCGTTAAGCCGGTTTGCGCATGTGTCACCAATAAAACAATGGCGCAGAGGAATATAATGCAACTGATGATAAATCCGCCCTTATTTGTAATGGCTTCTTGGGGACTTGGATAGGAGTCCGGTGCTGCAACCTCAGCGGCACTTTTTTTAAGCTCCTTTCGGAAGATAAAATAAAAATATAATATAACCGCAACTAAAGAAATTCCCGCAATGAGTCCTGTATTCGTAATAAAATCAATAAAGGATAAATTTAGTGATGTTCCGATAATTATATTAGGCGGATCTCCGCACATGGTTGCGGAGCCTCCCAGGTTCGCACAGAAAATTTCCGATAGAATCATAGGAATGGGATTAAACTTTAGAAGCTGGGACAGCTCGATTGTGACCGCTGCCAGAAAAAGGATTACGGTAATGCTGTCAATAAACATGGCCAGTATGGTGGATAGGAGCATAAAGGTGATGAAAATGGGAATCACCTTATATTTCACTGTTTTTGCAATTCTCATACAAAGCCAGCGGAAAAAGCCGAAACGAGCCATTCCCTCCACCATGATCATCATACCAAGAATAAAAAGAATGGTCTCCCAGTTGATGCCGCCGGAGGCTTCAGCCCCTTCACCCGCATGATACCAGAAATCAACGGTAAAGATACTGTGTAAGTTCAAGGTTGCGATTATTGCGCTCATACTATGCATGGACAACCCGAATACCAAGATAACTGTCAGGATGCCACAGGCCAGCGTAATAATATGCCTTTCCCAAATTTCTGTGATGATTAGAATAAACATGGACAGAAAGATGAGAGCTGCTAAGATTTGTGCTGTCATTTTTACTACCTCTTTTCATAAAGTGACTTACTTTTATTAGGTGTAAATTAATAATTTTTTGCACCGAAGCCATTTTACATCCATTAATTTCAAATAACAAGATTCATATTGTTCTAAAAACAATACATTTTAAAAATCTTAACATTATCTTTATGGCCAAACAGGAAGGGGGTAAAAGCAAAAATGAAAGAGCGAAATTTTGTATACATAGTAAGGTTTAAATGTTATAATATAAACTGATTATTTAATGGATAAAGGAGTTTACTATGAACATTAGAATAGGAATTGACATCGGAAGCAGCACTACTAAAATTGTAGCATTTGAAAATGAAAGAATGTTGGAGCCTATGTTTGTCAGGGCGGATAGCCAGATGGCATCTCTATACGGTGCATTCGGGCAGTACTTATATGAAAACAGCTTAGAGCTTGCTGATGTAGAGGGTGTATATGTAACAGGCGTAGGAAGCAAGTATGTGGATAAACCGGTTTACGGTTGTCCCACCTTTAAGATAGATGAGTTTATAGCAACCGGTACGGGAGCGTATTACTTGACGGATAAAAAAGAAATTATCGTTGTCAGTATGGGTACGGGAAGCTTTTTTTTACAGGTATCAAAATCAAACATAAAGCATTTGGGAGGTGTGGGGCTGGGTGGAGGCACCATTTGCGGACTTTCTTCCATTATGCTCAATACGGCTGATATTAATGAAATTGCAGAATTATCAAGTAAAGGAGATGTGTCTAAAATAGATTTACAAATCGGTGATTTAGCCAAAGAAAAGCTTCCCGGATTAAATTTTGATGTAACAGCTTCTAATTTTGGTAAAGCGGACTCTCAATCAAAGCCGGAGGATATTGCTGCGGGGATTGTGCATATGGTAATCCAAAATATCTGTCAATCCGCTATTTTGGCATCCAGTCATACGGATATAAAGGATTATATTTTGATTGGCGGTTTAACGAAATTTTTTGAATGCAGGCAAATCATAGCAGCATTCAAAAGCTTATGGGATGTGGAAATCAGCATACCTCAGTATTCTGATTATGCCACAGCCATAGGTGCGGTGATTGCCGCCGATCAGGCTCTGGAAATTACCTGATTTTATTTTTAATCGGTAAAATAAGCTTAGTAATGAAGGAGTTTCCCTCCATCCTTGTTTTTAATGCGCCACGGTGCTCCTGCATGATTTTTTCACAGGTTTTTAGCCCTACCCCTGTGCTTTCCGCAAGGATGCCGTTCTCAAGGATACCGTTTTCAAATCGAAGGATAAAGAAGCCGTTTTCTTCCAGCACATTGATATAAATCGGCAATAGCGGATTTGCATATTTGCGGATATTGCTAAGGATATTATCTAATACCCGCTGCATGAATTCCACATCAATCCGGCAATAGCCCGTATATTGCTTGGGAGATAAAGGAGCATTTATGGTAAAACCATGGTTTTCCAAATCAAAAATTTGATTGTCTACAAGACCTGAGACCAAATCTGCTGCCGGGATATTTACCATACGGTATTCTTCAGAAACCTGTTGGGAAACCAAAAAATATTCAAACAGCTTGTCAGACATTTCTTTCATTAAAAAAGCTTTTTCCTGTGATTTTTGTATAAAATCCTGAAGTTGCTTATGGTCCTTATACTTTTGCAGCTTCATTATTTCCAGATAACCGATCAGAGAGGTAAGAGGAGTTCTGAGGTCATGAGAAAGTGAAGTCACCAGCTTATGGTTGGCGTTTTGGTTTTCAACGGACTGATTCTGTTTTTGCAGAATGGACAGCCGCATTTCATTGATACCATGAGAAAGCTGATAAAGCTCATCACTGCCTTTTTCTGTAATCGTATATTCCAGATTTCCTCCTTCTAAAATATGAAGCTCTCCGGCAAGCTGCTTGATATAGCTGGTTTTGCTTCTTATCAAAAAAAAGAAGGGAAGTAAAAAAAGCAAAAAACAAATAATCAAACTAAGGTAATAGGCACCTACATAATATTTATAATGCCCAAGATATTCTATTGAGGCAAATAAAATCTTACCGTTAGCAAACATAATTTTATCAAAATACAGATTAGAAAGCTCGGTATGATTACTGATCAGCTCCTTTGTTACATAGGAGTTATTGTAATCGGAAAGAGTATCTAATAGACTGCTCATATTTCGGTAGGAATAATAACGGATATAGGTATCATCTGTAAGGATAAGGGAAATGTCCGAATTATCCTGGTTCCACTCGTAGATGGCACTCATATCATCACTTTCAATCTTGTTTTCTGCAATATAGTTCTGAAAGGCAATTATATTTTGGTTTTCAATTTGCGCCAGATTGCCGAGTGTATAATAGTGATAATCCAAAAGCCTATAGATGCCGTTTTGGATAGGTGCGATCAAGAAGAAAGCAGTTGACAGCAAAATCGTAACAGTAAGAGCTAGTTTAATCAATAAATGGCTTTTAATAAATTGTTTGCATTTATACCACACGGTAACCACGCCCCCAGACGTTTTGGATATAATTGGAATCCTGAGAATCCGGTTCCAGTTTCTTTCTCAGATTTCTTATGTGTACAGTAACGGTATTGTTAGATGAGGATAAATAGGGTTCCTTCCAAACACTTTCATAAACATTTTGAGCAGAGAAGATCTTTTGTCTGTTAGAGGCGAGCAATACCAGTATCTGATATTCAATCTCGGTCAGTACAATCTCCTGATCGCCTCTCAGAACACATTTTTTATCCAAATCAATCAGCAAATCATGAAGATATAGGATTTGCTTTTCTTCTGTTTTTGATTGGCCGTTATATTGATAGCACCGGCGTAGCAGGGCTTTGACACGGGAGAGCAATTCTGTATAGGAGAAAGGCTTTACCAGATAATCATCTCCGCCGGAAGAAAATCCGAGTATCTTATCCATATCCGAGGATTTTGCGGTTAAAAAAAGAACCGGTGTAAAATAATTTTTGCGGATGGCTTCGCAAGCTAAGATACCTGACATGCCCGGCATCATGATATCCATAATAATTAAATCAATGGTATCATCCATAATTTCCACTGCCTTTAAGCCGGAATTTGCTTCTACAATCCCATAGCCTTCGCTTTCCAGTAAAATACGGATGACCTCACGAATTTCCGGATCGTCATCTACAATTAATATTTTTATATGCTTTGTCATTTTGCACCTCCCTTTCTATTAGTTATTCTCCCTTTTTATAAAAAAACATACTTTCATAATAGTATTTTTAAATAGATAATGTTACAGTATATAGTACCATATTATGATTGGTATCGGCAATCAGTCATTCGGATACCATATTCAAGGAGGCAGTTATGGATATAAAAAAGCAGATGCGCTTTAGTAAGAAGGAATTTTTATCGATTCCGAATATCATGGGGTATTTTAGGATACTATTAATTCCGGTATTTTGTTATTTATTTTTTACTGCGAAGACAGACAGAGATTATCAATTAACCGCTGGTGTTGTTCTATTGTCCGCTGTAACCGATTTTTTAGATGGATTAGTGGCCAGAAAATGTAATATGATTACGGAGCTTGGAAAATTCATTGATCCTGTTGCAGATAAGATGACGCATGCGGCGATTGCCATTTGTCTGGTATTTAGATATCCTCTGATGCTGCTCATTGTGGGTATTATGTTGCTGAAGGAAGGCTTTATGGCAGTCATGGGATATATAAAGCTAAAGGACGGAAAAAAGCTTGACGGCGCTATGTGGTTTGGAAAGGTTTGTACGGCATTACAGTTTTTGGTAGTGTTTATTTTGCTGCTATTTCCTTCCCTGCCTCTACAAACGGTAAATACATTGATTCTGGTTTGTGGTGCCGGGATGCTGTTTACGCTGATTATGTATGTTCCCGTACTCAAAAGGCTTTAATCATACGGTTGGATGTTAATTATTAGTGCGGATTGTTTTTGGGGGAAGCTTATGAATAAAAGAATAAGAAACAAAACAATTGCAGTTGGTATTCTTGCGGCATGCCTGCTAGGGGGATGCGGAGATAATGCCCAAGCGGAGGTACCGGGCGGCAAAAAGCCGGGAATCGGTTCGGAAAATACCTATCATGAGGAATATAATGGAGATAACGGCATAGAGACGGGAAATACGGACATTGTGATAAATCAAATCGAACAGATTGTTGAAACCGAAGCAAATGACGATATTGTCACAATTACAATTTCCGCTGCCGGCGATGTTACGTTGGGTAATTACAAAGGGCAGGAATATACCAATTCTTTCGATCAGACCTATGTAAGAGAAAGTAATGAATATTTTTTTAAAAATGTTTTGGATATTTTTGCGGCGGATGATATGACCATTGTAAATTTCGAGGGTGTACTCACTTTATCCGAAGAGGTGCAGGTGAAGGACTATAATATGAAGGGACCGCCCGAATATGTTGGGATTCTTACGGAAGGCAGCATAGAAGCGGTCAGCTTTGGCAACAACCATAGATTGGATTATCTTGCCGGGGGAAGCCGGGATACGGTGGATATCTTTGAAGAAAACGGGATTGCATATGCATATGATAATATAGTGGGCGTTTATGAAGTAAAGGGTATTAGGATTGGATTTGTATCGGTCAATGAGGCAAGCCAGCATAAGGCTGTGGAAAAGTATCTGCAGGAGGGTATTAATAAGCTCAAAACAGAAGAAGAGGTGGATTTGATTATTGCCTGCTGCCATTGGGGGATTGAGAGGGAACATTACCCGGAGGATTATCAGGAGGAGCTGGGCAGAAAATGTATCGATTGGGGAGCGGATTTGGTATTGGGCTCACATCCCCATGTGCTTCAGGGGGTAGATGTCTATGAAGGCAAATTTATTGTGTATAGCTTGGGTAATTTCTGTTTCGGGGCCAATCGTAATCCGGCGGATAAAGATACCATGATTTTTAGCCAGACCTTTACTTTTATTGATGGACAAAAGCAGGAGGATATGGTGGCGCAGGTGATTCCCTGCTCCGTGAGTTCCCTGCCTAACCGGAATGATTATTGTCCCACACCGGCAAAGGATGAAGAATACATAAGAATATTACAAAGGATTAACGAATACAGCACCCTGTTTGGTGTTCGGTTTGATGAAGACGGTTTTTATGATTATGAGTAACAGCTAATATGAATTCTTATGAGGAAAGAAATTTAAATATGGAAAATGCTTATAAATTAGATTTTAAAAATGAAAGAAGAGGAAGCCTGTATGTAAACTGCTGCGGCTGCTCTCGTACCGGACCGATGCATAGCTTTGGACCTGCAACCAAGCCTCATTTTCTGATTCATTTTGTATTGAGCGGAAAGGGATTATTCCGGTTTGGCGAAAAGGAATACCGTCTTGACGCCGGGTATGGGTTTTTAATATGGCCGGAGGAGCTTGCTTTTTATCAAGCAGATAAAGTAGACCCATGGACCTATGTGTGGGTGGGCTTTGGTGGCAGTGAGTCCGAACATTATCTGCAGTCCATGGGTTTGGATCGCAGACATCCTGTTTTTAAGAGTGAATTTGGGGAAGAGCTTTATGAGACGGTAAGAGATATGATGGAGCACAATACCTTCGGTATGGCAAATGACTTAAGAAGGAACGGGCTTTTGTCGGTTTTCTTGTCAATCATTGCATCCGGCATAGATATTGTGGATAAAAATGAAACCGACAGAACCAGCACATATGTGCAGAAGGCGGTTTCCTTTATCCAAAGCAATTATTGTAACCCCATCATGGTGAAGGATATAGCGGATTATGTTTGTATTAATAGAAGCTATCTTTATACGCTGTTTCGGGAGACTCTTGGTATATCGCCTCAGCAATTTTTAACGGCTTGCCGGATTATTAAGGCTAGGGAATTATTGGAGTCAACAGATTATTCCATAGAGAGCATTGCTTTTTCCTGCGGTTATGGGGACGCTCTGAATTTCACCAAAGCCTTTCGTGGAATGTATGATATGTCTCCCTCCTCATACCGTAAACAGGCAAGGGAAGCAGGAGGAAGACAAAATAAGGAGCAGCTTAAGGAAATAGAAGATCTTATTTCTGGCAGGACAAACACTTAATTCCTAACATTATTTATTCTTGTTTACAGAATGCCATATGGGCGGAGCAAAACTTTTGCTTATGAGCTTTATTATCTTATCTCCGTGATTGTAGAGGCCTCCGTAATTATATACCATACTGTCACCGTCAAAATATTCAATCTCTGTAAGTGAAAGCCTTTCTTGCAGATATTGTATCATACTCTGCTGACTGGCATCCTTGTGGTAAATTTTAAGATAGGAATGATTTTTATAGTCATCGGACGGATAATGCAAAATCTTGTATTCTTCCGTCCATTTTTTTTGCTCTAATAATTCATAAAGGGATGAAATCCGATTATTAGTATCTAAAACCGTAAAGCATACCGCATCTTGGGTAGGAGGCAGGGGCTTATGTACATAATTCCGGTACGGAGAGATACTTAGCTTATTATATTCCTTCTGTTCTGTTTCATTTACAAAATCTCCGTATAATGTAATGAGAAGATTTTCAATTATGATATTTGTAAATACATGATAATTATGTTTAAGGATATAGTTATATATTTCCTGTGCTTCCAAAGCAGCTATGGAATAAATTTTGTCATACTGATTTTTAGTGGTATCATAAACAGCAGCACCGTCCATAACGATGGAGGGCAGTTTTAAATGGATGTCCTTTAATGATTCATGTATGGCAGCGGGTGAACGCACGGTAGATATGGTGAGATTCATACCGCTCTTAAGCAAATGGTTGAGTTCAACTTTTCCGTAAGGAGTTATGGTATCATCATAATTGAGCAGAGTATTATGAAGCTCTGTTGCAAAGAGAGTATCCAAGCGTTTTTTACGGGGTATCTTAATATAATGCAATAATAATGCCAACAGGATTCCAATCAGGATATCAAGTATGCGGTACAATACAAATAGATAGGGATTGGCATCACCCAAATTTGATAGTACAATGCTTAGATATACCACAATAGAAAAAACAGTGGAAAATTTAGTGGTAGTTAAAATGGCAACGTAAACAATGGGAATAATAAAAATTGAAATAATTAAACACTGAAAGATAAAGTTATCCTTAGGCAGATAATCGATATCCAATAATAAAAATGACAAACCATAAAAAGCACCAAGACAAGTTCCGGCAGCGCGACGCAGTGCATGCTTGACTGTGTTTTTGGTATAAGTATGAATGCACCATAGTAGAGCCAGTGCAGAATATAGGGGCATGCCTTGTTTACCCCGCAATAAATAGATGACTAAGCACAAGAAAACCCCTAAAGCTGATTTTACAATGCGATGTCCTATGGGCGATAGATTTGTTTCCTGATAAGAATGCGTATGATAATTAATCATTTTAAAACTCCTATGCTGGATTTTTCCATAATAGTTTGTATAAATACAAAACATCTGTAGTTAGCTTTTATTCCTGCTTGTAAAAACTATATAATGAGAAGAAACATATGTCAATTAAATTTTAAGACAATTTTGACTTAAAGTAAATATAAAAACGAAAATTGAACATTTTAACTGGTAAAAAGAACAAAATGATATAGAAATCGACTAAAATTCTAATATAATGAAGATATAGCAGGTTTTTAGGAAAGGGAGGTATGATTTGAAAATGAAAAATTTAGTATTGGAAAAATTTGAAAAAGTATTCGGAGACGTTGTTGGAACGAAGGTATATTTTGCACCGGGACGTGTGAATTTAATCGGTGAGCATACGGATTATAACGGAGGTCATGTATTTCCCTGTGCCCTTACAATCGGAACCTATGGGGTGGCTCGTAAGAGGAATGACAATAAACTCCTGTTTTATTCCATGAATTTTGAAGATTTGGGATTGATAGAATCATCCCTAGAGGATTTAAAGCCCTATAAAGAAGCGGACTGGACAAATTATCCCAAGGGAGTTATTTGGGCATTTGAGGGAAGGGGCATGCATTTACCCTGCGGAATGGACTTGCTCTTAAACGGTAATATACCAAATGGCTCAGGACTTTCTTCTTCCGCATCGGTTGAGGTGTTGACGGGCTTTATTTTAAGGGATCTATTTGGTTTTACTGTAAGTAATCAGGAATTAGCGCTTATCGGTCAGTATTCTGAGAATCAATATAATGGCGTTAATTGCGGTATCATGGATCAGTTTGCCATTGCTATGGGAAAAGCGGGACATGCAATCTTCTTGGATACCGCTGATTTGTCCTATGAATATGCACCGGTTAAATTAGAGGATGCTAAAATTGTAATCGCCTGTTCCAATAAAAAAAGAGGACTGGGGGACTCCAAGTACAATGAACGCAGAAGCGAGTGCGAGGAAGCCTTAGAAGAAATTCAAAAGTTTGCAGACATTAAGAGTTTGGGTGATTTAAAGGAAGTTCAGTTTGAAGAGCTGGCAAGAGTGATTCAAAGTCCGGTTCGCATAAAAAGGGCAAGACATGCCGTTTATGAGAACCAGCGTACCATAAAAGCGGTGGAAGCATTAAAAAATAATAATATTACCTTCTTCGGTGAACTGATGAAGGAATCCCATATCTCCCTTCGGGATGATTATGAGGTGACCGGCATAGAGCTGGATACCCTTGCGGAAGCGGCATGGCAGATAGAAGGGGTAATCGGATCCCGCATGACGGGTGCAGGCTTTGGAGGGTGTACGGTAAGTATTGTAAAAAATAACGCTATCGATACCTTCATTGAACAATGCGGTAAAGCCTATCTGGATAAAATAGGATATGAGGCAGATTTTTATGTGGTGGAAATCGGCGGAGGCCCTGTTGTATTATAATAGAGCTATAATATAATGAAGGAAACAGAGGAGAATCATGATACAAAAGGATATTATTGATTTAGTAAAGTATGGAATTCATACGGGCCTGTTGACAAGGGAGGATGAAATATATACCATAAACAGTCTGCTTGCTCTTTTTGGCTTGGAGGAGCCGGAGGAGTATGACACGAGTGTCTCAACAGAGGAAAGAGGATTGGAACAGATTCTTTCTTCCATGCTGGATTTTGCCCGGGAGAAGGGATTTATTCCGGGAGGCAGTGTGGTTTATAGGGATTTATTTGATACAAAGATAATGGGGCTTTTATTACCCAGACCCAGTGAGGTAATTACAAAGTTTTGGAATCTATATCAGAAGGACCCTAAAGCATCTACTGATTATTATTATAAATTTGCCAGGGATTCGGATTATATCCGCAGATATCGAATTGCCAAGGATATGAAATGGGTGACGGCTACCGAATATGGGGATTTGGACATTACCATCAATCTATCCAAGCCCGAAAAGGACCCCAAGGCCATAGCGGCAGCTAAAAATGCGAAGCAATCCGGGTATCCCAAATGTTTATTATGCAGGGAAAATGAAGGCTATGCCGGTAGGATAAACCATCCTGCCAGGCAAAACCACAGGATTATTCCCGTTACAATCAATGAGGGCGGATGGGGGTTTCAGTATTCACCCTATGTATATTATAATGAGCATTGTATTGTGTTTAACAGTGAGCATATTCCCATGAAAATAGAGGGTGCCACTTTTAGTAAGCTCTTTGATTTTGTAAAGCTATTCCCCCATTACTTTGTGGGATCGAATGCGGATTTGCCAATTGTAGGCGGCTCTATCTTAAGCCATGATCATTTTCAAGGCGGCTGCTATGACTTTGCTATGGCAAAAGCGCCGTTGGAAAGAAGCTTTACCGTAACAGGATATCCCCAAGTGGAAGCCGGCATTGTAAAATGGCCCATGTCTGTGATCCGCTTGCGGGGAGAGGATACCCAAAGCATCATAGAGCTGGGTGATTTGATTTTAAAGCATTGGCGAAGATATACAGATGAGGAAGCATTTATTTATGCCGAGACAAAAGGAGAACCCCATAATACCATTACGCCCATTGCAAGAAAGCGCGGCGATCAATTTGAATTGGATTTGGTACTGAGAAATAATATAACGACCCAAGAGCACCCTTTGGGATTATATCATCCTCATAAAGAACTGCACCATATCAAAAAAGAGAATATCGGATTGATAGAGGTCATGGGACTGGCAGTCCTGCCTGCCCGATTAAAAGAAGAAATGGCAGAATTGAAAAAAGCTATTCTTGCCGGTATGGATATCAGTGCGGACGAGAGCTTAAAGAAGCATGCGGATTGGGTGGAGAAGTTTTTGCCCGGATATGATTGTGTTGATGCTTTTCATATTGATTCTATTATAGAGAAGGAAATCGGATTGGTGTTTTTAGAGGTGCTTAAGGATGCGGGAGTTTATAAATGCGATTCAAAAGGGCGTGAAGCATTCATGCGTTTTATTAGGAGCCTGAAGTAATTTTAAGTTTGATTACCATAGTTAGAAGGAAGCTTTGGCCGGAACAGTAGACTGCCTATTTTGCATATGTTAGAGTAATATAGGCTTGGAGAAAACTGAATATGGCTTTTTGTAAAACAATCGTTCATGTAGTTCAGCCCGCCGATACCTTTTACCGGCTGGCACAACGTTACCAGACAACCGTTCCCGATATCATTATGCGAAACCCGGGAATCAACCCTTATAATTTACAGGCAGGTACCCGCTTAAATATTTGTGTGGCACAAGACAATAATAATAATGTACAGCAAGATGAAGTTGACTTAAGTAATGATATGAGGCAGGCATGGACCCAGCATGCTTTTTGGACCATGATTTATATGAACAGTCTGTATCATTCATTGGATGATTTGGAGGATGTGCAGGCGCGTCTGATGCAGACACCCGAGGATATTGCCGCTGTATTTGATAAATTCTATTCCCAGTCCATGGTAAACCAGCTTACCCAGCTGCTTGTGGAGCATATACAAATTGGGGGAGAACTCATGGCAGCAGTGCGTGACAATGATAATCAGCGGGCTGACCAACTGGACAGTCAATGGAATCAAAATGCAGAAAGAATAGCCAGGCTATTAAGCAATGCCAATTCAGAATATAATTATGATGAAATACTGCAGATGCTGCTAAGACATCTTGATATGCTAAAGCGTCAGATGATGGCATCACTGAGCGGTGAGTATGGAGAAGCAATCAGACTGTTTGATGAGAATGAGAATCAGCTCATGGAATTGGCTGATGTTCTTACGGAAGGATTGTTGGAGCAATTTTATCAGCAGTAAGTAGATGATGCGGCCACTTGCTGGTCGCATTTTCATT
>CAZJAS010000048.1:0-15093 GCA_964544135.1 uncultured Clostridium sp. | reverse complement strand
CCTTCTCATCTCCATAGAAAAAGATGGCATTCCAAAGTATTATGGAGAGTAGAGCCCCCTATAACAAGTTTCGAAAATGCCTAAAGAAAGGAGAAGGATGAAATGGAACAGCCATTAATCAGTGTGATTGTACCTGTTTATAATATAATGGAATATCTGCCCCGTTGTGTAAAATCAATTTGTGGGCAGACCTATAGTAATCTGGAAATCCTTTTGGTGGATGACGGCTCAACGGATGGGACGGGTAAGCTATGTGACAGTCTGGGGGCATCAGATGATAGAATAAAGGTTTTTCACAAGGAAAACGGAGGCTCCTCTTCTGCCAGAAACCTTGGGATTTCCAATGCAAAGGGGAAATATCTGGGATTTGTGGACAGTGATGATTATATCGAACCTGATATGTATGAAAGATTGCTGAAGGTAATGATTGATTGCAAGGGACAAATGGTTCAGATCGGCAGGGATGAAATAGAGGAATCGGGAAATATGCTGCCCCCCATCTGTATTCCCCCATCAGAGCTTACCCGATATAGTAAAGAAGAATTTTTAAAAGAACTTTTACTCCATAAAGGAGATTGCTCCTTTTGTACCAAGTTGGTTGATAAGGAATTATTTGAATCGGAACGGTTTCCGGAGGGTGTGCTAAACGAAGACTTTCACCTATGGGTTAAAATGCTTTCTAAAATCAATTATATTGATTCCCTACCGGGATACGGCTATCATGTATGTTACCGGATGGGCAGTAATACCAGAAAAGAGAGCAGGGAAGATTTTTCACGGGTATATGGAGACAATGTGGATAATGCGGATATGGTGCTTTCTTTGGTGGAGAAAGAATACCCGACACTAAAGCGGATAGCCATTCGGTTCGGACTTTATCAGCGTCTGGATTATTTATTGCATATACCTATTTCACAGATGGTAAAAAGCAATACCCGATATAGGGAATGTGTAAGCTTTATCCGGTCCCATATGGGGACGGCGCTTACTTCCCGGTACTTATCCGGAAAAACCAAGTTATATTTATTGGTAATGGGTATTATGCCAAGAAAAGCAAGAAAATTACACGAGAGACGGATGCAGAAACAATAATTGTAAAAACAGGAAGAGTTGTCTATAATGAAAGAACGAATTTATGTATGCCATACCTATTATCATGTATATGTGACTTTTTTAAAGGAATTAAATCTACCCAAGGAAAAGCAGGGACAAGCCACGCTTGTTTTAAGTAAATTGTCCAATGATTTTGAAAATTTAAAGGAAAGGGTAAAATCGACCGGACTCTTTGAGGAAATCATAGAGTTTGACGAAAAAAGGGATGACTTTTTCCCGGAGCTTGCCAAGTATAAGAAGGATAGGGGTAATATCTTTTTTAATATGTGGAACCGTATAAAATTCACGAAGCTCTATGCCAAGCTGGAGGCACCCTTTATCCCGGTGAATTTCAGAGAATATCAAGACATTTATGTGTACTGTGACTCCGACCCCGTGGGCTATTACCTTAATCAGAACAAAATCAAATACCATGCGTTGGAGGATGGATTAAATTGTTTGAAAAATTTTGATGCAGCCCGCTATGACAACAGAGGCATGTTTGGGGTAAAGGCATTTATGTCTGAAAAATTGAATCTGATTTTTGTGCAGAACGGTTATGGGAAGTATTGTATTGATATGGAGGTTAATGATATCTCACTGCTCAAATATAAATGCCATAAATACATTGAGCAATCCCGGCAAGAGCTTGTGGAGCGCCTGACCGGGGAGGACAAGGAATTGATATTACAGGCATTTATCCGGGACCGGAAGCTTTTACAAAAACAAATAGAAGAAAGCAATCGGATAGGAGATAAAATACTTATTTTGACGGATCCTCTGTGTACATTGGAAATCCGGGAGCAAATTTTCAGGGATATTATTAAAATGTATGAGAAGGAAGGTACTATCTTTATTAAACCCCATCCCAGGGACGAGCTGGATTACCGCAAGCTGTTTTCTGCATATCCTCAATTTGATGCCACGATTCCCATGGAGATGCTGAATTTTTTCCCCGGGCTTGTATTTAAAAAAGCAGTAGCCGTATTGACGGAAATAAAAGCCATACAGTTTGCCGAGGAAACGGTGAGGCTGGGTGCCGACTTTATGGATCAATATGAGGACCCGCTGATTCACAGACAAAACGAGCAGATATAATAGAACGGCCGGTAAGGAGCAAAATGAAAAATATATTTAAAAAATTAAGGGTTTTATTAGATCGCAAACAAAAAAGAGATATGGGATGGCTTGTGGTCATGATGGTCATGGGTGCAGGCTTGCAGGTGGCAGGAGTAGGAATGATTGTACCTGTAGTGGGTGTGGTGATGGATGCCAATGCTATTGAAACAAACAAGCTGGTTGGGTCTCTCTACAGATGGCTGGGCGGAGGTTCCCAAATGCGTTTTACCGTCATAATTATGTGCTCCCTCATTGCAATCTTTATCGTAAAAAACCTATTTTTATATTGGCAGCAGAAAAAGATGTATGCATTTGTATACTCAAACCAGTTCAGAACCTCCGAACGAATGATGAAAAACTATCTGCGCAGAGGATATGAATATTATCTGAATGCGGATACTGCTGTGGTACAGCGCAGCATCACATCGGATGTTAATAATATGTATGCTCTTATCCTTGCTATCCTGCAGTTGATATCGGATGGTATTGTATTTATATTTTTAGTGGTTTATTGTCTGTCTTTAGATGCCGCCATGACAATTTTATTGGCGGGTGCCTTGCTTTTGCTGCTCTGGATCATCAAGAAAATATTAAAGCCCATTATGCATAAGGCTGGTGAGGACAATCAGAATTATTACAGCGGCTTGTTTAAATGGATTTCTCAGACGGTACAGGGAATCAAGGAAGTAAAAATTGCAGGAAAAGAGCAGTATTTTGTATCTGAATATGTAAAATGCGGAAAGGGCTATGTGGATGCGGTGCAAAAATATAGCCTGTATAATAATATTCCCAAGCTATTCATTGAAACCATATGTATTATCTGCATGATAGGATATCTTTTGGTTATGATGCTGTCGGGAAGAGATTCCAATCTCATGATACAGACATTGGCGGCATTTGCTGCTGCAGCCCTTATTTTATTGCCCTGTGTCAACAGAATTAATAATCAGATAAATTCCATATCCTATTTCGAACCGTTTTTTATGGGTGTCAGTGATAATTTGCAGGATGAAATCAGCGGTGAAAATATTGATATGTCTTTTGCATCGGAGGCAGAAACTAAGCTGCCCGTACACCGGTCCATACGGTTAAAGGATATCACCTATTCCTATCCCAATTCGGATAAACTGGTTTTGGATCATGCGGATATGGAAATACCCGTAGGAGCGGCGGTAGGGATTGTAGGAACTTCGGGCGCCGGAAAAACCACTATAGTGGATATTTTATTGGGGCTTTTGGAGGTCAAAACAGGACATATTTATGCGGATGATATTGATGTAAAAGAAAACTATCGGGCATGGCTGAAAAATATAGGATACATCCCCCAGATGATTTTTATGCTGGATGACACCATCAGGCATAATGTGGCATTCGGTGTGCCGGATGATAAAATAGATGAAAACAGATTGTGGGAGGTCTTAAAGGAAGCACAATTAGATGAGTTTATTAAGACATTGCCGGAAGGACTTGAAACGGGAATCGGGGAACGCGGTATTCGTTTGTCCGGGGGACAAAGGCAACGTATCGGGATTGCCCGCGCCTTGTATGAGGATCCGGAAGTACTCATTTTAGATGAGGCAACCTCCGCACTTGATAATGATACGGAAGCAGCTATTATGGACTCCATCAACAGATTACATGGAAGAAAGACCTTGATTATTATTGCACACCGGCTGCAGACCATAGAGAAATGCGATATGGTGTATCGTGTGGAAGACGGAAAAGCTGTTTTAGAACGTATAGAAAAGTGAGGTAATATATGCGGTTAAGTATTATAGTACCTGTATATAATATGGCGGCGGATAATAAATTAAATTTCTGTATGGATTCCCTGCTTAATCAAACGATTCATGATTATGAGATCATAGCGGTAGATGATGCTTCAACGGATGAGTCCCTAACCATACTCAGGGAGTATGAAAGGACTTATCCCCAAACGTTCAGGGTAATCCATTATGAGAAGAATAAACGGCAGGGCGGAGCTAAGAATGAAGGCTTGAAGACAGCCCGGGGAGAATGGATCGGTTTTATCGACAGCGATGACTGGGTAACTCCGGATTTTTATGAAAGCTTACTTACAAAGGCGGAAGAAACAGGGGCCGATATGGTAGGATGTGATTATAATTTAGTGACAGAGCATACCATGATTCCAGGAAGAACCGTACAAAATAACTCATTGGAGCAAACCGGTGTTTTAAACAAGGAAAAACATAAAAAACTTTTTTTGCGTTCCGGCAGTATGGTAATTAAAATATATAAGCATGATGTCATAAAGAAGAATAAACTCAGTTTTCCCGAGGGTATTTTTTATGAGGATAATTGTGCGGGACCGCTGTGGTCTTTATATTTTACACGTTTTGAAAAAGTAGAAAAGTCAATGTATTTTTATTATCAACATCAGACTTCTACGGTACATCATATCTCAGTGGCTAAATGCAGGGACAGGATGGAAGCGGCCGGTCTTTTGTATCGGGAATGTGAGAACCGTGGTTTTTTGCAGGAGTACTATGATGAAATCGAGTATCGGTATACGGAACTGTATCTGACCAATACACTATTTTCTTATTTATCAGGGGTTAAAAAAACAAGGATAGCCTTTATCAGAGAAATGAAGAGAGAAATACGCTCTAAATTTCCTGCTTTTGCCTCCAATAAGTATTATAAAGAATATACAGGTGAGGAAGAGAAAAGAATGATAGCCCTGCTTATGAAATCAGAAACTGGATTTTATCTGTATTATCATATGTTGAGCTTGTATAGACGATTAAGAAAGAGTTTGGGAAAGCGTTAAAAGGGTATGTTAGGTAATTGCGAAACTCGTTTTTAGGGACTCTACTCCTCATAATACTTTGTCAGCCGGTTTTTCTAACCATTCCAATGAGCCCCTAAGTGTAAAAGCATATTCAGCAAAGGCTTCCCTGCTTTTAGGAACCCCTTACGGTCTCATCTCCATAGAAAAAGATGGCATTCCAAAGTAATATGAGGAGTAGAGCCCATTTGGAAGCAAGTTTCGCAAATGCCTATAAAAAGGGTATGTGATAGAAAGGAGATTTTATGAAAAGAATTGCAATTATAACTGCCAGAGGAGGCAGTAAGCGTATCCCTAAAAAAAACGTAAAATTCTTCTGCGGCAAACCCATTATAGCCTATTCTATTGAAGCGGCAATGAAATCGGGGCTCTTTGATGAAATTATGATTTCTACGGATGATGAAGAAATTGCAGAAATAGGAAAAAAATACGGTGCCGTAGTGCCTTTTCTAAGAAGTGACAAGAATGCAAACGATTATGCATCCACCAATGATGTATTGTTAGAGGTATTGGAAGAGTATGAAAAAAGAGGAGAGTCCTTTGAAATGGCATGCTGCCTGTATCCTACGGCTCCTTTTGTTACGGCTGAAAAGTTAAATAAAGCATTTACGATGCTGGAGCAGTCGGATGCGGATACCTTGATTCCCGTAGTTGCATTTTCATATCCCCCCCAGCGCGCCATGATAGTAGAGGAAGGAAGGCTGGTTTTTAACTGCCCGGAATATATGGATAGCCGCTCACAGGATTTAACAACTCATTATCATGATGTGGGACAATTCTATTGCTTTAGGGTAGAGGCATATAGGCGCAATCGGAAATTGATGTTGGGTAATATACTGCCGTTTATACTATCCGAAATGGAAGTACAGGATATAGATAACCAAACGGATTGGGAAATTGCAGAGATGAAGTTCAGATTGAGTAAGAAACAGGATGAGTAAAAACAGCCGGATGGCGAAGGGAAGGTATAGATGAATAAGGAAATAAAAATCGGAACAAGAAGCATTACGGAAGAAGCACCTGCCTTTATTATTGCGGAGGTATCAGCAAACCATTTGATGAACTTTGAAAGAGCGGTGGAAATTATGCGAGCGGCTAAGGAAGCGGGAGCGGATGCCGTGAAAATACAAACCTATACACCCGATACCATAACATTGGATTGTGATGATGATTGTTTTCAAATTACACAAGGCACCATCTGGGACGGTACAACTTTTTATGAGCTGTATCAAAAGGCATATACACCTTGGGAGTGGCAGCCTAAATTACAAAAGGAAGCAGAGAAATTGGGGCTTATATTTTTTTCATCCCCATTTGATTTAACAGCTATAGATTTTTTGGAGGAGATGGATATACCCGCATATAAGGTAGCATCTTTTGAAATAAATGATATTCCTTTTATCAAAAAAATAGCCAAGCTTGGGAAGCCCATTATTATGTCTACGGGAATAGCCCATATGGCAGATATAGAATTGGCAATTAGGACATGCAAGGAAGAGGGAAATGAAAATGTGATTCTGCTTAAATGCACATCCGCATATCCGGCGCCATATGAAGATATTAACTTAAGAACCATACCCAATATGAAAGAGACCTTTGACTGTATTGTTGGACTGTCAGATCATACAATGGGAAGCGCCGTGGCCGGTGCAGGGGTGGCTTTGGGGGCTAAGGTTGTAGAAAAGCATTTGACGCTGCGCAGGGAAGACGGTGGTGCAGATGCCGCCTTTTCCATGGAGCCCTTGGAATTTAAAGAAATGGTGGAGCATATCCGAATCATAGAAAAAGCAATGGGCAGGGTGACTTATGAGCTCACGGATAAACAGGTTAAAAGCAGGGAGTTTTCAAGATCATTATTTATAGCTAAGGATATGAAGGCAGGAGATATATTTACTCCGGATAATTTAAAATCAGTACGTCCCGCCTGTGGCCTTCATACTTGTCATTATGAAGAGATTTTAGGGAAAAAAGTAGTCAGGGATGCTAAATTGGGGACACCTATGTCATGGAGCTTAGTCGAGCTGTAAGTAAAGGAGCGGATATGTTTTTTATCAGAGCAGATGGAAATGCCGTAATCGGAGCGGGACATCTGATGCGTTGTCTGACGGTTGCGGACGAGGTTAAAAAAAGGCAGGCGGTATCAGTACTTTGTTCTGACAGCAATTCGGCTTCCCTGGCCAGAGAACGTGGCTATTTTACATACATTCTTGGAGAGGAGCCATTTTCAGAGCAAGAGGCGGTAAAAGTTCTCGGTATACTGAAAAGCGAGACAAAAAGGGAAGGCAGGGAAGACTGCCCGGTGGTTTTGGTTGACAGCTATATAGCCGGAGAAGCCTATATTCGGATGCTTGCGGGAGCAGCAAAAGTAGCTTGCCTCGATGATATGGCACAAACGGTCCGGCCCGCAGCTTGGAAGGTTATTAATTATAATGTTTATGCGAATAAGGAAGAATATAGGAGACTGTATGATAATGCCGGAGCAGAATTGCCATGTCTTATATTGGGTCCGGCGTATGCTCCTATTCGTCCTCAGTTTTTGGAAAGGAAGCATAGGTTTCGGCCCATAGCGAAAAGTATATTAATCACTACGGGAGGCGGGGACCATGAAAATATAGCGGGCAAAATATTAGAGCATCTGCTTAAAAATGAAAAACTAAAAAAAATGCAGTATCATGTGGTAAGCGGTGCGTTCAGCCCTAATTACGAGGCGCTTCAAAAATTAAAGGAGTGTTATGAAAATATCACCGTTCATAGAAATGTAGAAAATATGGCAGAGCTGATGGCGGATTGTGATATCGCAATTACAGCCGGGGGTTCTACGGTTTATGAGTTATGTGCGGTGGGAACGCCCTTTATCTGTTTTGCTTATGCGGAAAATCAGAGAAGAATGGTAACCTATATGGAAGCAGAGGAAGCTGATATGGGAGCCGGCTATTATCCGGAAGACAGAGTAGGTGTGCTGGATAAGATTGATGAAGTAGTGGGAAAGCTATCACAATCAGAAGAAAAACGCAGACTTTTTTCGGATATCGTAATAAAAATAACAGACGGCAGGGGAGCGGCCCGCTTGGCAGAAGAACTGCTATTATGATATAATTCATTTTATTATATGTTAGAAAAGAGGTTATCATGGAAAAGTTGGCTATTTACGGCGGTAAACCGGTCAGAGAAAGCAAATTATATTACGGGCATCAGTATATAGATGATAATGATATAGAGGCTGTTGTTGAGGTATTGAAAGGAGATTATTTGACCTGCGGTCCGAAGATAACGGAATTAGAGGAACGGCTCTGTAAACTAACGGGAGCAAAATATGCGGTTGTAGTCAGTAACGGTACTGCAGCCCTTCATATTGCATGTCAGGCGGCAGGTGTTGCAAAAGGGGATGAGGTCATTACTACTCCCATTACCTTTGCGGCATCTGCTAATTGTGCATTATATTGCGATGCAACACCAGTTTTTGCGGATATTAATGAAAGGACCTATAATATTGATCCTAAATCTGTGGCAGAAAAGATGACGGAGAAAACAAAAGCGGTGGTAGCGGTTGATTTCACAGGTCAGGCAGCAGAGCTGGATTTACTTACCGGACTTTGCAGAGAAAGAGGTGCCGTACTCATAGAAGACGCCGCACATTCCATCGGAACAAAATATAAGGGAAAACCGGTTGGCTCCATAGCGGATATGACTACCTTCAGTTTCCATCCCGTAAAAACCGTAACGGGAGGAGAAGGAGGCGCGGTTCTTACCAATCATGAGGAATATTATAAGAAACTGGTATTATACAGAGCGCACGGTATTACAAGGAATACCGAATGGATGGAAAAGGAAAGCGAAGGTCCCTGGTATTATGAGCAGGTAGCCCTTGGTTTAAATTACCGCCTCACGGATATTCAAGCAGCATTGTTAATAAGTCAGCTTGATAAGCTGGAAGTTTTTCAGAAAAGAAGAAAAGAGATTGTAGCAAGATATAATGAAGCATTTTTAGAGATACCGGAGATAACCGTACAGGAAGAAATTTCCGAATCGGATACAACCAGACATTTATATATTTTACGTATTAAGCCGGACAAGCTTACCATTGACCGGAAGAAATTCTTTGAAGCCATGGGAGCTGAAAATATTTGCTGTAATGTGCATTATATCCCGGTATATTATCATCCCTATTATGAAGAATTGGGTTATAGGAAGGGACTTTGCCCAAAAGCCGAGAAGCTTTATGAAGAAATGATGAGCCTGCCCCTCTATTATGCCATGTCGGATCAGGATGTGGAGGATGTAATAGAAGCGGTTACAAAGATTGTGGAGAATTTCAAACAATGAAGCAATTAAAAAAGAAGATGCCGGCAATGCTTTTAGCAGCCCTGCTGCTTGGGCTTGGCATAGTACTTATGGTGCTTTGGATAAATAAAACGCCCATAAGGGACGTTGTTGTAGTATGTCTGGGAGACAGTATATTCGGTGATGTAACTTACTCACCCACTATTCCTGCCATGATGGAAGAAGAATTAGGAATCCGTGTTTTTAACGGTGCCTTCGGCGGCACCTGCATGTCTTGTACCAACCGGGAAGGCAGGAGTACATTTTTTGAGGATGATTTGAATATGTGTCATCTGGCCCAGGCCATTGCTTACAGAGATTTTACAGTCCAGAAATACGGTATAAAAGGCAATGCATTTCAATTGGATTATTTTAAATCCTCCTTAGAACAGCTTGCACTGGTGGATTTTAATCAGGTTGAGATTTTATTTATAGAGCATGGAACCAATGATTACAATTCGGGCACGACCTTGGACGATGTCTTAAATCCTTACAATATGGAAACCTTCGGGGGTGCGACCAGATATACCATTGAGCTCTTGCAAAAAGAGTATCCCCATATAAAAATAGTATTGGTAACACCTGCATATTGTTATTTTACTGATGAAAATAATATAAAAATCGGTGACAGCAATGAGATGGATTTTGGCGGTGGCATATTACCGGATTTCGTGGAGCTAGAAAAGCAAATCGCCGCGGATTATGGACTGGATATTATAGACCAGTACTATGATTCGGGTATTACAGCCCAGAATATAGAGGAATATACTTTGGATGGGCTTCATTTTAACGAGGCGGGAAGAAGAATTCTGGCACAGCCCCTTATTGATTATTTGGAAAAGGAAATGAAGGAATAAACCATGAATTTTAAGACTGAGATAAAGAAAAGGGAAAATCAAATATGGGCTCTCGGCTTGAGTGTCTTTCTATGTGCCATCATTGGGATATGCTTTGATTTCTATTTTGATTTAAATGACGATGTGGTGATGAAAGACATCCTTGCGGGGATTTATACGGGGACTCCGGAGGGAAGAAATATACAGATGCTGTTTCCCCTTAGTTTTATACTCAGCCTGTTTTATCGTTTGGCAGGGGGAATTCCCTGGTACGGGTTATTTTTATGTATTTGTCATTTTCTTAGTATTTATCTGATTACCAATCGTTTATTAGGCTTTTTTGAAAAAAGATTGACAAAGGCCGCAGTATTAATTTTAGAAATGGGTATTATTATTTCATTGTTTTTGCGGGAACTGGTATTTGTCCAATATACGGTAACCTGCGCTTTGCTTGCGGCAGCGGCGGCTTTTTTATTTTTTACGGCAGAAAATGAGACTTCTCCTATTAAGTTTTTACGAAAACATATAGGGAGTATTCTCCTTGTAACCCTGGCGTTTCAGATTCGTTCCGAAATGCTGATTTTGGTATTGCCACTCATCTGTGTGGTGGGTTTATGCAGATGGGCGGGAGAGAAAAAAATATTTACGAAGGAAAATGCACAAAAGTATTTTTTGGTATTTGGCGGTATTTTAGCAGGAATTATACTGAGCCAATTAATTAATATGGTGGCTTACAGCGGCGGTAATTGGCAGAAATTTCAACAATATTTTGACAATCGCACCGAATTGTATGATTTCTTAGCAATTCCATCCTATGAGGACAATGAAGAATTCTATCAGAGCATCGGTATGGCGGAAAGCGAACAAATTCTTCTGGAAAACTATAATTTTGGCTTGGACGAAGAGATTGATGAAATACTCTTGGGGAAAATCGGTGAGTATGCCAATGGACTGCGAATGGAGCAGGCTTCTTTTATGGATTATGTAAAAAAGGCAGCTGTTAACTATAAATACAGAACCTTTCATAAAACGGACTACCCCTGGAATTTATTTGTACTTATTATGTATGGTCTGGTTCTGCTTACGGCACTTTCCAACAAACATTTCAGGTATCTATGGGAGCTTTTGTGTTTGGGGATTGTTAGAACGGGTCTATGGATGTATATTTTATACAGAGGCAGGGAGCCTGAGAGGATTACACATTCTTTGTACCTGATGGAATTTGTAATTCTGCTGGCCATGCTCTTAATAGAATCCGGAAAGAGAAAAAAAGCGGCTGTAATCTATGGAGGTGTTCTAACTGTATTATGCCTGATTAGCATAACGCAGAGCATATCATGGGTACAAACAGAGTATAGCCGTAGGGGAGAAATCAATAAAGAGTTTGAGGCATTGAAGCTTTATACAAAAGATAATGCAGAGAAATTTTATTTTGTAGATGTTTATTCCACGGTAACTTATTCGGAAAAAATGTTTAAAAATGTAGACAATACCCTGGCCAATTATGATATTATGGGAGGATGGGTATCTAAAAGCCCCTTAACGGAGAAAAAATTAGCTAATTTTGATATAACCGATATAGAGCAGGCTATACTTGAGATGGAGAATGTCTATATCATTGTGCAATATAAGGAGCCGGAGTCCTTGCCCCAGGTGCAGGATTGGCTTACAGAGTATTATAAAGAAAAAGGTATTGCGGTTCATTTAATTAAGGCAGACAGTATAGCGGTTGAGGACAGAGAGGTTTTTTCTGTGTATGCAGTAGAAGAAAAATGAATGATACGCTAGGAAAGAGGAGAAAAATGGCACAATTGATCAGTTTTGTAATTCCCTGTTACAGATCATCACAGACAATAAAGAGTGTAGTGGAGGAAATCATTACAGCCATGGTAGAAGCCAAAGGGTATGATTATGAAATCATATTGATAAATGATTGCTCTCCGGACGATACTTTCGGTGTTATTAAAAGTTTGTGCGTGGAAAATCCTAAGATTAAAGGAATCAATCTGGCGAAAAACTTCGGCCAGCATGCAGCATTGATGGCGGGATTTCGGCATGTTAAGGGTGATATGATAATATGTCTGGATGATGACGGACAGACTCCTGCAAATGAAATGGGCAAGTTGGTTGCTGCACTTGAAGATGGATCGGATGTTGTATATGCAAAATATGACCATAAGCAACATTCGGGTTTTAGAAATATCGGAAGTAAGATCAATGGGATGATGACCAGGTACATGCTGGGTAAGCCTAAAAAATTATATGTTTCCAGTTATTTTGCTGCCAAGCGTTTTGTAATTGATGAAGTAATCCGCTATGAAAATGCTTATCCTTATATTATTGGGCTTGTGCTTAGGACAACAAAGAATATAACCAATGTGAATGTAACTCATAGAGAAAGAGAAATCGGAACATCCGGTTATACCATAGGTAAATTGTTTAGTTTATGGGTAAATGGTTTTACATCATTTTCTGTAAAGCCTCTTCGTATTGCAACATTAATGGGAGCTCTATTTGCTTTTTTTGGTTTTCTCTATACGATTTATACTATAGTTAAAAAATTTATAAATCCTGTTGTACCCATGGGCTTCAGTTCTATGATGTCAGCCATTATGGTAATCGGAGGTATGTTGATGCTGATGCTGGGTATGGTAGGAGAGTATATCGGCCGGATTTATGTTTGTATGAATCATTCTCCCCAGTATGTAATTAAGGAGACTATAAATGAAGAAGAATAAAACAGTTAAATTAATTTTATGGGCAATTATTCTGGTATATGGTATTTTTTCGGTGTACCTGTATTATAAACAAGTATTTCATGTAGAAGGAATGCCCTTTGAGTCGGATTTACCCTATCATATCAGTATGGCAGTGGAGGATCACTGGTTTTATAGCCTGACCGCAGGATTGTATCTGTTATTTTTCCTTACACCCTTTGGAGAGCTGCTGACCGCTTTGTTTTTGGGAGCTGTTACGGTGGGAACTATTTTTTCCACCTATGTCCTTTTTCTGGAATTAGAGAAAAGAAGCAAGATTGCCATCTGTAATAAAAATTCGTATCTCTTAGGAGCAATTTTATGCAATATTGCTATGCCATTTTATGTGAGGGCGGCACATTATCAAAGATATATAGGTTATCAGTCTGCTACGATATGGCATAATTCCACATATCTATGTATGAAGCTATGCGGAATATGGGCAGTAATCATTTATCTGCGCTTGGAACATAAATACAGGGATGGGTTATCTGCTAAGGACTGGTTTATTATGGCCGCTGCCTTCGTCGTGACCAGTGCTGTTAAACCCAGCTTTTTATTGGTGTTTGCACCAGTTATGGCAATTTACTTATTATTGGATTTATTCAAGAAAACTAAGTTTATAAGAATATTTATATTTGGACTTACGGTTATTCCCTCCCTGTTAATCATGCTATTGCAGAGTATGGTGCTTTTTGGACAGGATACGGGAACTACAATTGAAATACGATATGGATATACGCTCACATTGCATAGTCTGCATCCTAAGATTACCTTGCTATTGTCCATTGCTTTTCCTTTGTTTGTATTATTATTTTTATGGAAAGATTTATTTGTGGATAAATGGTATCTGTTTTCCTGGTTGGTGTGGGGAATGGGGCTTATACAAGTGACATTCTTCTCAGAAAGTGGAGTCAGGGCAAGACACGGTAATTTTATGTGGGGTTATTCCTTTGGCATTTTCTTTATACTTGTTTTAAGTGTAAAAAAGGTACTGGAGGTATGGAAAAAACCTAAGGGGATATTTATGAAGAAATTATTCCGTGTTGGATTTTTAATCAGTAGTATGATGATTTTATCTTATCAAAGTTTTTGCGGAATTGTATTTTTTATTAGATTATGCCGGGGTATCACTTATTGGATGTAATGGGATGTTAAAATATTTTGAGGCGGACGATTATGATGAAAGCATTAGAATATGTAAAAAGAATACTGCTATATCTTCTGTCTCTATGTATGCTTCTGCAAATCAGCATGGGGATCTACTGGATGACATGCAATATTTTGTTTGTGCCAAAGATAAGGGAAACCAAAGAATATCTTGAAGCTGCAAAGGGGTTTATACTCGATGAATATATGGGGATTTTATATCCCCTTTTTTTGCGGTGCGTACTCTCAATAGAAAAAGTGATTGGGCTGCCTTTTTGGATTCTTGTTTACCTTATTCAGCTTCTTTTGTCATCGGCAGTACTATGGTTATTTTTAAGGGATTTGGTACAGGACAGGAAAAAAAGACTGTTTGTTTTACTGTATTTAATGACCATACCCATGTTATTGCAATATCATATGTCGGTGTTACCTAATTCCCTATTATTTTCAACCTCTATCCTGCTTATTTTAACAGGTATAAAAATAGGGAAGAAGAATCAAGTAAGGGGTAGGGAAATCCTTGTTCTCTTTGTACTTTGGGTGGTATCCGCATTGCTTCATCCGGACTATTTACTGATACATGGAGTCTGGATTTTTTTATATTTACTATTTTTTATAATAAAAGGTTATAAAAAAAAGGAAATTAAAAGCATACTAACCCTTAAAATTATTCTGGGTTTTATAGGGTCTCTGGTATTTATTATGTTTGTAAATGGTTTGACACAGACTCCCGGAAGTCATGGGAAGATGCAAAGATCAATGGAATCCATACTGTTTGAACGATTGGTGGGACAAAATTTTGCCAATACCTATACTTTTTGGTCTTCAGAGGTAAAAAATACTATTTCTTTAGAAGAAGCGGTCCAGATGGCGAAAAGAAGTGATAATCTGCGCTATGAAGCAGGTCCTGTTTTAGAGGCGGTTCTGGGGAAGGAACAAGCAAATAGGGAATACTTGGATATGGCATTTAAATGCTTTGGGGTACGTACGAAAGAAACCACATATCGAATGC
>CAZJAS010000047.1:0-15569 GCA_964544135.1 uncultured Clostridium sp. | reverse complement strand
GGTCTCATTTCCATAGAAAAAGATGGCATTCCAAAGTAATATAATGAGTAGAGCCTCATTGTAAAATCGCAATTACCAAAATAAGAAAGTATAAGAAGGGAAAATAAAATATGAATAAAATAGCATTGATAACGGGGATAACAGGACAGGACGGCTCCTATCTTGCAGAATTTTTGTTAGAGCAGGGATATGAGGTACATGGTCTGATCCGCAGGCATAGTACCGAAAATTTAGACAGGCTTGCAGATATCCTGCAATCTCCTTATCATAAAGTGAAATTTTTTTTGCATTATGGGGATTTAACGGATTCCAGCAATTTAATCCGTCTGGTGACGGAAATCAAACCCACGGAGGTATATAATCTTGCGGCCCAATCCCATGTTGGTATTTCCTTTGAAGTACCGGAGTATACCGCAGAGGCAACGGGAGTAGGGACCTTAAAGCTTTTGGAGGCTTTGCGTATTTATGGGGGAAGCTGCAGGTTTTATCAGGCATCCACATCGGAGCTCTTCGGTGGACTGGAAGAGACGGCACCTCAAAATGAAAAAACACCTTTTTATCCCAAGAGCCCATATGGAGTTGCCAAATTATACTCCTATTGGATCACGGTTAATTACAGAGAGTCCTATCAGATGTATGCCTGCAACGGTATTTTGTTTAATCACGAGTCTCCAAGAAGAGGAGAAAATTTTGTAACCAGAAAAATAACTCTGGCGGTGGCTAAAATAATGGCGGGTAAACAGGAAAAACTGTCACTGGGCAATTTAAATGCGAAAAGAGATTGGGGATATGCAAGGGATTATGTCATAGGTATGTGGAAAATGCTGCAGCAGGATAAAGCAGAGGATTATGTGCTGGCCACCGGTGAAACCCATACGGTGAGGGAATTTGTGGTAGAGGCTTTTGCCCATGTGGGGATTACACTTCGTTTTGAAGGAAGCGGTATAGAGGAAAAGGCATATGATGCAAAGTCTGGTAGATTGCTTTTAGATATTAACCCGGAATTTTACCGTCCTGCGGAGGTGGAATTATTATGGGGAGATGCATCCAAGGCGGAAAGGGAGCTGGGCTTTAAGCGGGAAGTAGGTTTTAAGGAATTGGTAGCCATGATGGTGGATGCAGACATGAAAAAGGAAGCGGGTAAGGAATGAAAATAAGCATAGAGGATAAAATTTATATAGCAGGGCATAGAGGCTTGGTAGGAAGTGCGATTGTACAAAACATGCAAGCAAGAGGCTATAATAATATTATAGTCAGAACCCATGGTGAGCTGGATTTACTCAATCAATCTGCTGTAAATGATTTTTTTATGATAGAAAGACCGGACGTGGTAGTGCTGGCTGCGGCGAAGGTGGGCGGCATCTTGGCCAATGATACTGCTCCGGCTGATTTTGCCTATGAGAATATGCAGATACAATGTAATGTGATAAAATGTGCACATGATTATAGAGTTAAAAAATTATTGTTTCTGGGGAGCACCTGTATTTATCCTAAAATGGCGCCTCAGCCCATTACGGAGGATGCATTGTTAACAGGTCCTCTCGAGGAAACCAATGAAGCATATGCCATTGCTAAAATAGCGGGTTTGGAATTATGTAAATATTTTAAGCGTCAATACGGGGATGATTTTATCAGCTGTATGCCCACAAATTTATACGGTCCCCGTGATAATTTTGATTTGGAAGGTTCTCATGTACTACCTGCCATGATTCGTAAATTTCATGAGGCAAAACAAGAGGGGAAGCCTTTTGTGGAATTATGGGGTACGGGAACACCCCTTCGGGAGTTTTTATATGTGGATGACATGGCAGACGCCTGTGTTTTCTTACTCGAAAATTATGAGGGGGAGCAGCATGTGAACATCGGGACCGGGCAGGAGGTCAGTATCAAGGAGCTTGCAAATACAGTGCAAAGCATTGTAGGCTATCAAGGAAATATAAATTGGAACAGCAGTATGCCTGACGGTACCCCCAGGAAGCTTACCGATGTATCCAAATTGCATCAATTGGGATGGCGGCATAAGGTAGATCTGGAAGAGGGGATTAAGATGGCCTACCGGTGGTTTTGTGAGAATGCGGATCAAGCCAGAATGTAGGAGAACTATGGATTTGGCATAAAGGAGAAGGATATGAAAATCTATGGTGTCATCATGGCCGGCGGAGGCGGTACCCGTTTTTGGCCCTTAAGCCGACAAGAGCTTCCCAAGCAATTCCTGAATCTGACGGGTAAGGATATTTTGGTAAATGAGACCTTTGACAGATTAAAACAGGTGGTAAATGCAAATGATATATTTGTTGTTACCAATTCCCATCATGCAGATAAAACATTGGAAATGATGGAGGGAAGAATTAAAAAAAGCCATATTTTAAGTGAGCCCGAGTCAAGAAACACATCGGCCTGTATCGGTTATGCCGCAATGGAAATACTTAAAAAACATGGAGACGGCATTATGTGCATTATGCCGTCGGATCATTATATATTGGATGAAAAGAGTTATGCGGATACCATAAGGCATGGCATAGGTTTGGCAGAGGAAAAGGATATTTTGGTCACGGTAGGGATTTTACCCGAATATCCGGCAACAGGGTATGGCTATATCAAATGTAATAAGGCGGTTCAAGATGACCTTAATCATAATTCTCATAGGATAGTTGAAGAATTTGTGGAAAAACCGGCGGAATATTTGGCAAAAAGGTATCTTTCAGAGGGATGCTATTTTTGGAATAGCGGTATGTTTATATGGAAGGCAAGCCTGATTATGAAGTATTTTAAAAGACTTTTGCCGGATATCTATGAATATCTGGAAAAGATCGGTAATGCCATGGGAACCGCGGATGAAAGAAAAATAATCGAGGAGGTTTATCCTAAGATTCCAAAAATATCCATCGATTATGGTATTATGGAGAGGGCTCATCCCGTTGCCATGTTAGAAGGCAGCTTTGGATGGAATGATGTAGGCAGCTTAGAAGCGTTGGAAATCCTTCATAAAAAGGATGAAAAAGGAAATGTACCCATTGGAAAAAGCGTTTTAGTGGACACAGAAAGAACAATCTGTTATTCTAAAGAAAAACTTGTTGTTGCCGCTTACGTGGAAGACCTAATTGTTGTAGAGTCAAAGGATGCCATTTTGGTCTGTCCAAAGGAGAAGGCGCAAGAGGTACGAAAGATAGTGGAATTTTTAGAAAAGCATGGTCGAACGGAATATTTGTAAACATTATAGCTTGCCGTGATTTGCTTGGAAAGGAAAAGAATGAAGCTGCTGAGTGTAATTGTACCCTGTTACAATGAAGAAGAAAACATTCCTTATTTTTATGAAGAGTTTATTCAAAACGAGACTTTTTTACAGGAACAGCAAATAGATTGGGAAATTTTATATGTGGATGACGGCTCCAAGGATAAGACCTCGGAGGAAATTAAAAAAATGCATGCAAAGGATGGAAGGGTACATTTGCTTTCGTTCTCACGTAATTTCGGTAAAGAGGCTGCCATGTATGCAGGGTTGCAAAAGTCAAAGGGTGATTTTGTGGTGATTATGGATGCTGATTTGCAAGACCCACCCTCACTATTACCGGAAATGTTTTCTTATTTGGAGCAGGGTTATGACTCTGTAGGTACCAGAAGGGTGACGCGTAAAGGAGAGCCCAAGGTCCGGTCTTTTTTTGCAAGACTTTTTTATAAGCTGATGCGGTGTATATCCAAGACGGATATTGTTGACGGAGCCAGAGATTATCGTCTTATGACGAGACAGATGGTGGATGCTATTTTGGAGATGAAGGAATATAACCGTTTTACCAAAGGTATATTTAATTGGGTGGGATTTCGCACAAAATGGGTGGAATATGAAAATATTGAAAGAGTAAAGGGGGAAACTAAATGGAATTTTTGGAAACTTATGGTATATGCCATTGATGGTATGACTGCTTTTTCAACGGCACCGCTTACCTTTGTTTCTTTAATGGGGATTCTTTTTTGCATCTTGGCTTTTGCATTGATTGTATTTACGATTATCAGGACACTTGTATTTGGGGATCCGGTTTCCGGTTGGCCCTCCATGATATGTATTATTTCTCTGATCAGTGGAGTGCAGCTTTTATGCTTGGGAATCGTAGGACAATATCTTGCAAAAACTTACATGGAAGTCAAAAAAAGACCTATATATTTGTTGAAAGAAGAGATATAAGTAGTCAAAGTACTATTTTTCTCGATTTATGCGGTGAATTTTCAAAAAAACTCTTTTCTAGTTAATGTAAATATGATAGGATACATTTGCAATCGCGTTAACGAGCAATAATCGACAGAAGAAAGGAACAATTATGGATATCGCTACTATAAACGACACAGAATTAGAAAGATACATAACAGAGGTAATGCTGGATATAGGGATTCCGGCACATCTTAAGGGGTATTATTATTTGAGAGATGCTATCATGATGACCGGAAGGGATATTGAAATGGTTACCAGTGTAACAAAGCTAATGTACCCTGTAATTGCCAGACATTTTAAAACGACTGACCAGAAAGTGGAACGTGCAATCCGAAATGCGATTGAAGTTTCATGGACAAGGGGTAACACACAGACATTTAATAAACTTTTTGGGTATTCGGTGCAGGACGGAAAAACAAGGCCCACCAACAGTGAGTATATTGCAAGAATAGCAGACAAGATTCGTCTGGATATCAAAGCAATGTGAAATAGTAAAATAATAGGAAAAGCAAAAATAGAACTGTTCATCAAAAAAATGATTATCAAGTTAACGCGATTGCACAAACAGCAGGATAAAAATCCTGCTGTTTTTTACTAAAGAATGATAATAGTTAAAAAGTTGTACTTGTTTTAAAATTATGGTAAAATTGGAAAGAATATGCACATAGGATTAACAGCATATCAGGAGGTTAATAGTTAGATGCAAAAAACCGTACCGGAATTGATAATAGAGGGCAGTCTGGTCGCGGTGGGAATTGCGGAAGCAGCACATCTTGCAACGCTTTTCTTAAACCAGCCGTTCCATATTTGTACGAAGATTATGGGTATATTATTTTTGTCTGCTATTTTAATAATGGTTTTCTACTTTTATCTGAAAAGTAGAAAAAGAGCAAAACAGCAGGTGCAGACCCGTGAAAACCGGTTTATTAAGCTTTTTCAAGTATATCCCTACTTATTTATATTAATCGGTTTGCTGATTATATTCCAGATTATATGGAATTATTGGATGCATTTGCCTTATATAAAAGCCGATATTACGGTAGAAACGGTTCAGACGATACTGACATCGGACAGTTTATATTCATTGAACCCCATGACGGGTGCTCCCTTTACCGAGGGGATGCCTATGCGTCTTAAAATATTGGTTTTGCCGTCACTTTATGCGGCAATCTGCAAATGGACCGGAATGCCGATACAAACAATCTGCTATAGCTTGATACCGGGGCTTGTGCTCTTGCTCAGCTATTTGGTATATAGCAGATGGGCAGTGTACTTTTTCCCCAATGAGGGTAAAAAGCAGGCGGTGTTTATGTTATTCACGGTATTGGTATATCAGCTTGGTTGTTACGGTATGTCTATGGATAGTTCCCTGCTCTTTTTCAAAGGCTGGCAGGGTACGGCTCTTCGGGCAGGAGTGATATTACCGTATGCCCTATTATGCTGTCTACAAAAAAAATGGAAAAGTGTAATTATTTGTATGCTTGCAGAGGTTTGTGTGGTATGGACCTTTTATGGATTGGGTTATACTGTTGTTATAGCAGCTGTGATTCTTGCCATTAGATTGGTGGGCTCATTGCGCAGACGGGAGCGGCTATGATGAAACTTTTGGATTCTATGAGGATAGGTTTTAGCAGCTTTGTGGAAGACGGTCAGTATTTTATGCTGTTTATGGTAGCGGTTTTAATGCTTTGGCTGATGAACGACAGTAAGAAAAAAGAAATCAGATGGTTTACCCTTATTATGCTTGTTTTATTACTATGTCCTATTACGGCAAAGCTGCTATTGCTCTATCAGACACAGTTTTACGGATATGAGAGCTTGTGGGAACTGCTGCCGGTAACAGCCATACTGGTATATGGCTTGGTAACAGCTACCTTTCAAATTATAGCGGCACATTCCAGGGGATATGGACGTTGGGAATCCGCAGCACCTAAGAGAAAAGAAAATGCATATGAAATTCTGGTCGTGGTGGTTTTAACAGCAGTATTGTTTTTATGCGGGACATTAACGCCGGCTAACGCATTGACCGATCAGACATCGGGTATGGGAAGAGTGCCCGCGGAGGCAGAGGAAGTATTCAATCAGCTTAACATAGCGGAAGGTGATTCGATTACCCTGCTTGCACCGGATGAAATAGCAGCCTGGGCACGTATATACAGCGGTGATATTTTACTCCCCTATGGCAGAAACATGTGGGAACCTGAATTAACTGCTTACACCTATGACAATTATGAGGGTTATTTAGTGGAGCTCCATGGCTGGGTCAACGGCAGTCTGCTATTGCCGGATCAATTTGATGAAGCGGTATTTAAAGAAGAAATTATTTTCAGTAATTGCTATACTATGGATTATGATTATATAGTGTTTTCAATAGAAAGGGCTTCTCAGGAAGTTTTTGAGGAGGCTCTGAAACGGCAGAATGGATATGTACTGGCTGCCCAAACAGATGGGTATGTAATTTATAGCCAGCCTTAAGGAGGCGGACTGGGACATGAAGGATAAGATCAGTATTATTATACCGGTTTACAATGTGGAGAAATATATAATAGATACCATAGCCAGTGTAAAGGCTCAGACTTATGAAAATTGGGAGCTTCTGCTGGTAGAGGACGGATCCACCGATGGCAGCAGACAGTTACTTTTAGAAATAGAAAAACAAGAACCGGATAAACGTATCAGAATAATATGCCAAGAAAACAGCGGTGCGGCGAGAGCTAGAAACCGAGGATTGGCAGAAGCCACGGGGCGTTTTATCGCTTATTTGGATGCGGATGATTTATGGCAGGAAGATAAGCTGGATAAGCAACTGGCTTTTATGGAGAAGCAGCAGGCTGCTTTTTCCTTTACCGGCTATGAATTTGCAGATGAATTTGGAAAGGGTACCGGAAAAGTGGTAAGAGTACCGGGAACTCTGGAGTATAAAGAGGCATTAAAAAATACCACAATCTTTACGTCTACGGTTATCTTTGATACTACAAAAATAGATAAAGCCAAATTGGAAATGCCAATCATAAAGAGTGAGGATACGGCACTTTGGTTTCAGGTGTTAAGGGAGGGCTATACTGCCTTTGGATTGGATGAAAACCTGGTTCTATACAGGAGGGTGGACGGTTCCCTTTCCTCCAATAAGCTGGAGGCACTCAGACGCATTTGGAACCTGTATAGAAAGGCGGAGCGTTTGTCCGTTCCCTATAGTATTTATAATTTTTGTTTTTGGGCATTCAGAGCCGTGAAGAGAAGATTATAGACAAAGATAAAGGTTAATCTATAGAAGGCCGGAAGTTGCGGCATATGGCAACACGTGCTATACTAAAACGATAGATTTAAGCATATATGGAGAGAAAAGATTGAAAAAATTAGAATCCTTTAAACGACTGGTGCTCTTGTGTATGTCAGGGGTTTGCCTGGCAGGCCAGATTGGTATTTATGCCTATTATTGGTATACCAGTTATTATGTCAGTGTAAAAAAGTATCTGGAATTCTGGGGAAGAGGACATTTGCTGGTGATTTCCATATACGGAATTTTGCTGCTCTTTTTTTCCAGTACCTATGGAGGTATGCGGATAGGATACTTGAAAAATATTGAAGTAATTTTTTCCCAACTGATTGCTACTATTATGGTCAATCTCATTACCTATGCTCAAATTTCTCTTATGGTTAGGGAGCCGTTCCATTTACCATCCTACATAAGCATGGTAGTGTTTCAAGCTGTTTGGGTTATTATTTGGATCAATATTTCGGGACTCATCTATAAAAACGTGTTTCCCCCACGAAGGCTGTTATTGGTTCATGGGGATCGTCCCATTGAAGACATTCTAAATAAATTTGCCACAAGAAAAGATAAGTTTGAAATCAGTAAATGCATGCATATCAGAGAAGGCGTGGATGCCATCAATAAAGAGGCATTAGAGCGATTTGATGCGGTGGTTTTATGGGATATTTCAGTTAATGACAGGAATAAAATATTGAAATTCTGTTATGGGCAGTCGATTCGAATATATATTATGCCAAAGATACCCGATGTAATATTGAAAGGAGCGGAAGAGCTCCATTTATTTGATACGCCATTGCTTTTAACAAGGGAATATGTACTGACCATTGAACAGCGGTTTATTAAAAGATGCATTGATTTATTATGTGCCCTGCTTCTGTTTTTGATTGCATCACCCTTTATGCTGCTAACTGCTTTGGCAGTAAAGCTCTATGACGGTGGGCCGGTATTCTATAAGCAGGTCCGTTGTACCGTGGGGGGCAGGCAGTTTCATATTTTAAAATTTCGCAGTATGCGTGTGGATGCCGAAAAAGACGGTGTAGCAAGACTGGCATCCAAGAATGATTCCCGTATTACGCCGGTGGGAAAAATAATCCGTAAGACAAGGATGGACGAGCTTCCACAGCTCTTTAATATTATTCGCGGGGATATGTCCTTTATCGGCCCAAGACCCGAAAGACCTCAGATTATTGCGGAATATATGGAAATCATGCCGGAATTCGCTTTTCGCATGAAGGTTAAGGCCGGCTTGGCAGGCTATGCACAGATTTACGGCAAATACAATACAACACCCTATGATAAATTAAAGCTGGATTTGGCTTATATTGAAAATTATACCGTTTGGTTGGATTTAAAGCTGATGCTTTTAACTGTAAAGGTCCTTTTGTGGCCGGATAGTACGGAAGGTGTGGAGGATGACCAGATTACGGCTTTAAAAAAAGAAAAAAAAATCTTGGAAGATAAGATTAAAATCGAGAGCCAAAATAACGAGGGCGGGCAGGGAAGGTAATCATGATGTGGGAATGCAATTTTGAAAACGAGCCGGTGGATTTTAAACTCCTTGGCCTGCGTTTTCTCAGAAAGATTTGGATATTGTTTTTGGGAATTCTGTTGGGCGTACTGCTGATCGGTGGCGGGTATTTTTTGAAAAAGGTGGTACTGGCACCCGAAAAAGAATATCAAGTCATTGCAGAAACTTATATTGATTATGTGTTGGCAGAGGGACAGCCTGTGGAAACGGTATGTTTTAATCAGGCCACATGGGCTTCACTGGTAAAAACCGATGTATTTACCATAGATATTGCTGATGCACTTAAGCAGGAGGGTTGGGATATTACCCCCAAACAGGTGGCTGAGAGTATAGAAGGAACTCTTTTGTCGGATGTGCGGATTGTGACCACTACGGTTACTACAAAAGATCCCGAGCTTTCTGTAGCTATGAGCCATGCACTGCAAAATGCCTTAATTCGTTTTGGAGAAGAACAAAAAGAAATTGCGGGGACACGCATATTAACAAGTCCCGAAGAGGCGGAGCTTGTGATATTCGATATTAGGACTATGCGGGCAATTATCCTAGGCGGAGTTGCAGGAGGATTTCTGGTTTTAATGATTATGCTCCTATATTTTACATTGGATGATTCTATTTATATTCCGGTCACGTTTGAGAGGCGTTACCATATTCCCATGTTGGGAACTTTAGCATCCAAAGAGCTGACAGTTCAATTTACACATCTTTGTAAGGGTTGTGGCATTGTGGCGGTGACTGCCATAGAAGAGGATATTCCCATAGACGAAATTACAAAAGTGCTTAGTGAAAAAGGCGGACCGCAAATTGATGGGGTCGGATGTGTAGAGGAAAAGCCGGAGAGAATAGAAGAGCTAAGAAAAGCCGATGGTGTAATACTGGCAGTGGCATCAGGCAGGCATGACGGTAAGAGAATAGAAAAAGTAATAGAATTTCTGAAAAAGCAGGATATTAATATATGCGGTGCACTCCTTTGGGATGCGGACGAAGACTTGATAAAACGGTATTATAGTATAAAAATGCCCAGAAAGAAAAGGTAGTTTGCTTATGAAGGTACAGGTGCTTGTGTCTGCCATGAATCAGGATCCTTTTAAACTGGCAGAGAAAATGAATATTTGTTCCGATGCTATTATTATCAATCAATGTGATAAAGAAGGGTATGAAGCGTTTGAAAAAAATGGACGGGAAATTAAATGCTATAGTTTTCCGGAACGTGGTGTGGGAAAAAGCAGAAATCATGCATTGATGCGAGCAGATAGAGATATCTGCTTGTTTTCAGATGAAGATATTATATATGAAAAAGATTATGAAGATAAAATAATCGCCGAATTTGAAAGAAACAAGAAGGCGGATATGATCGTTTTTAATATTTGTGTGGAAGAGAGCAGGCGTACCTATCATATTACGGATAGAAAAAGGGTGCGGTTTTATAACTGCGGCAGGTATGGAGCAGTCAGCTTTGCCCTTAGAACCCATAAATTGCATGAATCCAAGGTGCAATTTTCTCTTCTGTTTGGAGGCGGGGCCAAATACAGCAACGGAGAAGACAGTCTCTTTATTAAGGAGTTTATGGATAAAGGATACCGGGTATATACAGCCCCTGTTATGATTGGCAGGGAAGAGGACGGACAATCCACTTGGTTTGAAGGCTACCATGACAAATTTTTCTTTGACAGGGGTGTATTGTATTTCTTCTTATATGGTTTTTTTGCACCTGCTATGGCAGCTCGTTTTTTACTCGCCCATAGAAAGACTATATGCAGGGATAAATCTGTGAGAGAATCCTATATTCTTATGAAAAAGGGGATAAAAGAGGGGAAGAGGGAAGCACAAGAGTATAAAAGGTAAGTATATAAAAACCAAGTCAAAAGATAGGCAGAGGAATTATTCATGATTTTATATATGGGACTGACTGTTGTTACAGTAGCGGCCGCGCTGTTTGTAAACAACAAAACTACAGTACAACCGAATATGGTATCTAGGCAGCAGATGAGCAATCGTATTTTGGTTGTGGGTATTTTCACTCTTTTATTTGCGGTATCCGCATGCCGTATTGCTGTGGGAAATGATTACTGGGAATATACTAAAATATTCCAGTTGATTCATCAGAACCGCCATGTTTCAACGGAAATGGGATTCAATCTGGTGGTCAGGCTGGTACAATACTTTTTTGGCATAGGTAAGGTGTCCTATCTGGTGATATTTGGGATTTTTTCCTTTGCCACTGTTTATTTTTTCCTGAGAGCAATTTATGATCAGAGTGAGTATTTTGTCTGGTCTGTATTTTTGCTTATGGCGGGAGGCTTTTATTTTTCCAGCATGACCTCCGTTCGCTATTACTTTGTATTGTCTGTGGCATTATTTGCCTCAAAATTCGCATTAAAGAAGCAGTGGATTCCTTTTATACTCTGGATTGTATTTGCGGCTTTTTTCCATAAGTCGGTTTTACTTGTAATTCCGGTTTATTATCTTGCCGGCCGGCGGTGGAAAAAATGGCATATTGTGCTGGCAGCAGGCTTATGCGGTACGTTTTTGGTTTTTCAGGATGTATATCGTAAGATTATTTTTACCTTTTACCCTTTTTATGAAAATTCTATGTTTGACAACGGTGATACTTCTCTGGTGAATATTTTAAAATGCCTGGGAGTACTGGTTTTGTCACTTTTGTATTATAAATATGCGATTAAGGACAATCCGAATAATCAGTTTTGGTTTTTCTTGAATCTGGGAGCCTTGATGCTATATGTATTCTGTTCCTTTATACCGGAGGTTTCTAGGGTAGGCTATTATATGAATGTAACCCATGTATTCTTGATTCCGGCGGTCTTAAAGAAAATACAGGATAAAAAGCAAAAAATATTCTTCAGTTCAGCTGTTGCAATTGCATTTTGTTTATATTTTATTTTATTTTTATATAAATCTTATGATGTAAGTATCCGGCTCTTACCGTATCTAAATTGGATATTTCATTAATCTGCATCAAGGAATTGGGAAAGGAGAGCAATGAATAAAAAGCAAAAGCTGTTTTCTATTATTGTAGTCAGCCTAAATGCCGGGGATAAGCTGTTAGATACTGTTAACAGCATATTGGTACAGGATTATCATAATTATGAAATTATAGTAAAGGATGGAGGAAGCAAGGACGGCTCTCCCGAAAAGCTGAAGGATTTATTAAGGGAGGGAGGGTCCCCTAAGGATAAAGTCAGGCTGTTTATAGAACCGGACAAAAGTATTTATGATGGTATGAATCAGGCAATTTTAAAGGTAGAGGGAGAATATATCTTGTTTCTAAACTGTGGAGATACCTTTCCCGTATCGGATATATTAAGTAAGACCGCTGATTTTATGAAGGAACAACCAAATCTAGGAATTTATTATGGGGATACCTTTTGTGAGCAGACGAATACATTGGTGGCCTCTCCGCCTAAAATCACACCATTTGTATGTTATCGTAATATTCCCTGCCACCAATCTTGTTTTTATAAAGCGTCATTATTTGAAAAGAAGCAATATGATACCCATTATAAAATAAGGGCGGATTATGATCATTTTCTATGGTGTTGCCTGAAAGAGAAAATTTTAACGGCCTATATGGGTATGACCGTTGCCAGCTATGAAGGGGGTGGTTTCTCGGAAAACGCGGCAAATAAGAAAAGAGATAAAGAAGAGCATCGCATGATTACCAAGGCTTATTTGACCAAGGGACAGCGGATGAAGTACGGACTCATTATGATGCTTACTTTAGCACCCCTTCGCAGATTTCTTGCGGAGAACACCTTTTTTTCCGGAATCTACAATAAAGTAAAGGCGGGATTGTATCGATGAGAGTATTATGGCTTTGCAATATTATGCTGCCCGCTATCGGGGAAGCACTTGGAATGGAGACAAGCAATAAAGAAGGCTGGCTTACCGGCTTGTCAGAACAGATTCTGAGTCATGAAGAAAATAAAATAGAGCTGGGCATATGCTTTCCCGTGAATAAAGACAGTAAATCCGTAAAAGGCAAGGTTAATCGGATATCTTATTTTAGCTTTCGGGAGGATATGACAAGGGCAGAACGATATGATGAAGAGTTAGAACATCAACTGGATGAGATACTGCAGGAATTTCAGCCGGATATTGTACATGCCTTTGGAACAGAGTTCCCCCATACCCTTGCCATGACAAGGTGTGTTCCGAACAAAACCCAAATGCTGATCGGGATTCAGGGGCTATGTTTTATCTATGCAGATTACTATATGGCGGATTTACCTGTATCGGTGCAGAAGCGCTTTTTGCTACGTGATTTCTTAAAATGGGATAATATAGTGATTCAACAAAAAAAATACGTAGAACGTGGTAAATTTGAAATCGAGGCATTGCAAAATACGGGACATGTGACCGGTAGGACAGATTGGGATAAAAAAGCGGCATCCGAGGTAAATCCCCATGCTGTTTATCATTTCATGAATGAAACCCTGCGTTCCAATTTTTACGGAAAGGAGTGGAGGCTGGAAAATTGTGAAAGATATTCTGTATTTATAAGCCAGGGCAATTATCCCATTAAGGGACTTCACTATTTACTGCAGGCTATGCCGGCAATCTTAGAAAGCTTTCCTCAAACCAAGGTGTATGTGGCGGGGGATGTGATTACAGCCTATGGGACGCTGATGGAAAAGATAAAAATAGGCTCTTACGGCAAATACTGTTTAGATTTGATAAAGAAACTAAAACTAGAAGATAAGATCGTATTTTTAGGCAGGTTAAACGGTGAAGAAATGTGTGACCGATATAGAAAGAGCCATGTGTTTTTGTCACCATCCGCAATAGAAAACTCTCCCAATTCCGTGGGAGAAGCCATGCTTTTAGGTATGCCGGTGGTAAGCTCTGATGTAGGGGGTGTCCATAATATGCTGATGGATGGGGAAGAGGGCTTTTTATATCCTTATGGAGATACGATGGAGCTGGCCCGTTCAATTTGCAAATTCTTTGGTAGTGATGAGCTGGCAAGGTCATGCGGCAGAAAAGCAGCCGTTCATGCGGCCCAAACTCACAACCCTGAGATTAATTACAAAAGACTTCTTGAGATATACACAGAAATAGGTAATTGCGAAACTTGATTCTAGTGGCTCTACTCTCCATATTACTTTGGAATGGTTAGAAAAACCGGCTGACAAAGTTTTATGAAGAGTAGAGCCCCATGAAAACAATTACGCAAACTAATATACAAAACAATAAGAGGCGGAGAAAGACAATGAAGGTAACCTTTGTATCCAATTATATTAACCACCACCAGATTCCGTTTTGCGAGGCCATGTATAAACGGATTTCAGAGAATTTTAGATTTATACAGACGGAGCCCATGGAAGAGGAGCGTATTCGTATGGGATGGGGAGGAGATTTTACAAAGCTGCCCTGGCTGCGTCTTTATTATGAGCAGGAAGCGGAATGCAGGGAATTGATTGCGGAAAGTGATGTGGTATTATTCGGAGGCGTGGATGAGGAAGCCTATATTACTGAGCGTCTTGAGGCTGGGCGGCTTGTTGTACGCTTAAGCGAACGCATCTATAAGAGCGGACAGTGGAAGGCTCTGTCACCTAGGGGATTACGTAAAAAGTATATAGACCACACCAGATACCGAAATAAAAATGTATATTTATTATGCTATGGCGGGTATGTTTCCAGTGATTTTCATCTTGTGAGGGCATATCCCGATAAAATGTTTCGATGGGGTTACTTTCCGAAGTTAATAGAATATGACATTGATGCCCTTATAAAGCAAAAAGAAGAAAGGCGTAAGAAAGAGGGCAAGGTATCCCTTTTGTGGGCAGGGCGTTTCATAGACTGGAAACACCCCGAGTATGCCATAAAGGCGGCCAAAAAGCTTAAGCAGGAGGGCTATGCATTTACCCTTACTATGATTGGCGGCGGTGAGATGGAAGAGCAGCTGAAGAAGCAGGCTGAGACGGCGGGACTAAAGGATGAAGTTAAGTTTGTTGGATTTAAAAAACCTGAAGAGGTAAGAACCTATATGGAAGAGGCAGATATTTTTTTGTTTACCAGCGATTACAAGGAAGGCTGGGGTGCCGTTTTAAATGAATCCATGAACAGCGGTTGTGCTGTAGTGGCAAACTGTGCCATAGGTGCGGTTCCGTTCTTAGTTAGACATAAGAAGAACGGTTTGATTTATCCCAATAAAAAGTGGGGCATATTTTACGAACAGATTACCGCTTTACTAAAACAGCCGGATAAAATAAGCGATTTGGGAAGAGAGGCATATGACACTATCTTGCAGGAATGGAATGGACAAGTAGCTACCGAAAAGCTATTGCCTTTTCTGAAATGCTTACTGAATGGAAATGTTAGATTTGCCGATCAAAATATATTAAGCCAGGCGCCGGCTATTTCACCCCGTAAAATGTATCGCTATTTATTAGAACAAGAAAGATAGAAAGAGTTGAAAGGTAATTTCGAAATTCGTTCCTAGTGGCTCTACTCTCCATAAAACTTTGTCAGCCGGTTTTTCTAAACATTGCAATGAGCCCTTCTCATCTCCATAGAAAAAGATGGCATTCCAAAGTATTATGGAG
>CAZJAS010000046.1:0-15701 GCA_964544135.1 uncultured Clostridium sp. | reverse complement strand
GAATAGAAACCTTGTGAAATGAATGATAATATGATATAATACAGTGCTAACAGACACTTAAAACTGTAAAGTGAGATTAGGAAAAGAGGAGGCGGCAGGATGACAAAAGTAGTGATTATGGATCATCCCTTAATTCAGCATAAAATCGGGTATATCAGAAGAGAGGAAACGGGGACCAAGGACTTTAGACAGACCATTAGTGAGATTGCCATGTTAATCTGCTATGAAGCCACCAGAGAGTTAAAGCTTTCGGATGTAGAAATAAAAACCCCTATTTGTAATACAATAGCCAGGGAGTTAAAAGGGAAGAAAATGGCGATAGTTCCTATTTTGAGGGCAGGCTTGGGTATGGTAGACGGTGTTTTAGAATTGATTCCGGCAGCCAAGGTAGGGCATATCGGCCTTTATAGGGACCCGGAAACTTTAGAACCTGTTGAATATTATTGTAAATTACCTGCGGATTGTGCTGAAAGAGAAGTTTTTGTGGTGGACCCCATGCTTGCTACAGGCGGTTCCTGCGCAGCGGCCATTCAATTATTAAAAGATAAAGGATGTAAAAACATTCACCTCATGTGTATAATAGCAGCACCGGAAGGTGTTGAAAAAATGAAGCGGGAGCATCCGGATGTGGATATGTTTATCGGTGCACTTGATGAAAGATTAGATGAACACGGTTATATAGTGCCGGGACTCGGTGATGCAGGAGATAGGATTTTCGGTACAAAATAGAGGAGAACCGCAATGGGGAAGCAAGACAAAAGAAATGATTATATCAGTTGGAGCGAATATTTTATGGGTATAGCCCATTTGTCGGGTATGCGTTCTAAGGATCCCAGTACACAGGTAGGTGCCTGTATTGTAAGTAATGAAAACAAGATTCTGTCCGTGGGCTATAACGGATTTCCTACAGGCTGTTCCGATGATGAATTTCCGTGGGGAAGAGAAGGGGACGAGCTGGAGACAAAATACCCCTATGTAACGCATGGGGAAATGAACGCTATTTTGAATTACAGAGGAGGCTCTCTGGAGGGTACAAAGCTATATGTATCCCTATTCCCATGTAATGAATGTACCAAAGCAATTATTCAGGCAGGTATTAAGAAAATAGTGTATGACAGTGATAAATATGCCTTAAGTCCATCTACCATTGCTTCTAAGAAGATGTTAGAAGCGGCAGGTGTTTCCTATGAACAATACCAGAGAGCCGGCAAAGTGATAAAGCTTGATATTTAGTACATATATCGTTTGTATAAGAAGCGGCAACAGGTATAAAAAGTGAGGAAAAGTACATGAGAAAAGCGGTCTATAAGAAAGGAAAAATTGCATTACTGTTATTGATTGCAATAATTATTTGCGATATTCCGTCCATAGCTTACGCAACTTCCACACAACAGAAATTAGACGAAGCGCTGCAAGAGAAAAAAAATATTGAAAATGAGTTAAATGAACATAATGAAAATTTAGATAGATTAAAAGATAATGAAGCTGATTTACAGACGGATTTAAAGAGTTTAAAAGACCAGCTTTCGGAAGTCAGTGCTAATTTAGAAAGTTTGGAGATGCAGATTACACAGAAAGAACAGGAAATAGATGAGACCAATGCAGAGCTGGATGCGGCAAGAGAACTGGAAATATGGCAGAAGGAGTGCATGGATCAACGAATTCAATATGTATATGAAGAAGGAGAAATGGATTATCTGGAAATTCTACTTTCCAGCGGCAGTTTTAGTAACTTTTTAAACTCGGGTGAATATTTTGTAGCTTTGGCAGAATATGATAAAAAGATGTTGGATGATTATGAAGCCACCAGAATATTAATTGAGGAAAAGGAAATGCTGCTGCAACAGGAAATGGTGGAGCTGGATAGCTTAAGGGTTGCTGCCGAGTCCGAAAAAAGTAAGGTGACCGGATTAATCAGCCAGACAGCAAATGCCGTTGCCAAAAACAGCGACCAGATTTCAAAGGTAGAACAGGAAATGCTGGAGGCCGAAGAAGCTTTGAGAAGGCAAAATGATGATATCGAAGCTCTGCGCAGGAAGATTGAAGAGGAAATCAGGCTGTCGCAGGCAGCAGCAAATGCAGCTTGGAGGGATATCTCAGAGGTGACCTTTGCTGATGGTGACAGGGCGCTTTTAGCCGCCATTATTTACTGTGAAGCTGGTGGCGAGGCCTATGCAGGAAAGCTTGCGGTAGGTGCTGTAGTGATTAATAGGGTGCTTAGTTCCAAATATCCGGGTACCGTAGTCGGCGTTATTTATCAAAGGAGCCAGTTTTCACCTGTGGGAAGCGGCAGACTGGAATTGGCACTTGCAACAGGAAAGGCAAATGCAGATTGTTATAAGGCAGCCGATGAAGCTATGTCAGGTATTACGAATGTAGGTAACTGCTTATATTTCAGAACACCCATTGAAGGGTTAACCGGCATCAGTATCGGTGGTCATATATTTTATTAATAATGAAAAAAGTATCCCGCAGGCTTTTCGGTCTGCGGGATTTTTACGTTACGATATAATTATAAACCTAATTCATCTAAGGGAGCTGTTAATTCGTATAGCTTATTGTTATAAATAATAGAAAGAAGATTATTTAGCTGAAGCAGTGCAGTTTTTAGGGAATCTGCTGATAGTATCCCCTTCTCCAAAGCCTCGCCCAACTCATCTAGGTCCACAACCTTTACGATACCGTCCGGACTGATGATGACATCTGCAAGCAAATCGGTCACAGTCAGTGAATTCCCCGATTCATCAAAATCATATTGTACAATATCGCAGTACCAGCAAAACAGACTGCCGTCCGCTCTATAAAATTTACTGATTTTATATCCTTCCTGCAAATAGTAGCAGGAAGCTCCGTATTGAAAAGCTGTTTTATGATTGAGAGTCTTCCAGCTTGTTACAATTATATTTTCTGAACGGGTAACAATAATATCATCTTTTAGCAAGATACATTCGTCCGGAATCAGACGCCTTCGGTATAGAGTAAATGCATTCATAAGCAATCCTCCGTTACTTCATTATTTAATTTTACATATATAGCAGCCAAAGCGGCTGAATTATAAATATATTAAAAAATAGTAATATCAAGATACTACACCAGTCTAAGTAGAAAAGTCAAACGAAAGTGTACAAAAATTGTCGAAAACAGGAAATAACTAGACATTATGTTTAAAAATGGTTATAATTCATAGTAAGTTTATTGAGTGGAACGCCTAACCAAGTGGAGGAATGAGATGTGACAAAACGCAGGAAATTAGACAAAAGCGTATATAAGTCATTGGCATTGATTACACAGTTTGGGATAAATATGCTGGTTCCTATTTTTTTATGCTCCTTTTTGGGATTATGGCTGGATCAGAGATTCGAAACCTCTTGGTGGATGATAGTATTATTTTTTGTTGGGGCACTGGCTGGTTTTAGAAATATTTACATATTGGCTAAGAAGATAATGGATGATAAGGGTAGTGATAATCATGAAGGATAGACTAAAACAGGTCGACAGAACTTTGCTTGAAATGATTACGGGTATATTACTATATGGTGTGCTTTGTCAGCTTGCAGGTCTCCTATTTCCCATGAACATGATTCAGTATGCTGTGGGCCTATGGATTGGTATTTTACTGGCAATTTTTTCGGTTATTCATATGTGGCGTTCGCTGAATAAAGCATTTGCCTGTGATGAAAAATCAGCAGCCAGGCTAATCTCTGGCGGTTATATGATTCGGTATTTGATTATTGGAGCGTTTTTGGTACTCATGTTTTATACGAAAGCCGGTTATCCTTTGGCATTATTTTTGGGGGCTATGGGCATAAAAACAGGAGCTTATTCGCAGCCTGTCCTCCATAAATGTTATAACAAACTATTTCATGAATCCGATCCCATTGCGACTTCTCTTTCAGAAGAGCAAGACGCATCAGGGAATATGGATGAATAAGGAGGTGAGGATATGGAATATGGACTGTTGATGTCAGGTAAGAAAGAAGTGGATTTTATGATACGCGGCTTGTTCAAATATTCCTTTTTTGGGCATGAGGTATGGATCACCACTTCCCATGTATGTATTTTAATTGTTATGTTACTTTTAATCGGTTTTGCCATAGTAACAAATAGAATCATGAAGCATGCAAATGAAATCCCCACCGGTTTTCAGAATGTAGTGGAGCTGATTGTAGAAAAATTGGATGGTATGGTAGAGGAGATAATGGGAAAAAGTGCATCCAAGTTTCGTAATTATATCGGAACGGTATTTATCTTTATCCTGATAAGTAATTTATCCGGATTGTTCGGCTTACGGCCTCCGACAGCGGATTATGGCGTGACATTGCCTCTGGGTCTGATCACCTTTACCATGATTCATTTTATTACCATAAAGAACAGCAGCGGATTAAAGGCTATGTGGATTGATAAATGTTCGCCTTTACCTCCTTGGCTTCCCCTATGGCTGCCTATTAACTTAATCGGAGATATAGCGGTACCCATTTCACTATCTTTGCGTCTCTTTGCCAATGTATTATCCGGTGTGGTTATGATGACTCTTATATATGGACTGATGACAAAGGTAGCGATTATTTGGCCGGCGTTTTTACATCTATATCTTGATATTTTTTCGGGAGCAATACAAACCTATGTATTTTGTATGTTGACTATGACATATCTGGCCAGCGCAATCGGCGATGAGGATACATAAATTACCTAATTATATAATTAAAACATAAGGAGGAATTAACATGGAATTTAACGAGAATTTTATCAGAGGATGTTCAGCAATCGGAGCAGGCTTGGCATTAATTGCCGGTATCGGCTCCGGTGTTGGACAGGGTATTGCTGCGGGACATGCGGCAGCGGCGGTAGGACGTAATCCGGGGGCAAGATCACAAATTACAACCACCATGCTTTTGGGGCAGGCTGTTGCAGAGACAACCGGCTTGTATGGTTTGGTAGTGGGATTGATATTGATATTCGCACAACCTTTAGTACCGTAAAGAGTTTCCGTTCCGTACACCGGAACATAAAGAAAGGAGGCTTTGGGGGTGATGATATTAATGACATCCGACGAAACCATGGCTAGATTATTTGATTTAGACTGGCAGCTTATTGCTGATTCGGTTCTGTCCATGATAGCTATATTGTTTCTGTTTGGTGCATTGTCCTATTTTCTGTTTGACCCTGTCAGAAAAATGCTCAGTGGGCGAACGGAAAAAATTAAGAATTCGCTTTTACAGGCAGAGGAAGATAAAGAACAAGCACTGATCTTGAAAGAAGAGTATGAAAATAAGCTCCGTGATATCAGACAAGAAGCAGATAGTATCATGGCTGATGCCCGAAAAAAGGGACTTATGAATCAAAGCCAAATTATAAATGAAGCTAAGGCAGAAGCGGCTCGTATCATAGAAAGAGCAAATATAGAAGCAGAATTGGAAAAGAAAAAAGCCGCTGATGATGTAAAGAAGGAAATGATAGTGATTGCTTCGCTGATGGCCGGAAGGGTGGTTTCAGAAGCAATAGACACAAATGTTCAGGTGGATTTGATTGACGAAACCCTAAGAGAGATGGGTGAGAGCACATGGCTAAGTTGATGGAGAAGGTATATGCTGAAGCATTGCTTGAACTGGCGGTGGAGGAAGATAAAATAGAAATCTTCTCGGAGGAAGTCAAGGCAGTAAAGCAGGCACTGGCAGAAAATATTGAATTTGGAAAGCTGATGAGGCATCCCGGTATTGTAAAGCAGGAAAAGGAAAAAATTCTGGAGCAAATATGGGGCGGACGTATCAGTAGAGAAGTAACAGGTCTTATGCTGCTTTTGTTAGAAAAGGGGCATTATGAACAGGTTTCTCTTGTATTGGATTATTTTCTGAAGAAGGTGAGAGAGAGACAAAGGATTGGCATTGCTTACATAAAGACTGCAATTTTACTATCTGAAAAGCAGAAAGAAAAAGTGATAGAGCGTCTGTTAGAAACGACTACTTATCATTCCTTAGAAACCCATTTTGATGTGGATGAGTCTATTATCGGCGGTATGATCATCAGAATTGACAATAGGATTTTGGATAGCTGTATAAAGACAAGGCTGGAAAGATTAAGCAGACAGCTATTAAAACTTAAGGTATAGCAGTGCAGAAAACAGTAGAAAGGTGCGAACGGATCTATGAATTTAGGACCAGAAGAAATAAGTTCCGTAATTAAGGATCAAATAAAGAGATACGCAGCAAAAATGGAAGTATCCGAGGTGGGTACGGTAATCCAGATAGCTGACGGCATCGCTCATGTATACGGTCTGGAAAATGCCATGCAGGGTGAACTTTTGGAATTTCCGGGTGAAGTATACGGTATGGTGCTAAACCTTGAGGATGACAATGTGGGTGCCGTACTTTTGGGTAATCACAGAAACATAAGTGAAGGGGATATCGTTAAAACCACCGGCAGGGTGGTAGAAGTACCGGTCGGCGATGCATTGCTTGGGCGTGTGGTCAATTCATTGGGACAGCCTATTGATGATAAAGGCCCGGTGCAGACTACAAAATATCGAAAGATAGAAAGGGTGGCATCCGGTGTAATTACCAGAAAACCGGTGGATACTCCCTTACAGACGGGTATTAAGGCAATAGATTCCATGGTGCCCATAGGAAGAGGTCAGCGTGAGCTTATAATCGGTGACAGGCAAACGGGTAAAACCGCAATCGCCATTGATACAATTATCAATCAGAAGAATCAGAATGTAAAATGCATATATGTAGCAATCGGACAAAAAGCATCCACGGTAGCTACGATAGTAAAGACATTGGAGGAACACGGGTCGATGGCTTATACCACGGTAGTGGCAGCTACGGCAAGCGAGCCGGCTCCTCTGCAATATATTGCACCTTATTCCGGCTGCGCCATTGGCGAGGAGTGGATGGAAAAGGGCGAGGACGTCCTTATTGTATATGACGACTTAAGCAAGCATGCAGCTGCATATCGTACACTTTCTTTGCTGCTTAAGCGTTCTCCGGGTCGGGAAGCATATCCCGGTGATGTATTCTATCTGCATTCCAGGCTTTTGGAGCGTGCGGTAAGAATGAGTGAAGAATACGGCGGCGGTTCGATTACGGCATTGCCCATTGTGGAGACTCAAGCCGGAGATGTATCCGCATATATTCCCACCAATATAATTTCCATTACGGACGGGCAGATTTATCTGGAAATGGAAATGTTTAATGCAGGCTTCAGACCTGCCATCAATCCCGGTCTTTCCGTATCCCGTGTAGGCGGTGCGGCACAAATCACCGCAATGAAAAGGATTACGGCACCTATCCGTGTAGAACTGGCACAGTACCGTGAGCTGGCGGCATTTTCACAGTTTGGCTCAGAGCTGGATGCGGATACCAGAGAAAAGCTGGCACAGGGTGAAAGAATCAGGGAAGTTTTAAAACAACAGCAGTACCGGCCCATGCCGATACAATATCAGGTAATCATAATTTATGTGGCTACCAATAAATATCTCTTGGATATACCGGTTGAGGAAATTATCCGTTTTGAGAAGGAGTTTTTTGAATATCTGGATACCATGTATCCGGAAATACCTAAGGTAATAGCGGAGGAAGGAATTATTTCCGAGGCTACGGAGGAGACACTGAAAAAATCCATTGCTGATTTTAAGGTAGGGTTTGAGAGTTGAGATAGGAGCGGTATTTTATGGCATCTATGCGAGATATTAAGCGCCGCAAGGGCAGCATACAGAGCACACAGCAGATAACCAAAGCCATGAAGCTGGTATCTACGATTAAGCTGATGCGTGCGAGACAAAATGCAGAACAATCCGTTTCTTACTTTTCCGGTATGTATGAGACGGTCACGTCTATATTAGAAAAAACATCCAATATGAAGCATCCTTATTTGGATGGGGGGAAGACCGGTAAAAAGGCAGTCATTGTAATGACCTCTAACAGAGGGCTTGCAGGCAGCTACAATTCAAATATTATTAAGCTTGTAACCGAAAATTTTAATAAAGAGGATACTGTTATTTATGCAATAGGAAAGAAGGGAAGGGATACCCTTAAAAGACTGGGATACGAAGTGGTGCTGGATGCTTCCGATATAGTTGAGGAGCCTGCCTTTGCCGATGCCTTGGCATTATCTAAGCGCTTGCTCAGCTCTTTTACAAAAGGCGAAACCAGTGAAATCCATCTGATTTATACTTTGTTTAAGAATACAATCAGCTATGTTCCCACTCTGCTTCGGCTCTTGCCGGTACAGATGCCGGTAAATGAGAAAGAAAAAGGAAAAGCACAGGCGCTCATGAATTTTGAAATGGACGATGAAGATGCTTTGAACTTGATTATCCCCAAGTATATTACCAGTCTTATTTATGGAGGCTTGGTGGAAGCAAAGGCAAGTGAGAGCGGCGCCAGAATGCAGGCTATGGATTCCGCAGTCAGCAATGCCCAAGATATTATAGAAGAATTAACTCTTATGTATAATAGGGCACGTCAAGGCTCTATCACTCAGGAGTTAACGGAAATCACAGCAGGTGCAAATGCAATATCTTAATAGGTTATTGCGAAACTCATTACAAGTGGCTCTACTCTTCCTAATACTTTGTCAGCCGGTTTTTCTAACCATTCCAATGAGCCCCTAAGTGTAAAAGCATAATCAGCAAAGGCTTCTATGCTTTTAGGAATCCCTTAGGGTCTCATTTCCATAGAAAAAGATGGCATTCTAAAGTAATAGGAAGAGCAGAGTCAATAGAAATAATTTTAGCAAAACCTAAATATCTATAAAGAGAAAGGACAGAAAATGGTAGGAGTAAACAAAGGAAGGATTACCCAAGTAATCGGTGCGGTTTTGGATATTCGCTTTGAGGAAGGAAATCTGCCCCAGATTAATGAAGCAATCCGGATACCATTAAAGGATGGAAGCAGCCTTACCGTTGAGGCGGCGCAGCATTTAGGTAACGAAACGGTAAGATGTATTGCAATGGGAACCACGGACGGATTGTTTCGGGGAATGGTTGCAGAGGCAACAGGCTCACCTATCTGCGTACCGGTTGGAGAGAATATATTGGGTCGTATGTTCAATGTTTTGGGTGAACCGATTGATAATGAACCGGCGCCTGAACATGTATCCTATGAACCCATACATAGACCCGCACCGGAGTTTTACGAGCAGTCCACTAAAACAGAGCTTTTGGAAACAGGCATTAAAGTAGTGGATTTGCTTTGCCCCTATCAAAAAGGTGGTAAAATCGGACTTTTTGGAGGTGCCGGCGTAGGGAAGACGGTACTGATTCAGGAGCTCATCAGAAATATAGCAACGGAGCATGGCGGCTATTCCGTCTTTACCGGAGTAGGAGAGCGTACCCGTGAGGGAAATGATTTATATCATGAAATGTCCCAGTCCGGAGTAATTGATAAAACGACCATGGTATTCGGACAAATGAATGAACCGCCCGGCGCACGTATGCGGGTGGGTCTATCCGGACTTACTATGGCTGAGTATTTCAGAGATAAGGGCGGCAAGGATGTATTGCTGTTTATAGATAATATTTTTCGCTTTACACAAGCGGGGTCTGAGGTTTCCGCACTTTTGGGACGCATGCCTTCCGCAGTGGGTTATCAGCCTACGCTGCAAACCGAAATGGGAGCGTTACAGGAGCGTATTACCTCCACTCGAAACGGTTCCATTACATCCGTGCAGGCTGTGTATGTGCCTGCGGATGACTTGACCGATCCGGCTCCGGCAACTACCTTTGCTCATTTGGATGCCACCACAGTACTGGATCGAGCTATTGTAGAGCTTGGTATTTACCCGGCTGTCAATCCCTTGGAATCCACCTCCCGTATTTTAGATCCCAGGATTGTAGGAGAGGAACATTATCGTGTGGCACGTGATGTACAAAAGGTTTTGCAGCGTTATAAGGATCTTCAGGATATCATTGCAATACTGGGTATGGATGAATTATCAGAGGAAGAGAGACTGGTAGTAACACGTGCCAGAAAGGTACAGAGATTTTTATCCCAGCCTTTCTTTGTTGCGGCGCAGTTTACTGAAATGAACGGTAAATATGTACCCCTATCCGAGACAATCAGAGGTTTTAAAGAAATATTAGATGGGAAATATGATGAGATTTCAGAAGGCTTTTTTATGAATGCAGGAAGTATAGATGAGGTAGTGGAAAAAGCATCTAAGGCAGTCTGAAAATCATCTTCTGAAATGAAAGCGGCGGACAGGAGCTATTATGGAACATTTTAAACTACGGATTATTACTCCCGAAAGGGTGTTTTATGAAGGAAATGCAGGAATGGTAGAATTTAATACAACCGAGGGTGAAATCGGTGTATTGCCGGGGCATATTCCTATGACGGTGGTTATAAAGCCCGGTATTTTGACGATTACAGAAGCAGGTGAAACAAAGGAAGCGGCTTTGCATTCCGGTTTTGCGGAAATTCTACCTAATAGGGTTGTCATATTGGCTGAGATAGTGGAATGGCCCGCGGAAATCAATGAAGTACGTGCACAGGATGCCAAGCGTCGCGCCGAGCAACGCATTAAGGAGAATCTGCCTGAAACGGATATGGATCGTGCAGAAGCTGCATTGCAACGTGCCATTACCAGGATTACGGTATTGAAATAATTTGAATGAATACCCCGGCAGAGCCTGCAGGGGTATTTTTATCGCACTTTGCCAGATTCTTTCTTGAAATGGATGCCGGGAGAGTGACAGGGTGCGCATTAAATGCATATGCTAAGAAAAAGGAAGAGTGAAGCGACAAGCGGATGGGAGCGAATATGGACTATCAGCATAGGATTCTGCCTTTTTATATGTCCTATTCCACACCGTATTTCATGCGGCAGGAGGACAGCGTACTAAGGGATTTGGAATATCTTCACCAAATATCCCCGACGCAGGCAAAGAAGCTCCAAAAAAGAATTGCAGAAATATTGGATAAAATAGATTATGAGGGATGTATACTTTATGACGAATATCCCGATAAGCTGCAATTATACAGATTAGGAAGGAATATTGTAACGATTTTAAAGCGGGAAGAGGAAGAAAGTGACATGCAGGAACATACATCTCCGGGGGAATGGGAATGGATAGGAGATATGGTTCAAATATTACTTCATTGTGAAATTTACAAAAGAAGACATGGAAGCCGGAGAGGTTTCTTAAAATTTTAGTTGTGGTTTTGAGGTAAAGTCAGTAAGATATAGTCATAGTGCCAAACCCGGCTTAAAGGGATGGGAAAACTGGCGCCTATGACTATATTATTGTGAGGATGTATTGAAATGGATGAAGTAAAGCAAATACTGAATGAAGTAATAGATGATAAGCTTAACCGGATTATTCTGAGCAATCCAAAGAATATGGAATATGGTAAAAAGGTCAAGATTAGAGCGGTTCTGATTCAAGGAAAACTTGTATTTCAGGAAACCTTATATAAAGGCAACAAGGTATTTCATGAAAACCGCACGGCAGAAGAAACCATAAATCATATTTTATTGCATTTGGGGGATAATTTCAGACAGGCGGAGATTATTACATGGGAATATATGGTTACAGTATTGATCAGTAAAAAAGGAAAAGTGACGATAAAAAAGAAGCAGCTACACGGCAATAAGGATGATAATGGGAGTTTTATTCAAAAGGAGGACAGGCATAAATTGCTTGCCCATAACCGTAGTAAGCATTATATTTTAGAAGAGGGGATACCCGTAGATTTTCTGGTTGGATTGGGCGTACAGACTCAGGACGGTAAGATTACTAAAGCGAAGTATGATAAATTTCGGCAAATTAACAGGTACCTTGAATTTATTGAAGATGTAATCATCAAACTGCCCAAAGACAGACCGGTGAGAATTATAGATTTTGGCTGCGGTAAGTCTTATCTCACCTTTGCTATGTACTATTATCTTCATGTATTACAGAAATACCAGGTAAATATAACAGGACTTGATTTGAAGGATGATGTGATTGAATTATGCAATGGACTGGCAGAAAAATACCGCTATGATCAACTTCATTTTGAAAAAGGGGATATCAGCACCTATGAAGGTGGGGATGAAATAGATATGGTGGTAACCTTACATGCTTGTGATACGGCAACAGATTATGCCTTGGATAAGGCTGTAAAATGGGGAGCTAAAGTGATTATGGCGGTACCTTGTTGTCAACATGAGGTAAACAGTCAGATTTATAATCGGGAATTAGCCCCAATTTTAAAATATGGATTAATAAAAGAAAGAATGGCTTCACTTATTACCGATGGAGTACGTGCGCAGCTTTTGGAAGAAATGGGATATGAGACACAGATATTGGAGTTTATTGATATGGAGCATACTCCTAAAAATCTGCTGATTCGGGCCATAAAAAAGGATGGGTTGCGCCCTAAGGTTGGAAATGTGCGTAAAACAACAGAGTTTCTGCATATCGAAACAACTTTGCAGAAGCTTTTAAAGGAGGATGGTGAATGAAAAGAGGGATTTTAAAGGGATTTATTTTTGCTGTCACTTTTTTTGTAGCCGTCATTATTATCAGTAAAATTATGAATCAGGGGAATCATAACCTGACGGTAGAAATGGCACAGGCAAGTTTTCCTGTGATTTACATGGGCATGGAGGGAACTGCATATAATGAGCTTCATGGATATGCACTGGCTATGAATGCAGCCTATATGCGGGATACTATAACGGCTTTAAATGCAGGACGTTCCACAGAGTTTACGATCCATACTTACGATCAGTCTTTAGGCGAGATTTCTTATGAGGTGCGCAGTGTGGACGGTGAGCGTTTGATAGAAAACACGGTTATTACGGAGTATGAAGAAAAAGGGGATATGATTACCGGGAAGATTACGGTAAAGGATTTGATTGAAGAGGATACCGAATATGCACTGATCCTGCTGGTTGAGACATCGGAGGGGGAATGCATCCGGTACTATACAAGAATTGTATGGAGCGACCACTATCATCCGGCTGAAAAGCTGGCATTTGCCATATCCTTTCAAGAAAAAACATTTGATAAGGAAGAAGCACAGGATTTGGCAAAATATATGGAGACAAACGCGGAAGGAGACAATTCCACACTACATAAGGTGGATATACACTGCAGCTTAAACCAAGTTTCCTGGGGCAATCTTGCTGTTTCCCGGGTCAGTAAGCCCGTATTTAATGTGACGGAGCTGGCAGCCCAAACTGCCAGCATTACATCCTATTATATTGTATCTGTCGGACAGGACAATGATATAAAATATTTCTATGTGGAAGAGTATTATAGAATGCGCTATACAGCGGATCGGATTTATTTGCTGGATTACAACCGGACTATGAACGGCTTGTTTGATGAGCAGGATGATGTCTATGTGAATGATAAAATTATGCTGGGTGTGGCGGATGAGAATTTACCTCTGATAGAGAGCGAAGACGGTAATATTTTTGCATTTGAATTAAATAACAAGCTTTACAGCTATAATGTAACCACCAATAAATTAGCGGTAATATTCGGATATTATGACCGCACAAATGCAGATGAAAGAACCATGTATAATCAGCATGGCATAAAGGTGCTGTATATTGATGAGGGTGGCAACATTATGTTTGTGGTATATGGTTATATGAATCGGGGAAGACATGAGGGCGAGGTGGGCCTTCGGGTATGCTATTATGACAGTGTGCTGAATACCATTGAGGAGAGTCTTTATATCCCTTATGATAAGACTTACCAGATACTAAAATCAGAGGTGAATCAACTATTATATCTGAACCAGGAAAATTATTTTTATATGATTTTGGAAGATTCTGTTTACGAGATAAATTTACCGCAGCAAAACTACAGCTGTATCCTGGAAATAACTCAGGATGACAGCATTAAGGTATCGGAAAGTAATAAAATGGTAGTATGGCAGAGCGGCGGCAGCCTTTATGAGGCAGATAAGCTTATATTGATGAATTTGGCGAATCGGGACAAAATAACAATCAGTGCCGGAGAGAATGAGTATATTATGCCTCTTGGCTTTATGGGTGAAGATTTGGTATACGGAATTGCCCGTAAGACAGATATTCTGGTAGACAGTGCCGGAAGAACTACTTTTCCTATGTATGCTGTATATATTCAAAATGCCACAGGAGAGACTCTTAAATCCTACCGGCAGGAGGATATCTATATCAGCGGATGTATTATGTTAAAAAACCAAATTACATTGGATAGGATGTTAAAGCTAGAGGATGGTACCTATGAGGAAACTACACAGGATTATATCATGAATAATACCGATGAGGCCGTGGGGAAAAATACCATAAAGGCCGTTATAACCGAAAACTACGGGAAATTTATTCAAATAGCTGTAAAAAAGGATATCGATGTTAAAGCACTTCAGATTTTGACTCCCAAGGAGGTTTTGTATGAAGGCGGTAAAAGGCTGACCTTTTCGGAAGCAAATCTAACCGACCGATATTATGTATATGGTCCTGAGGGTGTAGCGGGAATCTATAAGGATCCTGCAAAGGCTGTTATGTTGGCGGAAGAAAAGTCCGGTGTAGTGATGAATGACAGCGGCAATTATGTATGGATTCGTGGAAATCGTGTCTCAAGGAATCAAATTATGGCAATCGAGCCGGCTTTGGTAACGGAAGAAAAGAACAGTCTTGCTGTATGCTTAGATACCATCTTAAAATATGAAGGTATTATTCGAAATACAGAGTATATGCTTTCGGCGGGTGAAACGGTATATTCTATTTTGGATGAAAATCTACCGGGTATGAAGGCCTTGGATTTAAAGGGGTGCTCTTTAGAAGCTGTTTTGTATTATGTTAATCGGGATATACCCGTGCTTGCTACCTTAAATGACGGTAATGCAGTATTGATTATGGGATTTAATGAAAACAATGTTGCATATATGGATCCCCTAACCGGCACCTTTGTAAAGGCAGGCTTGAAGGATTCTAAAGAATGGTTCGAGCAAAACGGAAATTGCTTTTTCACCTATATCAAACAATAAAAAATGCGGCGCAGGTTTGAACCCTGCGCCATTTTTTTAGTTCTGATATACGGTACCGAAAATACGTCCGGCATATTTTTGTAAGGAAAAAAGTAAAATCATACCTAAGATACCACAGGATATAATTTCTCCGGCACCCACTGTGAGGACTAAATACCACCATGCATCCGTTAAACCATATCCGTAGGGAGATGTAAGCACAAAGGGAACGATAATAGCGTTTGCCAGAATCGTTGGAATGGGGACAAGCCATTTATGCTTACGCAGTGCATACGCACCCAAAGCACCGATGAGAGAGGCGAGGCTTCCGGCTAAAATATCCAGAAGACAGGCTCCGGTTAAGAGGTTGCTTAGCAAACAGCCCACATAGATGCCGGGGATTGCGGCAGGTGTGAAAAAGGGAAGAATAGCGAGCATCTCGGAAAGACGCACCTGAACGGGCCCTGAGGCCAGACCGAAGATGTTGACAATAAAGGTCAACACAACATAGAGGGCAGCAATCATTGCTGCCTGTGTCAGAAATAAAATTTGCTTGTTTTTCATTTGAATCTCCTTTAGTTTTGTTTTACGAGTGGAAGGTCGCGAACACTCGATATAAGCCTTTAAGACCTTGTTTTTATAGGCTTTCTAACGTTTGATAGTATATAATAAAATCTGTTAAAAATCAAGTATTACAAACTTCTTGAGTTTCCGTACTTTTATCCACAGACCCCTTGTTTCACTGGTAATGTA
>CAZJAS010000045.1:0-16387 GCA_964544135.1 uncultured Clostridium sp. | reverse complement strand
TCGGTACTTAAAATGCGCCGCCAGGGGCTCGAACCCTGGACACCCTGATTAAGAGTCAGGTGCTCTACCAACTGAGCTAGCGGCACTTATATAGAGACGCGTTTAGCAACGCAAATGTTATTATATTATATTGACTGACTCTTGGCAAGTACTTTTTTCATTTTATTGTATGATACTGGCGCAAATTGCAAAAATTGGGATTATTACCTTCTTCTATCAACGCTTTTTCCTGCTTTTTCACAATCTCTACAATATCCATATATCTCTATTTTATGCCCTGTTACCATAAAATCACCCACCTGGGTATTAAAGTGCAAGTGTTCAAAAGGACAATTTTGCAAGGCCAGCTTCTTATGACATACCAGACATACAGCATAATGTGTATGCTCCCCTTTTTTCCATTCGTACATTATAGTACCGTCATTCATAAAGGAACTTTTTTCTACAAGCCCTTTTTCTTCAAACACCCCTAAGATACGATAAATGGTAGAAATGGCATATACATTTTCTGCACCCTCTGCCAAAATACGATTGTAAATCTGTACTGCGTTCAAGGGTTCCTCTGCAGTAAGCAAAACCTTGTATAGATTCTTTCGTTGTTTTGTCCATTTTATTCCCTTTGGATATAGTATATCTTTTTCTTCCATAATATCATCCTGTCCTTAGTAATTATCCTTAACCTTACTTAATACTAAACTGTAAAGCCGATTAGATTGATCAGCATTCCTACCGTAACACCGATTATATATAATAGCAAAACTATTTTTATATTTTCCTTTTTATTTCTATTAGCACGGAACAACACTAAGATACCAACACCGGACCCAACCAAAAGACCCGACATACAAGCTGAAAAGCTCATGGCGCCCTCTAAATATAATTGGGTAAGCACAACAGATGATGCACAATTAGGTATGAGTCCAACCAGTCCTGCCAGGAATTCTCCGATTACCGGTTTATTTAGAATTAAATTTTTTAAAACATCATCCCCTAAAAAGAAAAGAACCGTATTCAAAGCAAAGGAAATTAAAACAATAAACAAGGTAATCTGAGCGGTATGAATCAATGCCGGTTTTAAAATACCACCCTCTTCGCAATGACAATGATTGTGACCACAGATCTCATGAATGTGATTTGGTTCTTCCTTTTTAGGTTTTACAATAAAATCAATCAGGAAACCAAAAACAATACCGATTACCGCCTTTAGTGCTAAAATCTTTAAGATGGGAACAACCCCAAAGGTATCTGCTTCCGATATTAAAATAGGGAGCATTTCATCAGAGGTCGATAAATAAATGGCCATTAATGTTCCCAATGTGATGATTCTGCCGGCATATAAATTGGATGCTGCCGCAGAAAATCCGCACTGGGGAACCACACCTAGTATGCCGCCAAACAGCGGCCCCAGACGCCCTCCTTTTTGTATAACCGCTTCTGCCTTTCCTGCTGCCCTATGTTCTAAAAATTCCATTGCCAAATAGGTTATAAACAAAAAAGGTATTAGCTTGGTACTATCTATTACGGTATCTAATATAACATCCCACATAATCGTTCCTTCCTGTGGTAACTCTTTACGAATTCCCCATCCGATCATCTAGTTTTTAATAATTCATACACTCTTGATTATAATGCAAATGCAATTCATTTGCATTTAAAACTATATCACTTTTTAAGCTGCTGTCAAGTTTTTTCACTTAAAATTTAATTTAGGCTTCTTATTCTTTCCTAACAAAACCTTGACATCTAACGCACCTTAGTGTATTATTTTGATGTTTGATATGAGAGCGATGCGTGGCTCAGCTTGGTAGAGCGCTACGTTCGGGACGTAGAGGCCGCAGGTTCGAATCCTGTCGCATCGATGAAAGCCGGAATTTTGAGAAATCGAAAGTTCCGGCTTTTTTAAACCATTTATTGCATAGATAATTCTAACAGTGAGAAAAAATGTATTTTGCCCCGCCGATTACTTATGATGAAATTATGAAAACTGTACCCTATGGAAAAATAGTAACTGTGGGTGTCATTCGAGCTTTTTTACCTAAAAAGAACAATGCTGACTTTACCGACCCATTGACAGCAGGTATTTTTATTTCTATAGCTGCGTGGGCAAGTTACCAGCGTTCTGAAAATGAAACCCCTTACTGGAGAACCCTTAAAGCAAACGGAGAATTAAATCCAAAATATCCCGGCGGTATTAATTCTCAAAGAGAAAAGTTAGAAGCGGAAGGACATACTATATTACAAAAAGGTAGGAAAAACATAAAATATTATGTTGTAGATTATGAAAAATCACTTTTTGAATTAGTATAATACCGGTATAAAAATACTACTCATAGGCAGTACTTTCTTCCTTAAGCCTATTTACTATTGAAACATACCTAACAGTAGGAATTAAGAATAAGGCACCAAATATAGCAATAATTCCTCTGAGTACCCATATTACAGTTTTACTTGCAAGAGATAAACCGGGGATAAATGTGATAGCCAGTAGACCAAGCATCATAAAGATTGCCCAAATATATGCACGCCTGACTTCTTTGTAAGCCACTAATTTGGCATGAATGAGTATATAGATTGGAATGCAGGAACCTGTTCCTTTAATCAAGAAGATTTTATCCGTTTATTGCAGCTGGCTGATACTATGAATTCATCTCCCGTATTAGATGGAGATACAGCCCATAATCTTTCCACCGGGAAATTATTACTGCATCGTGTTTATCTTTCTGATGTGGCAGAGTATAAAGAAGCGGCAAATTTATTTGAAGGTAAAGATATCGTATGTGTGGGTTATCCCTCTTTAAACGGCGGTTCTTCTCTTATCCTACCCTATTTGCCTGTTGGGATTTCTGAAAACTGCAAAAATAAACAAGCTGCTTGGGAATTTGTCAGCTCATTACTGGGAGAGGAATTTCAGGACAAGCATATCCGCTTTAATTTTCCTGTTCGTATCAGTTCTTTAGAGAAAAAATTCGGGCAAGCAATGGAGTTAGAATCAAATAATTACGGATTTGAGGATACATGGACAGAGGTAACCCAAGAAGATATCGACGCATTATATGAAGTAATCAATGCAAGCTGTGACGGTTCGGTATTAGATCAACATATATGGAATATCATTGAAGAAGAAGCGGAAGTTTATTTCGGCGGAGAAAAGTCAGCAGAAGAAACAGCAATGATTATTCAGAATCGTGTACAAATTTATGTCAGTGAAAATTATTAATTGCTTTAAACCATTACCAAAATTAATCATGATTGAGGGTGCCAAAATAATGTTTGGTACCCTCTTTTTATGATACCCCGCTTGTGGTTGCCATATAATAATGCTATAATAAATTACTTCTAATCATCATAAGAAAGGCGATAATTGCAGGAGGGGTTAACCATGCGCATCGAAGAGCTCATTCCCGAACAGCCAATCACCTTATTGGTTATTATTGGAAAGCAACAATTAGAGTTTTCCTCTCAAGTTCTGGAAAGCCTTCCCAAAAAACACATGATTCTAGCCACACCTATTTTAAAAGATGATAAAATTATATCCTTTCAAGTAAAAGGAATTCTAATTCACTTAATCGTGCAATATCCGGATCAAAAGCCGCTTGTTTTTCTAAATGTAACCGTAAGGACTGCAAAAAGAAAAGATGAATCCCTATGCTATACCATTACCACTCTGGCAGAAAGCAAGGAGTATAACAGACGCGGTGCTTACCGCTGTATACTTGGAGTAGACATAAATATACGTATCGGTAAAAACCGCTCTGCCATAGAGGCGATTCTTAAGGATATCAGTGCTACAGGTTTTTCCTTCACAGTTTCCGGCGATAAAAGCTATGGGGATAGGGAGCTTGTCCATGCTGTGGTAAATGAATATATTGAGGAAACCGCCAAAAATTACTCCTTCCATCTATACGGAACCATTGTAAGAAATTATTCTTTGGAAAATGGTAATATTGTATACGGCTGTCAATTTACCGGAAAGGTAGTGGGTCTGGAACAATATATTATGGAAAAAGAGCGTATACGCCTGCAAAAAAGCAGAGGAAACAGAAAGATACCAAATAAAAAGAAAGATAATTAAAGGAGCGTTTATGATATTAGACGGTTCTCAAAGACGAGTTAAAATAATTGAATTACTCAGTATGCAAAACACACCCATCTCAGGTACCGACCTGGCTAAACAATTTGGTGTAAGCCGCCAGGTTATCGTACAGGACGTGGCTTTGCTTCGTGCGGAAAATAATAATATATTATCTACAAATAAGGGTTATATTTTGTTCAAGCCCCATTTTGATGACAATTTATACAAAGAAGTTATATTGGTAAAGCATACCAAAGAACAAATTTTGGATGAAATGGCAACCATTGTGGATTTAGGCGGCAAAATGCTGGATGTTTTCATTGAGCATAAATTATACGGGCATATCCGTTCCGACCTAATCATAAATAACCTGACGGACGCCAGGGATTTTGTTAGAAAAACCAATAACAGTACCTCAAAACCCCTCAGTGCCCTGACGGAAAATTATCACTACCATACCATTGCTGCGCCCTCCCAAAAGGCAATGGAGCTAATAAAAGCTGATTTGAGGGAAAAGGGATATCTAATCGAATAGCCTCTTTACATTACTAAAGCAAGTTTTTATACATTTGGGGACGCCGGTCCCGAAATACTCCCCAGCTTTCTCTCATATCTTCTACCTCATCCAAATCAAAGGTATGCAGTAAAATCTGTTCACTTTCCCTGTCTGCGCTTTTCCTGATGGCCCCTGTTTCATCGGCAATAAAGGAAGAACCATAGAAAACAAGTGAGGAGTCCTGATGGTTATTTTCAGAAGTGGGTAATACTTCTTCCCTCCCGATACGATTTGCAGCTATTACAGGCATTAAATTGGCTGCCGCATGTCCCTGCATACAGCGTTGCCATTGCAGCATACTGTCGTAAGATAATACAGGCTCCGAGCCGATTGCCGTAGGGTACAATAAGATTTCCGCTCCCATAATTGCCATACTGCGTGCGGCTTCGGGGAACCACTGGTCCCAGCAGATGCCTACCCCTATTTTTCCATATCTGGTATTCCAAACCTTAAAACCGGTATCTCCCGGCGTAAAATAAAACTTCTCCTGATAAAAATGATCATCCGGAATATGTGTTTTTCTATAAATACCCAATATACTGCCGTCTGCATCTATGACTGCTACTGTATTATAAGCCGTTGTTCCCGCACGTTCATAAAAGCTGACAGGAATCACGACCGATAATTCGGCAGCTAACTGTTTAAACCGCCTAACAGCCCCATTCTCTTCCAAAGATTGCGCCAGCTTATAAGAATCATAATTTTTTTCCTGACAAAAATACCGGGTCTCAAACAACTCTGGCAAAAGAATAATCTGTGCGCCCTTCCCGGCTGCATCCCTAATAAATCCTTCTGCCGCAGCTATATTTTCTTCCCTGCTTCTATTGCAATACATCTGTATTGCAGCAACCGTTACATTTCTCATGTTTTTACCCATGCATATCGTAAGTAAACTTGCGATAGCCCTTTCCTTTTTAAGCCTTCGGTATCTGCATAGTAATACAATGAATATTGCCCCCGCCAATCAAAATATCCCTGGCATAAATCTGGATAACCTTCCTATCGGGAAAAAGCCCCTGTAATAATTCCTTTGCGGGTATATCGGCTTGGTCTCCAAAACCGGGCATAATAATAGCTTTATTTGCAATATAAAAATTAACATAGGAAGCAGCAAGCCTATCTCCCGGCCTTCTGGTAGGCTCATTATCGAATAAATCAAGCCCTTCACACTCCTCTGCCGTCATAAATACCGGACTTGGCTGCAAAAGCTTATGTATTTTCAGCTTTCTTCCCCTTGCATCGGTTTCTTCCTCCAAATAATCCAAGCACTCTTTGGAAAGAGCATACTGATGATCCTCCTCATCTTCGGTCCAAGCAAGAACCACTTCCCCGGGAGAAGTAAAGGCACAGATATTGTCCACATGCTCATTGGTTTCATCCAGATAAATCCCTCTTGGCAGCCAAAGTATCTTTTCCACATTCAAATAATTTTTTAAAATTTTTTCTATTTCCTGTTTAGATAGATTCCCATTACGTCCTTTACTCAAAAGGCAACTTTCCGTGACCATGGCAGTTCCTTCACCGTCCACATGAACAGAGCCGCCTTCCAAAATAAAATCACGCTTATTATAGACATCCACTTCATATAAATCACATAGCTTCCTAGCCATTTGATTGTCCTTATCCCATGGAAAATACAAGCCGTCGATTAACCCGCCCCAAGCATTAAATCCCCAATCAATTCCTCTAACGACACCACTGTCGTTTATTACAAAGGTAGGGGCATAATCCCTCGCCCAGGCATCATCCGATGACATTTCCACCACTCGGATATGGGATGGAAGCATGGCTCTTGCATTATCATACTGTTTACTGCTTGCAGCAACGGTTACCTTTTCGGATTCCGCAATTGCCGCGGCTATTTTAACAAATGCTTTTCTTGCCGCATAGCCTCCATACTGCCAGGAGTCAGTCCGCTCGGGAAAAATCATAATACAACCCGAATGAGGTTCGAATTCTCCGGGCATCCGAAATCCGTCCTGCTTGGGTGTTGAAGATAATATCTGCATAACTCCTAAAGCCTCCCTTTAAAATCCTCATATCCGAATTGATTTACTAATTCATAACTTCCGTCTTTTTTAAATAAATAAATAGAAGGAAGAGGCATGCCGTTGAAGGTATTGTTTTTAACCATGGAATAAATGGCCATATCCTCAAAAATCAGCTTATCACCTTCTTTTAAAGGATTGTCAAAGGAATAATCTCCGATGATATCTCCCGCAAGACAGGTGGGTCCTGCCAGACGATAGGAATATGCCTTTTCGCCTTTCCTTCCGCTGTTTTGAAGAGGCGGTCTATAGGGCATTTCCAACACATCCGGCATATGGCAGGCCGCAGAGGTATCCAATACCGCAATCTCAATCCCGTTATTTACAACCTCTAATACAGAGGTTATTAAGTATCCGGCGTTTAGTGCCACAGCCTCTCCCGGCTCAAGATATACCTCCAGACCATATTTATCCTGCATCCGTCCGATGCATTTTTCCAGTCCGTGCAAATCATAGCCTTCTCTGGTAATATGATGCCCGCCCCCCAGGTTAATCCATTTGAATTTCCCAAGCCAGCTGCCGAACCCTTCTTCTACGGCATCCAGCGTTTTTTCCAAATCATCCGCATTCTGCTCGCAGAGGGTGTGGAAATGCAGACCGTCCAATAATGCTATTCTCTCTGCTATTCCATCCGTAAATATATTACCGGTAACTCCCATGCGGGAACCGGGCGCACAGGGATCATATATAGCATGCCCCTCCTGTGTGGAGCATTCCGGATTAATCCGAAGTCCTATGCTTTTTCCACGCTCCCCGGCGGTTTTTGCAAACTTATCCACCTGGGCAAAGGAGTTAAACACAATATGGTCACTGTAATGCAAGAGCTCCGTAAATTCTTCTTCCTTAAAGGCAGGTGCATATACATGATTCTCACATACTTTACCCTGTTTTTTCATGGGTAATGCCATTTCCTCATATCCGAGACGGGCTTCATACAGTCCGCTTGCGGTAGCTCCCGATAAGAAGCTTCCGATTAAGGGATAACATCGATACATGGAAAATGCTTTTTGTGCCAGCAGAATCTTAGCACCCGTTCTATCGCTCACACCCTTTAATATTTTTAAGTTCTCTTCCAATACAGTCTCATCCACCACATAAGAAGGAGTAGGCAGCTCTTTCATTTTAATATCTCCCGTTTCCGGTCCGGATTAATCCACGAGCACCGGATTCTCTTCCACAACCCAGGGAAGTCCCCATTTATTAAGTGCCTCCATATAAGGATCCGGATCGAATTCTTCTACATTAAAGACACCCGGACGCTTCCAGGCACCGGTCATTACCAACATGGCTCCTATCATGGCCGGTACACCGGTGGTATAGGATACAGCCTGTGATTCTACTTCTTTATAACATTCCTGATGATCGCAAATATTATAAATATAAATTGACTTTTCTTTTCCGCCCTTTTTACCGGTAAAGATACAGCCGATATTGGTTTTACCTACGGTACGGGGACCCAGTGATGCGGGATCGGGTAAAAGCTCTTTCAAAAACTGAATGGGAACAATCTCATTTCCGGCAAATTGAACCGGAGAAGTAGATAACATCCCTACATTTTCAAGACATTTCATATGGGTCAGATAGCTTTCCCCAAAGGTCATAAAGAATCGGATTCGTTTTACACCCGGAATATTCTTTGCCAGGGACTCGATTTCCTCATGATGCAGCAAATACATATCCTTTTTTCCCACCTCTGAAAAATGATATTCCCGCTTAATTTCCATGGGCTTTGTTTCTACCCAATGTCCGTTCTCCCAATAAGAGCCGTTTGAGGAAACCTCCCTGAGATTAATTTCAGGATTAAAATTGGTGGCAAAGGGATAACCATGGTCACCTCCGTTACAATCCAAAATATCAATATATTCTATTTCATCAAAATAATGCTTTTGTGCGTAAGCCGCAAAAACACTGGTTACACCGGGGTCAAAACCGCTTCCTAATAGAGCAGTCAGACCTGCCTCTTTAAATTTTTCCTCATATGCCCACTGCCAGGAATAATCAAAATAAGCAGTAAAGCCTTTTTCTTTGCATCGCTTTTCATATATGGCACGCCACTCCGGGTCATCCGTATTTTCCGCTTCATAATTAGCGGTATCTACATAATCCACTCCACAGGCAAGGCAGGCATCCATAATAGTCAAATCCTGATAGGGGAGCGCCAGATTAAGAACGACCTGAGGCTTTTCTCTATTAATCAAAGCAGTCAGCTCGTCCACACAATCCGCATCCACTTTGCTTGTTGTTATTTTAGCCTTAACTCCCTTTTCTTCCAGCTTTACCTTCAGAGCATCACATTTTTCCACGGTTCTGCTGGCAATACAGATTTCATCAAATACCTCTGCATTCTGTGCACATTTCTGAATAGCAACACCCGCAACACCGCCGCAACCGATGATTAATATTTTTCCCATATTCTTTCTCCTTATCTTTCTATTTGCTAACTTGTTTTCCAAGAGCTCTACTCTTCATAATACTTTGTCAGCCGGTTTTTCTAACCATTCCAAAGTAATATGGAGAGTAGAGCCACTCGGAAGTAAGTTTAGAAATTACCTTTTATGCCTATTCCACTTGCGAAAGAAACTCTTCCACATATGCCGGTAGGGCAAACGCACCCGAATGCAATTTAGGTGTGTAATACTTCGTCTCTATTCCCAACATCTTCCATGCAACCCCGTCAAAATCATGTACCGGATGATATCTCTTAGATGCAAACCCGAATAACCAATGCCCGGAGGGATAGGTTGGAATATGCACCTGATAAACACGGCTGATAGGAAAGCTCTCCACAATCCTTTTATGTGCCCTCTGGCAGGCATCCGCATCCGCCTCATAAAAGGGGCTTTCATGCTGATTTACCATGATGCCATCCACCTTCAATGCCTTATAGCAGTTCCCGTAAAACTCCTTGGTAAAAAGTCCTTCGCCGGGACCGAAGGGATCCGTGGAATCCACAATAAGCAAATCATATTCATTTTCCTTTGACCGGATAAACCGAAGCCCGTCCTCATAATATAAATGAACACGGGGATCGTCTAATTTACATGATGTCTGTGTTAAATATTTTTTACAGACCTCCACCACCTTAGAATCAATTTCCACCATATCAATATGAGAAATCGTATCATATCGGGTCAGCTCTCTGACAACACCGCCGTCTCCTCCGCCGATTACCAATATACGCTTTGCAGAAGGATGTACTGCCATGGGTACATGGGTAATCATTTCATGATAGATAAATTCATCCCGTTCTGTCAGCATCATATACCCATCCAAGGTCAGGAATCTGCCAAACTCCTTGGATTCAAAAACATCAATCCGTTGAAAATCACTTTGTCCGCTATAAATCTGCTTCTCTACCCGAATGGACAGTTTCACATTTCCTGTGTGGGGTTCCGAAAACCATAATTCCATGCTGCATCCTCCTTTTCAATGACCTGTTACTCAACGATACCTAAAACCAAACCTCTTTCAGCACATTCAGCTTCTCTATGGCTGCATCCTCCGGTCCCGTCATGGAGCAGCCCTTTTCCTTCGCATACCTGATATATTCCAAAATTTCCTTTGTAATCTGCTCTCCCGGTGCAAGTATGGGGATTCCAGGCGGATAGCACATTACAAATTCACTGCAGATACGCCCTTCTGTCTCCATAATCGGCAATGACTCCTTCGGGGCGTAAAATGCCTTTTGGGGAGAAACGGCTACTAAAGGATCAATATACTCCTGACTGAGCATCCCGCTTCCGTCCCTCTTATATTTTCGATGGATTTCCATTAGTGCACTGACCAGGCGCTCTATTTCCCGCTCTCTGTCTCCGATGGAAATATAGGCAAGGATATTGGCAATATCACCTAATTCTACTTGAATATCATACTCATCACGTAATATATCATAGACCTCAATACCGGCCAGTCCGATACCCAATGTATTGACAGTCAGCTTGGTTGTGTCATAATCAAAAATACTGTCACCGTTTATCATTTCAGCGGAATATGCATAATAACCTCCGATGGCGTTGATTTCATTCCTGGCATACTCTGCCAGCTTCTCTACTTTTGAAAATGCTTCTTTCCCCCCCAGCGCCAAATTTTTCCTGGAAATATCCAAGCTTGCCAAAAGTAAATAGGAACCGCTGGTTGTCTGTGTCAGGTTAATAATTTGTCTTACATAGCCGGGGCTCACTGTTTTACCCCCCACCAAAAGAAAAGAGCTCTGTGTCAGGCTTCCTCCTGATTTATGCATACTGACTGCTGCCATATCCGCTCCTGCCGCCATGGCGGAAATAGGCATGTTTTCTCCAAAGTAAAAATGCGTTCCATGGGCTTCATCCACCAATACCAGCATACCATACTGATGAGCCAATTTAACAATTTTCTTCAAATCCGAACAAATGCCGTAATATGTGGGATTATTCACCAAAATTGCAACCGCATCTGGATTAGCCCGTATGGCATTTTCTACCTGCTCCACCTTCATCCCCAAAGCAATTCCCAATCTCTCATCCATATCGGGATTCACATAAACAGGAATGGCACCGTTTAATACCAATGCATTGATTACGCTTCTATGTACATTTCGTGGAAGAATGATTTTATCGCCCTGTTTACAGGTACTGAGTACCATAGCCTGAACGGAAGCGGTAGTTCCGCCTACCATCAAAAAAGCCTGTTTTGCTCCGAATGCATCTGCCGCAAGCTCTTCCGCTTCTTTAATGATTGAGACAGGATGACAGAGGTTATCCAGACTCTTCTGTGAATTCACATCCAATCCCACACATTGCTGTCCCAGGAGCTCTGCCAGCTCCGGATTTCCCCTTCCTCTTTTATGTCCGGGTACATCAAAGGGTACAATTCTATTTTTACGAAACTTCTGTAATGCCTCATATACAGGGGCTTTATTCTGATTTAACCGATACATGGCACACCCCTCTTAAAATATATTTTGGCCGCTGAAAATCTCAATCATTTCCTTTCGGAGATTATCCGTTATTTCCAGCCTCATTTTAGGCGGTAATTCATATACATCACTGTTAAACAAATAGTTTTGAAGATTGATTTCCTTTATCAACATCTTAGTATGGAAAATATTAGCTTCATATACATTGATGTCCACGGCATCATAATGCTTAAGAGTTTCCTTCTCGATATAATCCTGTATCGAGGTAATCCTGTGGTCCATAAAGAGCTTTTGTCCTTCCACATCTCTGGTAAATCCCCGCACATGATAGTCCATGGTAATTATATCCGAATCAAAGGAACCGATGAGATAATCTAGGGTTGATAAAGGCGATATTTCTCCGCAGGTTGCCACATCAATATCCACCCGAAAGGTTGCCAAAAAGGTGCCGGGATGATATTCGGGATAGGTATGCACCGTTATATGACTTTTATTTAAATGAGCCAAAATGGTTTCACCGGTATTCTCGCTAATTGTTGCACCCGCAGGCACCATTGAGCCCTCTGCAATTAAAATCGTCACGGAGGAACCCTGGGGATCATAATCCTGACTGGAAATATTTAAAATGGTAGCATCGATCATATCGGTTACATTGGTCAATATCTTCGTGAGACGCTCGGAATTATACTGCTCATCAATATAAGCAATATAATCTCTCTGCTCACGCTGGGTTTTGGCGTAGCAAACATCATATATATTAAAGCTTAAGGATTTTGTTAAATTGTTAAAGCCGTATAGTTTCATTTTCTCTGCCATGGCCGTTCCTCATTTTCTTTTTCTTGATTAAAATCAACTCCGGTATCATTTTATAATATAAAAAAGCAAGCAATGCATTACCATCACTTGCTTACCTGTGTCATCAACATCCTTCATAGCTTCAGTTCCAAAAATAGGGGCACTATCTGCGTAATGCCGGTTATCTTCTTACTATCACCTATAAAGTTTTATTTAACAGATATTTTGGTTAGAGTCTATATAGCAAATATTTTACTTTTACTACTCTTATTGACCGTTTCACAAGTTTGGTGTGCGATTGCACTGGTTTATAGTAACCAACTTATAAAATTTGAGCTCCTAACTCAATCAATAAGCAACTAAGTTGCCAATCGGCAGTTGACCCGGCTGTCCGTCTGGCCTTAACCTAATGCAATATATGCATAAGGTGGTCAAAAATATTTACATGGAAGACAAACCAATATCCGTTTTCCATACAATTTTGACTATATCATTGGATAACAGTTTCGTCAATAAATTAATTCTACCAAAATATAGTTCTGTCTACAAAATCGTGCACATTTTAATGAAATTATTACAGTAAAAGTGCACGATAGAAAGTTCTTACTATGTTACAGTCTGTTTATATCTGTTTCTAATACCGTTTTACGAAGAGGCAGAATATAAACAGGTGATACGGAAAGCTCATCCACTCCCATTTTTATAAATTCTCCGGTCAAAGAAGTATCCGCTCCCAATTCTCCGCAGATACCCACAGAAATACCTGCTTTGTGAGCATTGTCCACTACCAATTTAACCATGCGCAGGATAGCGGGGTGATGAGTATCAAAAAATGCATCCAATTGGTTGTTCTGCCTGTCGATAGCCAATGTATATTGTGTTAAATCATTGGTACCGATGCTGAAAAAGTCCACTTCCTCTGCCAGCTCATCGCTCATCATAACGGCAGCAGGCGTCTCAATCATAATCCCCTGTTTAATATCTCCGTATTGAATTCCCTGCTCATCCAGCTCCCTTTTTACCTCTTTGACTATTTCTTTAATTTGAATTACTTCATCCACCGAAATTATCATGGGATACATGACCGATATATTTCCATAAGCACCGGCTCTAAAGATAGCCCTTAACTGGGTTTTAAACAGATCCGGTCTGGTCAGGCAGATGCGGATGGCCCGAAACCCCATTGCCGGATTTACCTCTGCGGGCAGTTGAAAATAATCTGCCTGCTTATCGGCTCCTATATCCATGGTACGTATGGTTACCGGTTTACTCCCCATCGTCACCGCCAATGTTTTATAAACCGCAAACTGCTCATCCTCTGTAGGATAATTTTCTTTTTCCAAATAAAGGAATTCACTTCTGAAAAGACCGATGCCTTCCGCATCATTACTTAATGCCGTGGTTAAATCCCTGCTGTTTCCCACATTTGCGTGTATCTTAATTTTTCTTCCATCCAATGTAATATTCTCCTTCCCACGTAATGGAAGCAGCAATGCCTGCGCCTCCTCGTTGATTCTTTGCTTCTCCTTCATTTCCATTACTATTTCTTCATTCGGCTCTACATAGAGAATTCCGTTTTCTCCGTCTATCACAGCCATTTTTCCATCTATAGTATCATCTAAAGGCACCGGTGTTCCTACAAGTGTAGGAATATCCATGGTCCTTGCCAAAATAGCCGTATGGGAATGGAGAGAACCTTTAACCGTTACAAATGCCAGTATATTCTCTTTATCAAGCTGTACCGTTTGACTGGGTACAAGATCTTCTGTCACTAAAATAACAGGCTCTTGCAACTTTTTTAACTCTCCGTGAGAACCGTTTAGTATCTGAATTAAACGTTGGGAGATATCCTTGATATCATCCCCCCGCCCCCGCATATAATCATCCTCCATTTGGGAGAATTTATTGTAAAGTTCATGGGATACTGAGGCAATGGCATATGCGGCATTGACCGACCGTGCGATAATCAAATCTTCAATGGCATCCACATATCCTTTATCCTGTAAAAGCAGCTGATGCATCTCAAAGATGGAGGCTCCCGATTCTCCGATTTCTTTTACTGTATTTTCCTTCAATATCCTAAGCTGTTCTATTGCTTTACTGATTGCGTTCCTTAAACGTGTAAGTTCTGCGCCGGTATCTTCAATTTTATTATTGTCCACTTGCTGGCTTGTATTTTTAAATACCTGAATTTTCCCCATGGCAATGCTTTTGCTTACACTTTTACCTTTAAATATTAACATACAGCCTCTCCTTCCTTAAAAGGATGTATTCAATAAATTATCTACTTCTTCTTTGGTTGCCAGCATCTCAGAAAAGGCGCTCGCGCTTCCCGCTGCTACACCCATTTTAAAGGCTTTCTCATAATCAGCGGTTGTTAACCAGCCTGCCAAAAATCCCGCCACCATAGAATCTCCCGCACCCACTGCATTCATAAGCTTGCCCGAAGGTGTTTTACTTTTATATATCTCGCCCTGATCCGTTACAAGAACCGCACCCTCTTTTGACATAGATACCAGTACGTTACCGGCTCCCATCTCCTGCAATTTCTTAGCATAAGGAATAATCTCATCCGCTGAATTGAGTGTTTTACCAAAAATTTCTCCCAGCTCATGCTTGTTGGGCTTTACTAAAAAGGGATGAAGCGGCAATACACTTTCCAAAAGGCTGCCGGCGGCATCCACTATGACAGTAATACCCCTACCGTAAAGCTGTTTACATATATCCCGATAGATAGTTCCTGGGATAGAAGGAGGTATACTCCCGGCTAAAACAAGAACATCTCCCTCTTTCAGGGAATCCAGCCTGCAAAGCAATTTATATAAGCTGTTCCTATCTATCTCCGGTCCCTGTCCGTTTATTTCGGTTCCTTCTATATTAGTAATTTTTATATTAATTCGGGAAGAGCCTACTCCTAAGTCTATAAATTCCGTATTACATCCCATTGCTTCCAGCCTTCTTTTAATTTCTTCTCCCGTAAAACCCGCAGTAAAGCCGAGTGCTGTGCTTTCAAACCCTAAATTTTTAAGTACTATGGATACATTAATACCTTTTCCTCCGGGCAAAAGCATTTCCTGATCGGTACGATTTGTCATTCCCATCTTAAAATCCTGAACCGATACTATATAATCTAATGCCGGATTAAATGTAATTGTATATATCATAATATCAGTCTCCTGCCATCTCCAGGCTTAGTATTTTTACATATCCAAACTGCCCTCTGGCTATTAATCTATTTTATTATCCTCATTAAAATGGAAGCCACGATAAAAAAGAAGAGACAGGGAATCCCAAAACCCCAAAAAAACCCTAGTTTCTCTTTGTTTTTTTCATTATCCTTTATCGTACCTATTGTATATGTTTTTCTGGGATTGCTCGGATTATAATATAATTTTACTTCCATATCATAATCATCTCTGGAGGTCAGTCTCTTTTTGTAAAATTTATCATTGATATAATATCCATAAGTTAAATAATAAAAAACCTTCCGTGCCCAATAAAACTGTCTCTATCACCTCTGACATATCTTGATTTAATCAGTTCTGCCATCACAAAAGTATCGTCTTCAAATGCTTTTGCAATACTCTTATTATACCTTAATCTCTTAATGACCATAGCATATAACCGATACGGTATTACCGTAACAGCAATAGCGATTAACAAGACTACAATTTCATATGTTTCAATCGTTTCACTCATAAGTCCGCCTCCCATAAGGTTCATTAAGGTACTTTATAATACAGATAAACTTCAAAAATAAAATTAATATATTATATAGTAAATTTTACAATAACTTTACGAATGTTTCAAGTAATGTTCACTAACCGATAGCGTAAATTTACTGTAGGATTTAATCGGGCAGAGAATTCCCCTGATGTGTTTCAGATTCAACTTCTGTTCACACTAACTCCCATCTGTCCGCTTTAGCGGACATACAAATCAAGATCGTGAAATGCTTTATTTCACGCTATACCTTCTTCTTTTTCTTTTTACAATCCCCATATATGATTTTTAAAATAAGC
>CAZJAS010000044.1:0-17295 GCA_964544135.1 uncultured Clostridium sp. | reverse complement strand
GGTGATATTCTGGTAGGTAAAGTTACTCCTAAGGGAGAAACAGAACTTACAGCAGAAGAAAGATTACTTCGTGCAATATTTGGTGAAAAAGCAAGAGAAGTTAGAGATACTTCATTGAAAGTACCTCATGGCGAATATGGTATTGTTGTAGATGCCAAGGTTTTTACAAGAGAAAACAGTGATGAGTTATCTCCGGGTGTCAATCAGGCAGTACGTATTTATATTGCGCAGAAGAGAAAGATTTCGGTAGGAGATAAGATGGCAGGCCGCCACGGTAACAAGGGTGTTGTTTCCCGCGTGCTTCCAGTAGAGGATATGCCCTATCTGCCTAACGGCCGACCTTTGGATATTGTATTGAATCCTTTGGGTGTTCCGTCCCGTATGAACATTGGACAGGTACTTGAAATTCATTTGTCCTTGGCGGCGAAGGCTCTGGGCTTTAATGTGGCAACTCCGGTTTTCGACGGTGCAAACGAGCAGGATATCATGGATACTCTGGATTTGGCGAACGATTATGTAAATCTTGAATGGGAAGAATTCGAGAAGAAGCATAAGAAGGAATTGCTTCCGGAAGTGCTTACCTATTTATCGGATAATCGAGATAAAAGAAATCTCTGGAAGGGTGTTCCTATTACCCGGGACGGTAAAGTAAGATTGCGTGACGGTCGTACAGGAGAATATTTTGACGGCTCCGTTACCATTGGCTATATGCACTATTTAAAACTCCATCACTTGGTAGATGATAAAATACATGCCCGTTCCACAGGACCGTATTCTTTGGTTACCCAGCAGCCCTTGGGCGGCAAGGCACAATTCGGCGGACAGCGTTTCGGAGAAATGGAAGTTTGGGCACTGGAGGCATATGGTGCGGCTTATACGCTTCAGGAAATCCTGACAGTGAAGTCCGATGATGTTGTGGGACGTGTTAAGACATACGAAGCAATTATAAAAGGAGATAATATTCCTGAACCCGGCATTCCTGAATCCTTCAAGGTATTGCTCAAAGAATTGCAGGCTCTGAGTTTGGATGTTCGTGTATTGCGCGATGACCAGACTGAAGTTGAGATTATGGAAACCCTGGATTACAATGATACGGATTACCGTTATGAAATCGAAGGTGAAAAAAGAGATTACAATGACAGTGAGAAAGATTCTTTGGGTAAATTAGGTTATCAAGAGCAGGCATTCGACGAGGACGGCGAATTAGTCAGTGCGGAAGAAGATATTGAAGAAGAGGTTGAGGAAGTTTTTGCTATAGAAGGTGACGAACTCTAAAATAGACTTAAACATGGAAGGAGTGCCATAGATGTCAGAAACAAGAAATGAAGTATATCAGCCAATGACATTTGATGCAATCAAGATCGGTCTGGCTTCACCGGAAAAGATTCGGGAATGGTCCAGAGGTGAAGTATTAAAGCCCGAGACCATCAATTACAGAACCTTAAAGCCTGAAAGGGATGGGTTGTTCTGTGAGAAGATATTCGGACCGAGTAAGGACTGGGAATGTCATTGCGGCAAATACAAGAAAATCAGATACAAAGGTATTATCTGCGATCGTTGCGGTGTTGAAGTGACAAAAGCAAGCGTGCGCAGGGAGCGGATGGGTCATATTGAGCTTGCAGCTCCTGTTTCCCATATCTGGTATTTCAAAGGTATACCCAGCCGTATGGGGCTTATTCTGGATTTATCTCCAAGAATACTGGAGAAGGTGCTCTACTTTGCGTCTTATATTGTATTAGATGCAGGTGAGTCCAATTTGGAATATAAGCAGATCCTTACGGAAAAGGAGTATCAGGATGCCCGCGAAACATGGGGTAATAAATTCCGTGTTGGAATGGGTGCGGAAGCAATTAAAGAGATTTTACAGGCAATAGACTTGGAAAAAGAAGTTGTTGAGCTAAGAACCGGTTTAAAGGAATCCACCGGTCAAAAACGTGCCCGTATTATCAAGAGGATGGAAGTAGTAGAAGCTTTCAGAGGTTCAGGCAACCAGCCTGAGTGGATGATTTTGGATGTGGTTCCGGTTATTCCACCTGACTTACGTCCTATGGTTCAGCTCGACGGCGGTCGGTTTGCAACCTCCGATTTAAATGACCTTTACAGAAGAATTATCAATAGAAATAATCGTTTGAAGAGATTACTTGAACTGGGTGCTCCCGATATTATTGTCCGTAATGAAAAGAGAATGCTGCAGGAAGCTGTGGATGCTCTCATTGACAACGGCAGACGGGGTCGTCCTGTTACGGGACCGGGTAACAGAGCCTTAAAATCCCTGTCTGATATGTTAAAGGGAAAATCAGGACGTTTCCGTCAGAACTTGTTAGGAAAACGTGTTGATTACTCAGGTCGTTCCGTTATTGTGGTAGGACCGGAGCTTAAGATTTATCAATGCGGTCTACCCAAGGAAATGGCTATCGAATTGTTTAAGCCCTTTGTTATGAAGGAGCTGGTGGCAAGAGGAATCAGCCAAAATATTAAAAATGCAAAAAAATTAGTAGAGAGACTTGACGGCAGTGTATGGGATGTGCTCTCGGAAGTGATTAAAGAGCATCCTGTTATGTTGAATCGTGCACCTACTCTGCATAGACTGGGTATTCAGGCATTTGAGCCTATTTTGGTAGAAGGTAAAGCGATCAAACTGCATCCTCTGGTATGTACTGCGTTTAACGCGGATTTCGACGGTGACCAGATGGCAGTGCATCTGCCTTTATCTGTGGAAGCACAGGCAGAGTGCCGTTTCCTGCTGCTTTCTCCCAACAACCTGTTAAAGCCTTCGGATGGTGGACCTGTTGCGGTACCGACACAGGATATGGTGCTTGGCATTTATTATCTGACACAGGAAAGACCGGGCGCAAAGGGAGAAGGTAAGTCCTTCAAGAGTGTGAACGAAGCTATTTTGGCATATGAAAATGATGTCATTACTTTACAATCCCGTATCAAAGTGCGGATGGAAAAGAAGCTGCAGGATGGAACCGTGGTAAGGGATAATGTGGAATCTACATTGGGACGTTTTATTTTCAATGAGGTGTTGCCACAGGATTTAGGTTTCATAGACAGAACCAAGCCTGAGAATCTCTTAGCGCTCGAAGTGGACTTCTTAGTAAATAAAAAAGGCTTAAAGCAAATACTTGAAAAAGTGATTAATACCCATGGTGCATTTAAAAATGCGGAAGTACTTGATTATATTAAAGCTATGGGCTATAAATACTCAACAAAAGCGGCTATGACCGTATCCATTTCCGATATGACGGTACCTGTAGAGAAGTCTGAGCTGCTTGCGCAGGCGCAGGCAACGGTGGATAAGATTTCCATGAACTTCAGACGTGGTCTGATTACCGAGGAAGAAAGATATCGTGCGGTAGTGGAAACCTGGAATGAAACCGATAAGGAGCTGACAAGCAAGCTGATTAGCGGTTTGGATGAGTATAATAATATCTTCATGATGGCAGACTCCGGTGCACGTGGTTCTAATCAGCAGATTAAGCAGCTTGCCGGTATGCGTGGATTGATGGCGGATACCACCGGTAGGACCATTGAATTGCCGATCAAGTCTAACTTCCGTGAAGGCCTTGATGTTTTGGAATACTTTATGTCCGCTCACGGTGCGCGTAAAGGTTTGTCCGATACCGCATTGCGTACAGCAGACTCGGGTTATTTGACCAGACGTATGGTTGACGTATCCCAGGAGCTTTCCATTAGGGAAATAGACTGTAATGAAGGCAAGCAAACAGATATTCCGGGCATGTATGTAAAAGCATTCATGGACGGTAAAGAAACAATTGAAGGTTTAAGAGATAGAATCGTGGGCCGTTTTGTCTGTGAGGATATCTATGATAAAGACGGTAAACGGATTGTAAAACACAACCATATGATTACACCCAGCCGTGCGGAACAGATTTTAAGTGTTGGCGTAAATGAAAAGGGTGAGCCGATCGAAGAAGTGAAGATTCGTACCATTTTAACCTGCCGTTCCAGAAACGGAATCTGTGCAAAATGCTACGGTGCAAATATGGCAACCGGAGAAGCGGTACAGGTGGGTGAAGCAGTCGGTATTATTGCGGCCCAGTCCATCGGTGAGCCGGGAACACAGCTTACCATGCGTACCTTCCATACAGGTGGTGTAGCCGGTGATGATATTACCCAGGGTCTACCCCGTGTTGAAGAATTGTTTGAGGCAAGAAAACCTAAAGGCTTGGCTATTATCGCAGAATTCGGCGGAAAATTGGAAATCAGTGATACCAAAAAGAAGCGGGAAGTAATCATCACCAATGATGAGACCGGTGAAAGCAAAGCATATCTGATTCCTTACGGATCAAGAATTAAAGTAATGGATGGGCAGATGTTAGAGGCCGGTGATGAGCTCACAGAGGGTAGCGTTAATCCCCATGATTTATTAAAGATTAAGGGTATCCGTGCCGTGCAGGATTATATGATACGTGAAGTACAACGTGTATATCGTTTGCAGGGTGTAGATATTGCCGATAAACACATTGAAGTTATCGTACGTCAGATGTTAAAGAAGGTTCGTATTGAGAACAACGGTGATGCGGAGTTCTTACCCGGTACACTTGTGGATGTTCTTGATTATGAGGAAATAAACGAACGTCTCATAGCAGAGGGTAAAGAGCCGGCAGATGGCAAGCAGGTAATGCTGGGTATCACAAAGGCATCCCTTGCAACCAATTCCTTCCTGTCAGCGGCATCCTTCCAAGAGACAACAAAGGTTCTGACGGAAGCGGCAATCAAGGGTAAGGTTGATCCCCTCATTGGTCTGAAGGAAAATGTTATCATCGGTAAGCTGATTCCGGTAGGTACCGGCATGAAGAGATATAGCAATACTCAGTTAAGTACCGATTATCTGAATGAGATCACCTTTGATGATGAAATTAGTTTAGATAATGAAGATCAAATCAGTTATATTGAAGAAGCAGAAGAAGAAACTATAATGTACAGAGCAGAGCAGATGGCTGCAGTAACAGAAGAGTAATTACAATCAAAGTATAAAGAATAGACCCTCCATAAGTTGAAATCGACTTATGGAAGGTCTTTTTTATTACATGTTATTTAATAATGAAGATTGAATCCGTCATGGGATATCATGTTCAATTGTCTGTATCAAACAATTGACTGTTATTTTATCGTCGCTATATAAATCAGAAATTCTTTTAAACTCTGCAAGCACATCCTCCTCAAGGGTCTCTGACGCGGCAGCTTCTGTATCCAAGTTTAAGAAATAATCCTTAATGGCAGTGTGAATATCATTGAGCCTGCCATCACGCTCCGAGATAAGGAGTGCTTCCGAGTCCGGAATATCTGCTTCTATGATATATGATAAAACAGGGAATATACTGATATCAGCAATTTTGCTGCACGGCTTCATTAAATGCTGCAACTGTCATGGAGGCATAGTCTAGCTTCATGATAGAGCGGATAATCTGTACAGGCTTATCCTCAACCTTTGCATCGGTGTCAGAGTTGGTAACAGAGTCTGATATTTCATTTTCCGGAGGTGGAGCAGTTTTGTTGGAACATCCTGTCAGGATTACAATGCTTAGAAGTATGGTGATCATACTAATTGCTGTTTTTTTCATAAAAATATTTATCCTATTGTAAGATTAGTTACTTGCAAAGTATAGAATTAAATTTTACATATTACAATAGAAAAATGTAAATTAATAAATAATTAAGTAATATATTAAAACACAAATATTAGTATGTATATTCATTATTTCATCAAATTAAGTGTTCCTTCATATTCTAATTCTCCTGTAATAATAACTTGCCAGGATTTAATGCTGTAGAAAGCATCTTCAAAAGAAAGAGGGTATTCAATGGTAACAATGACCTCCAATGATTGTAAATCGGACAGAGGTATCATGAAGGATTTATGATGTCCCACTAATTGAAAGTACTCTTCCTCCGTTGCAGCGGTATCATATACAGAAGAGAGGGTGGAATCCAGCCTGGCAAGTGTTTCTTCCACTTGATTGGAAGCTTCATAGTACGCTGTGGTCCGGTCCAGTACCTTTTTGCTCAGCTTATAGTCGGCATTAGCACTGACAATGGAAAGTGTGGCAAAGGACACCAAGCAAAGAATAACAAAGATGACCAGTATGGAAGCGGAACCCACGCCGCTGCTGAAGGAAAGTCCCATGGAAAAGCGTTTTTTGTTATTATTCATGGACGTACCCCCCTTTCTGCTGGAGGGTGATACATTAGGGGCAGGGTGTAAAATGTTTCGCTTCCTTTAGTAAAAGAAATCTCTGCATTTAAAAGCTGAGTTGAGGAATCATATCCGCAATCGGATAGAATAGCATGATAAACAATTTGCGAGTCGGAAAGGCTAAATTCCTTATCAAAGGAAAGTTTTAGACTTTGGGAGTTGTCGGAGAGAATAACCGAACCGTCGGTGATATCATAATCACCGGATAATTGCTTATAAACAATATTGATATCCCCGGCAGAAAACTGCCATAGCTCAGCCAGATTCTGCGACCAGGTCACAGCAAAATTCTGCTCCTTAGTTTTATCATCTAAGAGATGAGCTTTAACAAAAAGCTGGATGCAAGCGGCACTGGCAATTGAAAAAAACAGTATGGATATTATAAGTTCCAATAAGAACAAGTTTGATTTGGACGATTTCATAAAATCTCCTTTAGGAATAATCTGACCGTAGGGCGGTATAAAGTATCATCGGAGGACCGTCACCGGTATCTATGGTAAGCTTGATCAGTCCTTTTTCCGCTTCTTCTGCCGTAAAAGAAGAAAGAGCCATAATATCCTGACCGGCGGATAGGATATCAGTTCCGGCAAAAGAATCCTTCCGAATGAATAATTCTTTTAAGTAGCCTTCATAAAAGTAGAGATAAGTAGAATAGGACTCTCCGTTTATTTGCTGTGTGAGGATGAGTGCGGGTGTACCCCTTAACTCACCGACGCTTACTGCATCATAGGTATCATTCTGGCGTATTTTTTCTGTTACATAGGAATAAGCGGTTCTTTGCGTAAAATTGATGCTCATATCCGACACGGTCTGCTTATATACATTGGCACCGATGGTCACAAGCATGAGGGCAGAAGCGGCAAAAACACAGAACAATGCCAATACAAATAATATATCTACAATATGGCGGCTGGGTTCATTTGATTTACGTTTCATTAAGACCCTCCTGTTCTGTTTAAGATAGTAACATCCGGCATGATATTAGAGCCGATGGGCTGGTAGTCTATATAGAAATAATTATGATCATAAATAAGTCCATAATGCTCCTCAATATATTGCAGATTAGGCGGATAGACCCCTTCGACTGCATAGCACTGTGCAATGCTTCGGTTTAAGGCTGTTTCCAAGCTTTCTCGTTGTTTATCCATATTGGTGTCGGAAATAGAACGGATCCCGCTGTAAAAAAGGATGAAAATAGCCAGAAAAGCTGCCGGTGGAAGAAAATAAAGCAGCTCTACAAGGAAGTTCCTCTTATTTCGTTTAAAACGGTTTTTGTAAATACTCATAGTTTTTCTCCGAATTTAAATTAACCGATGCTGGACATAATTCCCATCAGAGGGAAAATAACGGATAACAGAATCAAACCCACAATAATAGATAGTATAATAACCAAGGTGGGTTCTAAAATAGATATAATGGAACGTATTTTTCGCTCTGTCTCTTTATCGTAATTATCGGCAATCTTTTGCAGAACAATATCTATGGAACCCGTACGAAAGCCCACGGCAACCATGCGGGAATAGAGGTTACTGAAAATACCGGATTCTGACAGGGCCTCGGAAAAGTTAGCACCATCCTTAATTGACTTTTTACAGCTTTCGATTTTATCCTGCATTCCCTTGTGCTCTGTCAGCTGAGAGACCATATCTAAACTTGAAAAGGTATCCATACCGCTGCCGATGGTAAGAGCCATGCCGCTTGCAAAGCGTCCCGCCGCAAGCTTTTCATAAAAGCTTTTGGTGAGAGGGAAAATAGAAAGAAAATTTCTGGTAAGCATACGTCCTTTTTTAGTCTTAGTGGATAATAGATAGAGCAGGACAAAGACCAATAATATCAGAACAAAAATAAGGGAATATTGATTCAGGGAATTTCCCATATGTAAAAGTGTTGCTGAAATACCACTCATTTCGCTGCCAAGCTGTATAAAAACCTGATTAAAGATAGGCATCACCTTTCCCAAAAGCACAAAGATTACAAGTAGCATAATACCAATCATAATAAAGGGGTAACTGACTGCGCTCTTAATACTGTCAGAAATGGAATCTTCCCGTTCATAATAGTCGGACAGGGATTGCATTACATGATCTAAATTTCCCGATTCTTCTCCGATAGTAATCATATGAAGCACATAATCAGGGAAAACCTCGGAAATTTTAAGTGATTGTGAAAAAGACTCTCCTTTACTGCAGGTATCAGCAATTTTACGGATGATTTCCCTTCCTTCGGTTGTATTACTGTCATTTAACAGGATACCCATACTTTCCAGGGGGGTGATACCGGCCTGAAAAAGCATGGCGGTCTGCCCGCAGAAGGATGCGATTTCCTGATTGGTTAATTTTTTAAAACCCATTGGTTTATTCTCCTTATATCTTTCAGTATATTCGGCAATTGCTAAACTCATTTCTAGTGGCTCTACTCATCATAGTACTTTGTCAGCCGGTTTTTCTAACCATTCCAAAGTAGTACGATGAGTAGAGCCCCCTTGGAAATTCGAAATTACCAATTAGTATATGTATTTTACTATATAATTGCTGCCGTCACCAATAAAGTTTCTTAATTCGGTTTCGCTGCTATTGGCAGCAAATGTGGGATCGAGCAGCTCCCAGTTTTCTCCATCGAATTGTACAATACCATTTATCCATCCCATATCGGTGATATAAGTACTGATCCAGGCATGGTAGGCATCTCCTACATAACCCACTTCCAGTCTGGTCGGTATTCGCTGGCTTCTTAGCATACTGGTCATAACTGCGGCATAATCCAAGCAAATCCCGGTTCCGTTTTCCAGAATCTGGTCCACATCGGCTGTGTAGCCGCTGGGAACGGTTTCGGCTTTTTCATAATCATAGGTAATGGCCCCTATAATATAATTATAGACATTGGATACCACATCAAGATCCGAGTTTGCCGGCTGTGCCAGCTCCACTGCTTTTTTAACGGTTTCATTTGAAGAATTAAATTCACAGTATTGATTGGGATATAAGTAGGGACCGAATTCGTTCGTAAGCACTACGCCGATATTGGCGGTGAGGCAGACGATGTAACTGGTGCCGGATAAATTTTCAAATATAGTAATCTCATAGCTTCCGTCTCCCGCGGACAGAGGGAATGCTTCATAGTCATCTCCTATTAAATTATAGGTGTAGGTAACCAAATCCACACCCGTTATCCGAAGCTTAACCTTCTCGGAGGGTCCGGTGTAACGGACCATGATATATCCTTCCGAGGAATAAGAATAATCAATGGAGGCATAGTCATTAAAAACCTCTGCACTTCCTCCGGCTTCCGGTACAAGGCAGTGGGGCGTATTATCCCGGGTGCCAATGACATCTGCTGTGACAGAAGGAGGGGAGGCATCAGAAGGAATTGAGGAATCTGCATCGGTGGGCAAAGGAGTGACTTCCGATGGAGTTGCGGTCGCATCGGATATCACGGCCTTTGAACCGGGACCGCATCCGCACAAAAAAGCCATCACGGATAAATATAAAATTAACAAATATTTTTTCTTTACTTTTTTCATAGGCATCATTCGGGAGAAAGCCGCAGATGTAAGGTAGGCGCATTCTCTATAGGAATATAAATATTGGTTTCGGTTTCATAATAAGTAAAATATAAGGACCTTGATTGGGTATCATAGGACAGGGGCGATTCTGTGATACCGGAGGAGGTTTCCTGGAAAGCCTCATGATACAAGATACCGTCACCTGATAAGGTAAGGCATAATATATTATCGGATACGGAATCGGATATTAGATAAACTTCGGAATCTTGCTGCATCTGTACTTTGCCGTTAAGTAATTGGCTTACGGGTGAAACGGCCAAGGGAGCCAGAAAGGTAAGAAGCAACAATATGGCAGTCAAAACAAGTAAGCTGTCATAGGTGCGTGTATTTAACTTTCTGCGCAGAACCAATTTGTCAAACGGAATAGTATTGGGTGGCTGCTCGCAGGCTGCAAATACATTTTGCAATGTTTCATTTGCCATTTTTAAATTCATTTGATATTTTTTTCTTTTTCTAAAAAACATGCAGCTCACCTCCTATCCTTTCAACAGCAGCTTTAAATGTTCCTGGCCGGATGTAATATAGCGTTTTACACTGCTGCGGCTGATATCCATTGCTGCTGCGATTTCTTCCAGCTTTAAATTGCTGTAATAACGCATCATTAATACTTGTTTTTCATGAAAAGGAAGGCTTTCCATAGCCCTGTTTAAACGTTCGTGCTCTTCCTTTTTCTGATAAGAAGATTCCGGATTGGAATCGGGATGTTCATCCTGTATAATTTCAAGGATACCCATATCGGAAGTGGTATCACCCGGATTGTTTTTCCGGCTCATGTCATAGCATACATGAAAGGAGATACGGTTAAGCCACGCAATGAAAAGCATGGGATCGTTTAATTTATTTAAATTCTTCATCACGGATATGTATACCTCTTGCACGGCATCTTGTGCAAGAAAATTATCCCGTAGATAATGCCGGGCATAATTATATATTTTATTATAGGTCAATGCATACAATTCTGCGAAAGCATCGCTGTCATTTTGTCGGGCCTGTATGACAAGACCGGCTAAATATTGTATGTTGGGCTCTTTCATATGGATCCCATGCCTTTCCGTTAGAATTTTAGTCTACTTAACTTTTTGCATGTGTAATCAGAAAAGCAGTCTGCTGTCATGAGGCAGAATAGAGTTTGTTATAGGTTGCGGTCAAAAGCTGTGTAAAGGCTGTGACTTCTTCCTCTGCATACAGGGTGTATGCGGAGCTGAGTAAGATAGGGGCAGCAGCATGATCCACATTATATAAGGAAATGCGATTTTCCAAAGCCGTCAGGAATTCCTGCATTATCTTGTGATCGCATTGGTTAATCACCGCCACATATTCGTTCCCCCCGTTTCGGCTTACAAAACCATAGGCATCGCCGATTTCCTCAAACATATTACTGAAGTTCTGTATGATTAGGTCACCGGCTTGGTGCCCCTGTGCTTTATTAATATCCTTTAAATTACTGATTGTGAACATGGCGCAGCCAATATTTGCTAATGACTCAGGAGTTGTATAGGTTCTGAAAATCACATCCAGACTATTCCGGTTTGGAATTCCTGTTAAATGATCCAAATAGGCAGCCTGTGTTAATGCATGGCTCTCTGTGTTAAAAGAGCGTAATTTAAAAAAGTCAAAGAAGAGGCAAAGCAGATTAAAAATCATGAGGATCCATGTGATAATGCATAAGATAAAAAGTGCCTTATCAGAATAGATACGGCTGCTTAAGTCGGCATTACAAGCCAGTATTAGAAAAAAAGTAATTTGTATGCCAAGCAAAAGGCAGAGCTGGATGATTTTAGCAGTCTTAAACAGTTTAACAAATTTTTTCTCCTGCATATGTTTTCCCTCTTTCATAAAAAATAATATAATGTACTTTGTACCTATTATAAAGCAGGTACAAAGAAAAGAAAAGATTAAAAGAATATTATTGAGCTATTTCCCCCAAAAGAACAGTCTTTATTATTAAAGGTAAGTAATTTTGAAATTGTATCCAAAGGGACTCAACTCATTATAATACTTTGGAATGGTTAGAAAAACCGGCTGACAAAGTTTTATAATGAGTTGAGCCACTAGAAATAAGTTTCAAAATTATTTATTAGCTATAAGAAAGGAGTTCTATATCTAATGAACAAATTATGGATATACGGTGCTCTACGATTTTTCGGCACAGTGAATACAGCATTACACCAGCCTGATTACAGGTTGACGGTGATAGAGGATGAAATAGTTCCTCTGACATCTTGGGATGTGATTGAAAAATATAAATTTTTTCCGTTGGCTTTATTTATTATGATTATGTTACTGGTAGGAGTGCTTATTACTGTTTACTATATTAAGTGCATGCAGTACAGGCGCAGGTATGTTGCACTCGGGGGCAACAAACAATTATCAAGGCAGGAATGGAGGCTGAAAAAGCTGAAAGAAATGTCAGTGGAAATGGAATGGAATAGTAAAATAGGAGCGGAACCTCCGATAGAGCCGGTTCTTTGATTTTGTAGGAAATACCTTGTATATATTGGCAAAAAGCTGTAAAATGCTATTCAGTATAGGTGCTTTTTATACAGGTAGCATACTAGCAATATACAAGAGGAGGTTTTTATGAAAGTACTGGTAACAGGTGTTAAGGGCCAGCTGGGCCATGATGTGGTAAATGAGCTTTGTAAAAGAGGTATGGAGGCAGTTGGCGTAGATATAGAAGAAATGGATATTACCGATAGGGACAGTGTACGCAATGTGATTTCGGAAAATAAACCGGATGCCGTGATTCATTGTGCCGCCTATACCGCAGTGGATGCCGCAGAGGATCATGAGGATATATGCCGCAGGGTGAATGCAGACGGTACTCAAAATATTGCTGATGCATGTAAAGAACTTGATATTAAGATGTTATATTTAAGCACGGACTATGTTTTTGACGGAGAGGGAGAACGGCCTTGGGAGCCGGATGATGCATGTCATCCGCTTAATGTATATGGACAAACAAAGTATGAAGGAGAATTGGCAATACAAAATACCCTGAAGAAATACTTCATAGTAAGAATCACATGGGTATTTGGAGTTAACGGAAAGAATTTTGTAAAAACCATGTTAAACCTAGCGGAAAAGAACAGCCGTATCACAGTGGTAAACGACCAATACGGTTCCCCCACTTATACTTATGATTTGGCAAAGCTTCTTGTGGATATGGTTCTTACTGAAAAGTACGGTATCTATCATGCGGCAAATGAAGGCATCTGTACATGGTATGAATTTACAAAAGAAATTTTTAAGCAAGCGGATGTAAATGTGGAGGTGGTACCGGTTACCTCGGAGGAATTTAAGGCTCGGGCAAACCGTCCTAAAAACAGCCGTATGAATAAGGATAAATTAGAAGTAAACGGATTTGAAAGACTGCCTTCCTGGCAGGATGCATTGAAGCGATATCTTAAGATTATAAAAGTCTGAATAATGAAGGAATAAACGGAATAAACCGTACAAATTTCAACAAAAAGTTATTGACAATGCATTTGCGAACACGTATACTATCATAGTGTGCACGCAAATGCATTTCTTCTTTTGGTGCAAGATTTACATTTTTTAACCAAGAAAAGTAAATGATATTGAATGGTGCACAGAAACTTAACTATTTTATAAAAAGAAAGAGGTGAAACAAAAATGCCAACATTTAACCAGTTAGTAAGAAAAGGACGTCAGACAACACAAAAGAAGTCTACAGCACCTGCTTTGCAAAAGGGATTTAACTCCTTACACAAAAGGTCAACAGATGCTTCTTCTCCTCAGAAGAGAGGTGTATGTACCGCTGTTAAGACTGCAACTCCTAAAAAGCCTAACTCTGCACTTAGAAAAATTGCCAGAGTTCGTCTGTCAAACGGAATCGAAGTGACAAGCTACATTCCCGGAGAAGGCCACAATTTACAGGAGCATAGCGTTGTACTGATCAGAGGCGGAAGAGTTAAAGACTTACCCGGTACCAGATACCATATCATCAGAGGTACATTGGATACTGCGGGAGTTGCTAACAGAAAACAGGCTCGTTCCAAGTATGGTGCGAAGAGACCTAAAGCTTCTAAGTAATCAGGGAAACTTGATTAAACTGGATTCACATAACGGAACTATTTAAGTGTGGGCATTTTGTTGTACAGATATACCGCACGAACACTAGGGAAACAATTGTGAGTACCGATGATTTAATTAACCTAACATTCCGCAATATGATTTGCTATAGAAGGAATGTTACCATTATTAAGGAGGGAAGAACCGTGCCACGTAAAGGACATATTCAGAAAAGAGATGTATTGGCAGATCCTTTATACAATAATAAGGTGGTTACCAAGCTTATCAATAACATTATGTTAGACGGTAAGAAGGGTATTGCTCAAAAGATTGTATATGGTGCATTTGCTAAAGTTGAAGAAAAGGCAGGAAAGCCTGCGCTTGAAGTTTTTGAAGAGGCAATCAACAATATTATGCCTGTTCTTGAAGTAAAAGCAAGACGTATTGGTGGTGCTACCTATCAGGTGCCCATCGAGGTAAGGCCTGAACGCCGCCAGACATTAGCGCTTCGTTGGCTTGTAATGTTTTCTCGTAAGAGAGGCGAAAAGACAATGGAAGACAGATTGGCAAACGAGATTTATGATGCAGCAAACAGTACCGGTGCTGCAGTGAAAAGAAAAGAAGACATGCACAAGATGGCAGAAGCAAATAGAGCATTCGCACACTACAGATTCTAATTATATCGGTTGTGCGGAGAACGTTTTTATGTTTGAACACTATCGTTACAATTATAAGGGAGCGGCCATTTAACTAATATAAGGAGGAAAAAACCTTGGCTGGAAGAGAATATCCACTAGAGAGAACCAGAAACATCGGTATTATGGCTCATATTGACGCAGGTAAGACTACTTTGTCAGAGCGTATTTTATATTATACCGGTGTTAACTATAAGATTGGTGATACTCATGAAGGAACTGCTACTATGGACTGGATGGAGCAGGAACAGGAAAGAGGAATCACAATCACATCAGCAGCTACAACCTGCCACTGGACTCTGGAAAAAGAAACAAAACCCATGCCTGATTCATCGGAATATCGTATCAATATCATCGATACACCCGGACATGTTGACTTCACTGTAGAAGTTGAGCGTTCCTTGCGTGTACTGGATGGTGCGGTTGGCGTATTCTGTGCAAAGGGTGGTGTTGAGCCTCAGTCAGAAAATGTTTGGCGTCAGGCAGACACTTACAGCGTACCTCGTATGGCATTCATTAATAAGATGGACATCCTTGGTGCAAACTTTTACGGAGCGGTAGAGCAGATCAGAACCAGATTGGGTAAAAATACAATTTGTTTGCAGCTGCCTATCGGCAAGGAAGATTCATTTAAAGGAATTATAGATTTATTTGAAATGAAAGCCTACATCTATAATGATGATAGGGGTGATGACATTGATGTTACAGATGACCTTGGTGATATGAAGGAAGATGCAGAATTATATCGTTCTGAATTAATTGAGAAAATTTGTGAACTTGATGATGATTTAATGATGATGTACCTGGAGGGTGAAGAGCCTTCCGTTGAGCAATTAAAACAAGTATTAAGAAAAGCAACCTGTGAATGTAAAGCAATCCCTGTATGCTGCGGTTCTGCATATCGCAACAAGGGTATACAAAAGCTTTTGGATGCTATTTTGGAGTATATGCCTTCCCCTACAGACATTGCGTCTATTAAGGGTACTGATTTAGAGGGTAATGAAGTGGAAAGACATTCTTCCGATGAAGAACCATTTTCGGCACTGGCGTTTAAGATTATGGCTGACCCCTTTGTTGGTAAGCTGGCATTCTTTAGAGTATATTCCGGCACCATGAACTCCGGCTCTTATGTATTAAATGCCTCAAAAGGCAAGAAAGAGCGTGTTGGACGTATCCTGCAGATGCATGCAAACAAGAGGGCAGAGCTTGACAAGGTTTATTCCGGTGATATTGCGGCAGCAGTAGGCTTTAAGTTTACGGCTACAGGTGATACCCTCTGTGATGAGCAAAATCCTGTAATTTTAGAGTCAATGGAATTCCCTGAACCTGTTATTGAATTGGCTATTGAGCCTAAGACAAAGGCAGGCCAGGGTAAGATGAGTGAGGCTTTGGCAAAGCTTTCTGAAGAAGATCCCACTTTCCGTGCTCATACAAATCAGGAAACAGGACAGACCATTATCGCAGGAATGGGCGAGCTTCATTTGGAGATTATCGTTGACCGTCTGCTTCGTGAATTCAAGGTAGAGGCCAATGTTGGTGCTCCTCAGGTTGCATACAAGGAAACATTAACAAAAGCGGTAGATCAGGAATACAAATATGCAAAACAATCCGGTGGTCGCGGACAGTACGGACATTGTAAAGTTAAGTTCGAGCCTATGGACGCTAACGGTGAACAGCTGTTTAAGTTTGAATCATCTGTAGTAGGCGGTTCTATACCGAAGGAATATATTCCCGCAATCGGTGCAGGTATTGAAGAAGCAACACGTGCCGGTACTCTGGGTGGTTTCCCTGTGGTTGGTGTTTATGCAAATGTATATGATGGTTCCTACCATGAAGTTGACTCTTCTGAAATGGCATTCCATATTGCCGGTTCCATGGCATTTAAGGAAGCGATGAAGAAGGCTTCACCCGCATTACTTGAGCCTATCATGAAGGTAGAAGTAACTATGCCTGAAGATTATATGGGCGATGTAATCGGTGATATCAACTCCAGACGCGGTCGTATCGAAGGAATGGAAGATATCGGCGGCGGTAAGATGGTAAAGGCATTTGTGCCACTGGCAGAAATGTTCGGTTACGCGACTGACCTTCGTTCTAAAACACAGGGCCGCGGTAACTATTCCATGTTCTTTGATAAGTACGAACAAGTTCCTAAGAGTGTACAGGAAAAGGTACTTGCAGCAAAAGTGAAGTAATAGATTTACTGAAAAATAGCTGCATTGCAGATAAGTACTCAAGTATAAAATAGTGCTTGATAAACTCGGTTGTTTTTAATATAATTGAAATAGCCGAGTAAATTAAAAAATAAAAATTGCTAAACAATTTTAAGGAGGATTATAAAAATGGCTAAAGCTAAATTTGAAAGAAATAAGCCCCATTGTAACATTGGTACCATTGGTCACGTTGATCATGGTAAAACCACTTTAACAGCAGCTATCACAAAGACACTGAATATCAGACTTGGAACAGGTCAGTCAGTAGCTTTTGATATGATTGACAAAGCTCCTGAAGAGAGAGAGCGTGGTATCACCATTTCTACTTCTCATGTTGAGTATGAGACAGAGAATAGACATTACGCACATGTTGACTGCCCTGGGCATGCTGACTACGTTAAGAACATGATTACGGGTGCTGCACAGATGGACGGCGCTATCTTGGTTGTTGCTGCAACTGATGGTGTTATGGCTCAGACAAAAGAGCATATCCTGCTGTCCCGTCAGGTAGGTGTACCTTACATCATTGTATTCATGAACAAATGTGATATGGTAGATGATGAAGAA
>CAZJAS010000043.1:8952-18218 GCA_964544135.1 uncultured Clostridium sp. | reverse complement strand
AAAGCATTTCACGATCTTGATTTGTATGTCCGCTAAAGCGGACGTATGGGAGTTAGCGTGAAATAAAGCATTTCACGATCTTGATTTGTATGTCCGCTAAAGCGGACGTATGGGAGTTAAGTGTGAGAAGATATTCTAAGGAGCCAAAATGCGGCACCTAAGAATATCTAAATCTCACACCGAAGAATGTCTCTCCGAGCCATTCTTCCTATGTAGTTTATGCCGCTGATGCGGCATGTAGGTTAGTTTGAAATAAGGTGAGGAGGGATTCTTTTGGGAAAGGGATTACGTAGTATTATATGGTTATTTTTAGCTGTTTTCTTTTTGGGCATTAGCGGGTGCGGTGCTAAAAAACAAAGTATGAATGTTGATGTTAAAGATACATTGGCAGACATTGTAGAGGATGAGAGCGGCACAAATCCGGAGGAGAGTTTGGTAGAGGAAGTTCCGGAATATTTTGATACCTATTCTTCCCTTGCGGTTTTAGCCGAGCAATATGGTTTTAAATTGGGAGCCGTAATCGGTGCATATGAAATGATGAACGAGGACTATAAAGAACTTATGATCTGGCATTTTAACAGTATTACTGCAAGCAATGAGATGAAAGCATATTCTCTCTTAGATCAAAGAGCATCGCAGAATAATGAGGACGGTATGCCGGTCATGAACTATGAAGCGGCTGATCAGATTGTTTCCTTTGCCAGGGATAACGGTATTGGGGTAAGAGGACATGCGCTGGTATGGGATGCGTATATGAAGGATTGGTTTTTCCGGGAAGGATATCAGAATACAGGAGAGTATGTTGATACTGAGACCATGAAGGAAAGGTTAAGGTATTATATTGAAGAAGTAATCGGACATTTTGAAAGAAATTATCCAGGTGTTGTTTATTGTTGGGATGTGGTTAATGAAGCGGTAGCAGATGATGTGGCTGAATGTGAAACAGGGGATGACCGTCATCTGAGAATGTATCGAAACGGGGAAGAAAATCCATTTTACACCTATATCGGCCCCGACTATGTAGAATTGGCATTTATGTATGCAAGGGATGCGGTAGATAAGCTGCAGTCTGAAAATAGTGAAGTAGATATTAAACTCTTTTACAATGATTATAATACCTTCTATGAGGAAAAACGAGATGCCATCTGTGTACTGGTGGAAAGCATTAACAGCTATTCAAAGGATGCCAACGGTGAAAACCGGAAGCTTTGTGACGGTATCGGCATGCAAAGCTATATCGGCGGATATGGGCAGCAGGCGGGCTGTATGAATAATAACGACCTGAACAAAATCGAAGCCGCAATATTACAATATTCTTCCATGGGTATGGAGGTACATGCTACGGAGCTTGCGGTGCGTAATTATGAAAATGATGCTTATACCATGGAAAAACACGCAGACTTTTACCGTGCACTTTTTGAGGTTTATAAAAAGGTTAACGCAGGTGAGGACAAACCTCTGACCAGTGTTACCATCTGGGGGCTTTGTGATAATCCATGGATGTCGGAATCGGATTATGGATATAAGATGAATGGTCCGTATTGTGGTCTGTTTGATGAGAAGTATCATATAAAGGATTCTTTTAGAAAGGTTTATGCTCTTTTATCTGCAAAGGAGTAAGTAAGATAATAAAAACAAAAATTTAAAACTGTTTAATACTTGGCACATATTATTTTTCATGCTACAATTAACCAGCTTTAAATTATAATAAGTAGGACAAATAATCGCAGCCACGTAAGTGGGTGAGGAAAGTCCGGGCTTCGCAGGGCAGGATGCCGGATAACGTCCGGTGGAGGTGACTCCAAGGCTAGTGCAACAGAAATATACCGCCCGCCGCAAGGCGTGGTAAGGGTGGAAAGGCAGTGTAAGAGACTACCGTCCGGCTGGTAACAGCCGGAGCCATGTAAACCCCATCCGAAGCAAGGCCATATGAGAACAACAGGCTTGCCCGGCCTGTTCTCAGGTAGGTCGCTAGAGGCTGCCGGTAACGGCAGTCCCAGACAGATGATTATTCGAGACAGAACCCGGCTTATCGTCCTGCTTATTTATAAATCCGGTAACATCGGCGTTAACGCTTGATTTTACCGGATTTTTTTACTTATAATTATGTTATTAGTGCAATGCAAGATCCGTTTTTTATCTTTTTTTGATTATAGTTTTATGATACAATATTGTAATGATGGCAGGGAACATAAATAAAACAATTTTTATACTGTTAAATCAACTGCCTGATTGGTTTGGATTGCCGGAAAGCACGGAGGAATACTGCAGATGCTGTAAGGATATGCCTTTTTGGGCAGAAACAGTGGATACCAAGGTACGAGGATTTATTGCTTTGAAAGAAACCGGTGCTTTTACTGCTGAAATCTGTGTTATGGGTGTATTAGCAGACCATCATCACCATGGTGTCGGAACAGCTTTATTTAAAGCTTTATATAACTATGCCAAGGAGAAGGGTTACGAATTTATTCAAGTGAAGACGGTTCAAAAGGGACATTATAAAGAGTATGATCTAACCAATCAATTCTATGAAAGCTTAGGGTTTAGAGAATTAGAATGCTTTCCTGATTTGTGGGGTAAAAACAATCCCTGCCAAATTTATATAAAAGCGGTAAGATAAAATAAAAAACAACTTTCAATCAGATTCGGAAGATGGCTTGCTAAATACCTTCTACATTGATATCACCCATGATGGTAATGATGAATTAATTGTTGTAAATCAAGAGTATAATCTTATTGGAGGAGGAATAAAAGCCCCCGGACATGGAAATATCCAAATATTTACCCAAGATGAAAATGATAAAGTTCTTCTCCTGTGGGATCAGTATATTCATAGTGCCCATAATACCTATGTATATGTGGTAGAGGTCCAAGAAGAATATTATATATTACAATTTCATCCTACCCTTGGAGACGGGATTGTAACATACCAATTTTCTATATTTTATCTGGATGAAAGCGGAGATATTATTGTTTTAGAGAAAAAAGAAAACATTCCTTGGAGATTGGAGGACTATAGTGAGGAAGAGAATCTTCAAATGATACAATCTTTTAAAAGTGATATGGAAAGCTATTTGGAGCATCCCATTATTTTAATGGAATATGGACAAGAATATCCTGATGATAAGCAGGTATATAGATATACAGATTCCAAAGGTAATATAATTGATTCAGAAAATGAGTAGCCGGCGGCTTGAATGGGAAAAGATAGAGATTTATATTGAAATATGTGTTCATGGGCGTATATAAATCGGTTTATATGCGCCGTTTTGACCTATGGGTAAGGCGGATGGAGTATGACTAAATTAAATAAACTGAAAGCAAAAGTGATACCTATAGCAGTGCTGATCCTATTATTTATATTAGCAGGAGGTTTGTTATGGACTTCTTTAAATCATAATAAGAATATAGAAACGCACAGTCAGGTTAGTGTACATACAGAGTTTTTTAGCGGAAAAGGTGTAGTTTATGCTTGGGGTGAGGGAGCTGGATTTATTGTAACAGCAGGGCATATAATGGATGGTTTGTCTTCACAGACCCCATGTACGGTTGTTTTTGCAAACGGAGAGGAAAGAATAGCAGAGCTGTTTTACCGTTCGGATACGGCTGATGTGGCATTTCTAAAAGTAGAAGGCGATGAGGTTCCGGTTGTGAAAACAAATAAGAACAGCTTTGATACACTTGCAGAGGGAGATGCTCTTTATTGCTTAGATTCAGATTATGATATGGGGGTGGAAGGAACACTCATATCTCCGTGGATTTATTTGGAGGATTTTGGTCTTAACATGATGCTGGCAAAATTAGAATGCGGCATGGGCATGTCCGGTTGTGGTATTTATGATGAGAATGGATATTTTGTGGGAATTTTATGTGGGGTAAGCCATGAAGGCGAGGCGGCTATTTTGCCACTTTCAGTTATAGAGTCCCAATGGATTATGGCAAATTAATGGAAAAGGATACTGAATGATTATAAAGGCATCTGACTTTCTTGACATTCCATGAGATTTGATACACAATATAGTATTGAAATATGGGACGGAGATGGAAGCCTCTGTTGAGAAAGATTAGAAAGAAGGATGTAATATAATGACAAAAATTGATATATTTTCGGGCTTTTTAGGGGCAGGAAAGACGACTCTGATAAAAAAACTTTTAAAGGAATCTTTAGCAAACACAAAAGTAGTATTAATAGAAAATGAATTTGGTGAAATTGGGATAGACAGCGGTTTTTTACAGGAGGCAGGAATAGAAATCAAGGAAATGAATGCAGGCTGTATATGCTGTTCTTTGGTAGGGGATTTTGGTGCTTCCTTAAAAGAAGTAATAACCACCTATTCACCGGAAAGAGTGTTGATTGAGCCTTCCGGAGTGGGTAAGCTTTCCGATGTTATAAAAGCAGTGGAAAATGCAGCATTGGATATGGAAATAGAAATTAACAGTGCGGTTGCTATTGTAGATGCCAATAAATGCAAAATGTATATTAAAAACTTCGGAGAATTTTTCTGTAATCAAATAGAATATGCCGATACCATTATATTAAGCCGTACAGCAAATTTGAGTCAGGACAAGCTGGAAGCCTGTACGCAATTGCTTCGGGAATACAATCAAGAAGCGACTATTATTACCACACCCTGGGACGAGCTGCAAGGAGCGGATATTTTAAGGACCATCGAGGGGGCGGATAAATTGGAGCATATGATGCAAACTCTCATGGAAGAAGCACAGGAACATCATCATGAGCATGGAGAGGATTGCACCTGCGTAGATCATGGGCATCATCACGAGCACCATCATGAGCATGGAGAAGACTGTACCTGCGGAGATCATGAGCATGGACATCATCATGGGCACCACCACGAGCATGGAGAGGATTGCACCTGCGTAGATCATGAGCATGGAGAGGACGACTGTACCTGCGTAGATCATAGGCATCATCACGAGCACCATCATGAGCATGGAGAGGATTGTACCTGCGGACAGCATGAGCATGGACATCATCATGAGCACCACCACGAGCATGGAGAAGATTGTACCTGTGGTTGTCACAATCATGACCACCACCATGCGGAAGAGATTTTTACAAGTTGGGGGAAGGAAACACCAGCCGTTTATACAAGAGATAAAATCACTGATATTTTAGAAAGCTTGGAAAGCGGTGATTATGGAATGATACTTCGGGCTAAGGGCATGGTTTCTGCAGAAGACAATACATGGATTTATTTTGATTATGTTCCGGGTGAAAGCGATATACGGGAAGGAAGACCACAAGTAACCGGTAAAATTTGCGTAATAGGATCAAAGCTTGCAGAAGATAAGCTAGAGGAACTCTTTAAAAAGAATTCCATTAGATAATAATAACAGAGTCATAGACGGATGGGAGTCAGAATGAAAGCAGCTTATGTGATTAACGGATTTCTGGAAAGCGGAAAAACAGAATTTATTACCTACACCCTGGCACAGCCTTATTTTCAGATGAAGGGTACGACATTACTTCTTCTCTGCGAGGAAGGCGAGGTGGAATATGATACTGATTTGCTCAAAAGAAGCAGGACGGTGGTGGAATTAATTGAGAAGGAAGAGGATTTTAATCCCAACCATTTACTTGAACTGGAGAAGAAATATAAGCCCGATAGAATTATAATTGAGTATAATGGCATGTGGAACTTTAAAAATATGAAAATGCCTTGGCATTGGAAAGTTGAGCAGCAGATTACCACCATTGACGGTTCTACTTTTCCCATGTATTACAATAATATGCGTTCCCTTTTGGCTGAAATGGTCCGTAAATCAGAATTGATTATTTTTAACCGATGTGACGGCATTACGGATTTAAGCAGCTATAAAAGGAATGTAAAAGCGGTTAATCCCCGTGCAGAAATTATTTTTGAGGATGCAGAGGGAGAAATTACGGCAATGATGGAAGAGGACCTGCCCTATGATTTGAATCAGGAGCTTCTAAAGCTGGATGATTTTGGATATGGGGTTTGGTATTTAGATAGTATGGAGCATCCGGAGAGATACACAGGTAAGAAAATAGAATTTATAGCTATGGTGCTAAGGCCGGATGGATTCCCCAAGGGTTATTTTGTGCCGGGACGTATGGCTATGACATGCTGTGCGGATGATATGGCCTTTCTGGGTTATGCCTGTGAATATAAGGACACGGATAAGCTCAAGCAGAAGGAATGGGTGAAGGTAACGGCTGATGTATCAATAGAGTACTGGAAGGATTATGCAGGTGAAGGTCCTATTTTGCATGCGAGCAGCGTTGAAAAAGTAAAAGCACCCAAGAATGAGATTATAAATTTTAACTAGGAGGGAGTATGAATATAATAATATTGACGCTTGAGGGCACGGGCTTTGCGTGGCTGATGACTTCGCTCGGAGCGGCTACCGTATTTCTATTTAGAAAAGAAATAAATGAATCTGTACATAAGGCTTTTTTAGGCTTTGCTGCAGGTGTTATGATAGCGGCCAGTGTTTGGTCGCTCCTCATACCGGCCATTGAACAGGCCGAGGAGTCCGGCGGTATCGGTTGGATACCGGCTGCAGGTGGCTTTTTGTTGGGAGCAGGATTTTTGCTTTTGATGGATAAGCTGATTCCCCATCTTCATATCGGTGAAAAAGAAGCGGAAGGGCCTAAGACTTCATTACAACGGACCACACTCATGATATTTGCTGTTACACTTCATAATATTCCCGAAGGAATGGCAATGGGGCTTGCCTTTGCCAATGCCCGTTTAAACGGCGGCAGCACTGCGGATTATGCAGCTGCATTTGCACTTGCAATCGGTATCGGATTTCAGAACTTTCCGGAGGGAGCAGCGATTTCCCTGCCCCTTAAAAAAGAAGGCACATCTTCCGTAAAGGCATTTTTATCAGGCTGTTTAACCGGAATTGTGGAACCTATTTTTGGTGTAATTACCATATTGCTGGCAGCGGTTCTGGTTCCTTATATGCCATGGCTCTTGTCTTTTGCAGCAGGTGCTATGGTTTATGTAGTGGTGGAAGAATTAATACCGGAAGCGCATTTGGGAGAACATTCCCACACGGGAACCATGGGTGTATTGGCAGGATTTGTATTGATGATGGTATTGGATGTAGCACTGGGGTAGTATATGGCATTAAATTCGGAAAAAGAAATATTACAATTACAAAAAAGGTTAAAAGACTTAGCGGATCAATCCTATAAACAGAATGTGTTTACTTTTAGCGGTTTTCTGGGTTTGGCGGAATTAGATGTTTATTATAGGATGGAAAAGGAATTGCGGTACTCTGGTCCGGAAGTATTTGGTGGAGATCCTGATACGGAGAGAAAAATAATTAGGTTTGGTTCGGCCGCAGATTTTGGGTACGAGGAGGAATATCCCATTTCCTGCATTCATGTGAAACCCCTCATTACTAAGTTTGCAGATGATTTTTCTCACAGGGATTTTCTGGGTGCATTGATGAACCTTGGAATTGAAAGAAGTTGTATCGGTGATATCCGTGTGGGAAACAGGCAAGGTTATTTATACTGTTTATCTTCTATGGGAGAATTTATTTGTGATAATCTATCACAGATCAAGCATACCCATGTTACTTGCGAAATCGTAGAGGGAATGGGAAAGATACAGGAGGAAGAAATAAGTCCTGTTGAAGTATTGGTTAGCTCCCTGCGTATTGACGGCTGTTTGGCAAAGCTTTATAAGATTTCAAGGACAGAGAGTATTTTGCTGTTTCAAAGCGGGCGCGTGTATGTGGATGGGCGGCTTGTGGAAAATAACAGCCGTATGATGAAGACCGGAGAATCCATCAATGTGCGTGGATACGGTAAATTTATATTTCAGGGTATCAAATATGAGTCAAAAAAAGGAAAGCTTTGTTTGAGCATTTTAAGGTATCCATAGGAGAGATTATGTTTTCTTATACGATGATACAATGGCTATTCATATTTTATTTTTATTGTTTTATAGGCTGGTGCATTGAATCATGCTTTGTATCCTTTAATAAAAAGAAGTGGGTGAACAGAGGATTTATAAAGGGACCCTTCCTTCCTCTATATGGGAGCGGTGCGGTTATGATGCTCGTTATTTCCAAACCGTTTTTAGAGCATTGGTGGGCGGTTTTTATCGCAGGCTGTATCGGTGCAACCATTTTGGAGCTTATAACCGGAATTGTAATGGAAGCACTTTTTAAAGTAAGGTATTGGGATTATTCCAATCAGCGGTTTCATTTTAAAGGCTATATCTGCTTAAGCTCTTCCATAGCATGGGGCGGTCTTACCATGTTGATGAACTATGTGGTGCATGAGCCTGTTGAAGCAATAGTTTTTGCCATTCCCTCCAAGGTACTTATGGTGATTACCATTACCTTAACAATCTACATAGCAGGTGATTTTACATTGTCCTTTAAAGCGGCATTGGATTTACGTGATCTATTGGTGCTGATTGAGAATGCAAAGCAGGATTTGATGAGATTGCAGAAACGATTGGATGATATGATTGCAATGGCAGGAGATGAGTGGAATATCAAAAAGGAAAGCTTGAGCGGAAGTGTAGAACAGCGTAAGGATACTATTATGGATGCCATACATCTTGATGAAATAAAATCAGGAATTGAAAAAAGCCTAAATACATTAAAGGAAATGATAACAAAGAAGCCGGTAAAATATTGGCAGGATTTCCGTGAAGAGATTTTGGATTTATATACAGAGTATAAGATGCATGATAAAAATCATGAAAAGCTGGGAAGGCTGAAGGCATTGGGTCGAAGAATCCGCAATAACCCTACCATGAGCTCCGGTAAATATAAAGAGGCTCTGGAAGATTTAAAACAAAAGCTGGATAAATGGAAGAAAAAATAAATTAAAAAAATATAAAATACCTATATGCGTGTAAAAACAATGCCTTTCGGGCGGTTCGTACAGAGGATAATGTTGCGGTACCGATTGATGGTTTCGGTAATGAGAAAAGTTTTGGTGACAGAAGAGAGGCTGAATTTGTATTAGGAGATAAGAAGCTGCGGGTTTGTGCGGTAAGCAGCCTGGGAGCAGCGGAGAGCTTGATGCAGGATTTGATAAACGGGAAAGTAGAATATGATTTTGTTGAGGTCATGTCTTGTCCGGGCGGCTGCGTGGGCGGCGGCGGACAGCCCATTCATGAGGGATGTGAAATGGCAGCGGTAAGAGGAAGAGAGCTATACCTATTGGATGAAAACAGAAAGCTGCGGTTTTCCCATGAAAATGTGGAGGTTAAGAAAGCTTATGATGAGTTCTTAGGAGAACC
>CAZJAS010000043.1:0-8852 GCA_964544135.1 uncultured Clostridium sp. | reverse complement strand
TTTCCCATGAAAATGTGGAGGTTAAGAAAGCTTATGATGAGTTCTTAGGAGAACCGCTGGGACATAAATCACATGAGCTTCTGCATTCCGATCATGTTAATGAGCTATAATTTTATTTTATAGGTTCACTATTAAATAAAAAGCTCCGCTGAAGATTGAATTACAGCGGGGTCATAAAATAGCCCCAACTTGAGAAATTACAAGCTGGGGCTGTATTTTTATATAAGAGACAGTACAATTTTTTACTTTAAAAATTTATAAACAATAATTATTTCCCTTCTCTTCACAATATTTACAACGGTAAATGCCTTTTGCCTCATCTGCCAACAGGAAAATATGGGGAAGCTCCTGCTCTATTGAAGTAATACAGCGAGGATTTTTACACCGAATTACATTTCTGATTGTTTGGGGAAGCACCAGCTCCTTTTTATCTACAATCTCACCGTCCTTTATGACATTTACCGTGATACTGTGATCAATAAATGCCAGGACATCCAAATCAAGCTGGTTAATATCACATTCTACCTTTAAAATATCTTTTTTACCCATTTTATTGCTGCGGGCGTTCTTTATTATGGCAACGGTGCAGTCCAACTTTCCTAATTGCAGATGCTCATAGATATCCATACTTTTTCCCGCTTCAATGTGGTCTAATACAAAGCCTTCTTCAATTCTACCTACATTCAACATATTTTACCTCCTATACTGTGACGCCCAAAAGTGTCATAATCAGTGCCATACGAATGTATACACCATATTGTGCCTGTTTGAAATATACGGCTCTTGGGTCGTTGTCTATTTCAACAGAAATTTCATTGACTCTTGGAAGAGGATGAAGCACTAACATGTCCGGAGATGCCAGCTGCATTTTTTCGGGATTGAGTATGTAAAAATCTTTTAAGCGGACATAGTCCTCTTCATTGAAGAAGCGTTCCTTTTGTACTCTGGTCATATAGAGCAAATCTAAAGTAGGCATTACATTTTCGAGTCGAATCACTTCTTCATAAGGAACATTATTATCCTTTAGTGTATCTGTAATGTAATCGGGAACCCTTAGTTCTTGAGGGGAGATGAATACAAATCGGATGTTGGGATATCGGATCAGTGCATTTATGAGGGAGTGTACAGTACGGCCGAATTTCAAGTCACCGCACAGGCCGATAACAAGATTTTCCAGACGTCCCTTTAAGGTACGAATGGTCAGTAAATCGGTCAAGGTTTGAGTGGGATGCTGATGACCGCCGTCCCCTGCGTTGATAACGGGTATGTCTGATTTCTCGGCAGCGACCATGGGTGCACCCTCCTTGGGATGGCGCATTGCACAGATATCGGCATAGCAGGAGATGATGCGGATGGTATCCGATACGCTTTCCCCCTTTGTTGCCGAAGAGCTGGCAGCATCGGAAAATCCTAAAATTTCTCCGCCTAAGTGAAGCATGGCGGATTCAAAGCTGAGACGGGTTCTGGTGCTTGGCTCATAGAAGCAGGTGGCAAGTATCTTTCCTTTACAGGCATGTGCATACTTCTCGGGATTTTGCTCAATATTGACTGCAAGGTCAAATAGCCTGTCCAACTCTTCCACAGTAAAATCCAGCGGACTCATTAAATGTTTCATATATATCTCCTTTCCTAAAAAAATCGAAGAGAAAAATCTCTTCGATTACTATTATTTATATGATAATAATTCATCCACTGATTTACGTCTGGGAGCAGAAGGCTCTTCTGCAGGATAACCAATAGAAATCAGTGCTACCAATTCATTATTTTCGGAAATCTCTAAATAGGAAGCTGTTTTAGCTTCGTCAAAAATTCCTAAGATTGCGGTTCCCAGTCCTTGTTCATAAGCAGCCAGACAAAAAGTCTGAACGGCTAAGCCGGCATCAAACATCTGCCAACCTCCTTCTTTGGGAGTGCTGTAAGAACCATCTCTTTCAAAACCGCTTCGGTTTTTTACGAAAGTAACGGCAATCATCAAGGGGGCATTTTGAATAGTTTCTCCGTTTTTAGCATAGGAAGAAGTGCATTCAGAAGCGATTTTATCTTTTAAATCACCCTCTACTGCAATATAACGGGTAATCTGTGTGTTTTTCCAACTGGGAGCAAAAGAAGCTGTTTCTACAATCCGGGAAAGGACATCTTGCGGTACAGGCTTGTCCGTAAATCTACGTATGCTTCTGCGTCCAATGATACATTCTTTGGCTGTCATGAAAATCCTCCTTTTTAAATGTATTTCTTTTGCATATGATACCACAATCGGATTACGGATTCAATCTGAAATAAGAAAAAAAATATGAAAAAAGTATGATTTATATTTAATATATGTAAGATGAATACTGCTTGCATATCACTCAAATTTCTATTATAATGAAATCAAGTTTATTGAAATTTATTGTCGTGGAATGATATTATGCTGAAGGAGTATAATGATGGAAAACGGACAAGATATGATTAAGGGACAGGATAAAGAACGTGTTGAGGAACAGGAGTTTGTATATAAGGAAAGAAAAAGATGGTTGTTTTTAGGACTGCCCTTTACCTTTACCAAATATATTATAAAGGATGATATGTTAACCATAGATCAGGGATTTATTAGAAAAGTAGAAAATGACTGCTATATGTACAAGGTACAAGATGTGGAGCTTACGGCGAGCCTTGGGGAACGTATCTTTGGATTGGGTACAGTAACCTGTTTTACCGGAGATACCACACATCCTAAGCTGATTTTATTACATATCAAGCAATCTAAGCAAATTAAAAACTTCATCTTAGAGGCTTCAGAAAGGGCTCGGATGAGAAGAAGAACCCTAAACACTTTAAATATCGGAGCGGGTGATATAGATGATGGAGATATGTAATTTCTAAGAAGGTTTAAAGAGGGCGGGGCATTTTTACCCCGTCTTTTTATGAGAAGATTTAATGAGGTATATTATGGAACTGGATATGACAAAGGGAAACCCAACAAAACTTATAATGCGTTTCATGATACCTATTATTATAGGAAATATTTTCCAACAGATCTACAGTATGGCGGATGCTGTTATTGTAGGGCGATTTATAGGAGTGGAGGCATTGGCGGCGGTAGGTGCCACAGGTTCCATTTCCTTCCTGATACTGGGCTTTACCCAAGGCCTTACTACGGGCTTTACGGTTTTAACGGCGCAGCGCTTCGGAGCGGGAGACAAGGAGAGCATGAAAAAGAGCATCGGAAGTGCCTATATACTCTCCGCTATATTGGCTGTTTTGATGACAATTATAAGTGTAACGCAGATGGACAAGCTGCTTGTGGTGATGAATACACCCGATGATATTTATGAAATGGCGAAAACATATATTGTTATTATCTGCTTGGGTATTTCCTGCAATATATTATACAATCTGCTTGCAAGCGTGATGAGAGCCATTGGGAACAGCTTAATTCCCCTTATATTTTTGGTAATGGCCGCGGCTTTAAATGTTGGTCTGGATTTGCTTTTCATTGCGGTATTTGGGATGGGTGTAGAGGGCGCGGCTTATGCCACTATTATCTCCCAGGGTGTGTCCGGTATTTTATGTTTAGTTTACATGTTGATACATGTACCGGCACTCAGAATAGAAAGAAAGCATTTTAAGCCGGATTGGCAGAACATAAAAAATCAACTCACGATAGGATTACCCATGGCATTGCAATATTCCATTACGGCAATCGGTACGATCCTGGTACAGTCGGCTCTTAATTTGCTTGGCTCAACGGTTGTGGCGGCTTATTCGGTTGCCGGCAAGGTGGAACAGTTGGTTTCTCAGCCATATAGTGCAATGGGAGCGACTATGGCTACTTACGGTGCGCAAAACAGGGGAGTTAATGATTTGGATCGAATTAAAAAGGGCGTGAAAAGCGCATCAATCATGACTGTTATTTATGCGGTTGTAATATATGGTGTGCTGCTACTGATACTGCCCCTTATGGTAAGGCTGTTTATTACGGAAAATGAGGTAGCTCTGGTATACGGTTATGTAAGAACTTATGCGCTGCTGTGCGGTGCCTTCTTTATTCCGCTGGGACTTATCTTTGTATTCAGAAATATATTACAGGGATGCGGTTTCGGATTCCTGCCCATGCTCGGTGGTGTGGTAGAGCTGGCAAGCCGTGCGGTTGTAGCGAATATTGCGGCCCAGAGGAGAAGCTATATCGGTGTATGTATGGCTGATGTGATTGCGTGGGTGAGTGCCGCGGTCTTTTTTGTGATATTATATCTTTTATTAATGAAGCAAATGGAACGGAAAAGACTGCTTACGAGTCATTCTCCGTAAGCAGTCTTTCAAATAACAATCCGGCCATAAACCAAAACGGTAAATAATCCAGTCGTACAATTTTTTTAATATGCCATTTAGAACGGCTGTAGTCCCATGGACAGATGTTTTTTCTGGAAAGAAGGGTACCTGAAATAAATTCGCCTGTAAAAATAAGTGCGGCATAGGTAAGTCCCTTTACCATCGGAGATTTCCCTTTTAGCATACGGCAAATGGGAGTAAGTAAGCTTGCGCAGCCGTAAATGGGGAACATCCATATCGATGTATTTCCCTTTAATGAAAATTTTCTTTTTCTGAAAGAATCCAGGGCTGTAAATATAATCTCCATGCACCAGCCCACAGTGCCGCAACGGATAAAATTTAGAATAAACTTTTTCATAGAATGAAGTATCTCCGGGAAAGGAATTTTTATACATGAATTATAAAAAAACAATGGAATATGTGGAGACATTGAAATCTTATGGTATGGTACCTGGTCTTAACAGCATAACGGAGCTATGTAAAAGACTTTCCCATCCACAGGATTCACTGTCTTTTATACATATTGCAGGGACCAACGGAAAAGGCTCGGTGCTGGCCTATCTATCAACGATATTAAAATGCGCAGGATATAAAGTAGGAAGTTATATATCACCTGTTATGTTTCAATATTGTGAGAAGATACAGATTAACGGTAGGTCAATTTCCCAAAAAGCACTTTGTGAATGTATAGAAGAGATAAAGGCTGCCTGCGATGCCATGACATCAGAAGGTCTTCCTCATCCCACACTGTTTGAAGTAGAAACCGCAGCGGCTTTTTTATATTTTAAGAAAAAGGAATGCGATATTGTGGTTTTAGAAACAGGTATGGGCGGCAGAGAGGATGCGACTAATCTGATAAAGCATACATTGGCTGCGGTCTTTACCCCGGTCAGCAGGGACCATATGCAGTTTTTGGGGAGTGATATCAAAGATATTGCATGGCAGAAGGCCGGAATATTAAAAAACGGATGTTTTTTAATTACCTCCCATCAAGAACCGGAAGTATTCTCGGTTATGGATCAGGAAGCAGCAAAAAAGAATTGTCCGGTTACGGTTGTAAAATCAGCAGATAAAATAAAATATGGTTTGGAAAGCCAGAAATTTTCATATAAAAATACAGTGGGAATACGGTTTTTGGATTTAGAAATATCTATCACCGGTAAGCATCAGATAGAAAATGCAGCTCTGGCGGTAGAAACAATAGGTAAATTGGCAGAATGCGGTTTTCCTGTTACTGAAAAGCAATTACGTAAGGGACTCTTGGAAACAAAATGGCATGGTCGGTTTGAAATAGCGGCAAAGAGACCGCTTTTTATCTTAGACGGTGCTCATAACGAGGATGCCGCTAAAAAACTTGCGCAATCGATTCGGTTCTATTTTACAAACAAGAGAATTGTTTATATAATAGGAATATTAAAGGACAAGGAATATGAAAAGATTATTGCTGAGACATATGCCTATGCTGACCAAATCATTACAGTAACTCCGGACAATCCGCGGGCATTGCCTGCAATCGAGCTTGCAAAGGTAGTACAGGAATACCATCCCCATGTAACCGCTGCGGGGAGTTTGGAGGAAGCTGTGGAGATGGCATACCTTCTGGCTAGGAAAGAAGATGTGATTATCAGCTTTGGGTCATTGTCCTATTTGGGGCATTTAGCAACCATACTTAAGAAACGACAGAAAAATAATGCTGAAAGGAAGTAAATAAGCAGGTAGGGCATGATGGATAGAGAAAAGATACAGAATGGGGTAAGAATGATTCTTGAGGGAATCGGAGAAGATGTAAGCCGTGAAGGCTTACGGGAAACACCCGAGCGGATAGCCAGAATGTATGAAGAGATTTTAGCCGGAATGAATGGGGATGCTAAAGTACATTTACAAAAGACATTTACCGTAGAAAGCAGTGAAATGGTGATAGAAAAAGATATTGTATTTTATTCCACCTGTGAGCATCACTTATTGCCCTTTTATGGAAAGGTCCATATTGCTTATATTCCGGATACAAAGGTAGCCGGACTCAGTAAATTGGCAAGGACAGTGGAGGTATATGCCAGAAGGTTACAGCTTCAGGAACAAATGACCGTACAAATAGCCGATGATTTGATGAAGTATTTGAATCCTAAAGGCGTGATGGTAGTAGTGGAAGCGGAGCATATGTGTATGACAATGCGCGGCATTAAGAAACCGGGTAGTAAGACTGTGACATTGGCATCGAGAGGTATTTTTGATGAGGACCGTTTATTAACGGAACGATTTTTCCACTTACTCAAAGAATAGGCAGACTGCATGATGGAAAGAGTGGACAAAATATTAAATCATGATTTATTTATGAAACAAATTGAGTTGATAGAAGAATCGGAAACAAACAGGATTTTTTGCCGGCACAACTTAAGCCATCTCTTGGATGTAGCACGAATTGCCATGCTTCTCAATCTGGAAGAGAACTTAGGGATAGAGAAGGAAATAATCTACACAGCGGCATTGCTACATGATATCGGCAGACAGGCAGAATATGAAAACGGAACACCACATGAGCAGGCCGGTGTTCGGATAGCATCAGAAATACTGGCGGATTGCGGCTTTGAAGATAAGGAAACGAGTGTTATTATAAAGGCCATAGCAATGCATAGAAATAAAGACACTTTAAATGAGGATTTATTAATGGAAATCTTGAACCGGGCGGATCAGTTAAGCCGGCCCTGTTTTGCCTGTAAGGCAAGAAGTACTTGCCATTGGGAAGAAGATAGGAAAAACAAGAATATTTTATGGTAAATGTCTGCGGTACTGATGATAAAGGTTATCGGGAGGAAGCTGTGAGAATAGGCAATAGGGAATTTGCAAATAAGGGAAAAACATATATCATGGGAATTTTAAATATAACACCTGATTCTTTTTCCGACGGGGGAAAATGGAATGACAAAGACAGGGCACTTTTCCATGTAGAATCCATGCTGAAAGAAGGTATGGATATTTTGGATATCGGTGGCGAATCCACAAGACCCGGGTACAGGCTTTTGACAAATGAGGAAGAAGCTATGCGTGTGATTCCCGTAATAGAGGCGGTAAAATCAAGATTTGATGTACCCGTTTCTTTGGACACTTACAAAGCGGAGGTGGCTAGGGCCGGTGTTATTGCCGGAATAGATTTAATCAATGATATCTGGGGACTTTGCTATGAGGAAGAGATGGCAGAGGTTATAGCCAAGAGCGGTCTGCCATGTTGTTTGATGCAGAACCGGAATAAGCCCGACTATCATGATTTTATTCAGGATATGAAAAGTGATTTAGCACATATCCTTCATTTGGCCCAAAAAGCAGGAATCAAAAGGGATAAAATCATACTGGATCCTGGTGTGGGCTTCGGGAAAACATATGAGCAAAACTTACAAACGATTCAGCATTTGGATAAATGGCTTGAGTTTGGATGTCCTCTTCTTTTGGGTACGAGCAGAAAATCGGTCATTGGGACCACGCTTGATTTGCCCGTTACAATGAGAGTGGAGGGAACCTTAGCAACCACTATTATCGGTGTAATGAAAGGCTGTTCCTTTGTGAGGGTACATGATGTAAAGGAGAATGCACGTGCCATTAAGATGGCGGAGGCAATCCTGTATAGTTAATAAGAGTTTTTGTTATTCTAATTGGTTTTTAATTATTGGGAGAAAAAGTGATGTGCAAAATAAATAGTAATAAAATGGATGAAATCAGAATAGAGAATTTAGAAATATTTGCTCATCACGGTGTGTTTCCTGATGAAAAAGTGCAGGGTCAGAAATTTTATGTAAATACAGTGCTCTATTGTGATTTACGGCCTGCGGGATTAAAAGATGATTTAACTTTGTCCACGCATTACGGAGAGGTAAGCTTGTACATTCAAAAGCTTCTTACAGAACAGACCTATGATTTGATTGAAGCGGCGGCTGAAATGACGGCAAAGCGATTATTGTTGCAATATCCCCATATTCGTGCCTTGGATCTTGAATTACGAAAGCCCGAGGCTCCTATTCCCATGAAATTTTCTTCCGTATCAGTAAAGATTCATAGAAGGTGGCATACTGCTTTTATTGCACTGGGCTCTAATATGGGAAACAGCAGCGCCTATATTGAAGATGCGGTTCAGGTTCTAAAGGAAGATGAAAACTGCAGATTAATAAAAGTCAGTGATATCATAACCACAAAGCCCTACGGTGAAGTCGAGCAGGCAGATTTTTTAAACGGTGTGCTTAAAATAGAAACGCTTTATACACCCCACGAGCTTTTGGCACAGCTTCACAAGATTGAGCAGGCGGCCGGAAGGGAACGAAAGTTGCGCTGGGGACCCAGAACTTTGGATTTGGATATTATTTTTTATGACAATCTCATATATGAAGATGAGAACTTGGTAATACCTCATGTGGATATGCACAATCGTGATTTTGTTCTAAAACCCATGGTTCAGCTAGCACCCTATTTCAGACATCCGGTATGCGGCAAGACCATGACCGGGCTGTTAAAGGAATGGAAAGAAATTTCCTAAACACTAAGAATTAGGGCAGTATCGC
>CAZJAS010000042.1:0-19492 GCA_964544135.1 uncultured Clostridium sp. | reverse complement strand
TTGGTACTTTAGGAGATGTTATCTCTTTTGAAATTACATTTTGCGGAAACTCAAGGTTTTATGTGATTTAAGAAAAAGCACTCCACGACTTAATTTTCGCAGAGTGCCTTGCTCGTTTTTATTCTTATTCTTCAACACCCACAGTCAAACCGGACTTGAATTCAACAGTGAATTTATCCTCGTAGACGGTGACCTTTTCAATCAGTCGTCGGATAAGTTGCTCGTTGTATTCGGCGAGGGCGGTGGATTGCTTCTTTAGAAATGTGCTCATATCAGCCATGCGCTTTTTGAGTTCATCACGGTTAGCGCTTTCAAGCTGCATCTTTTGTTTCTGGTCACGCAGTCGGTGAATCTCATCGCCGACTTTATCATAATCGGCATTGGAGGTGGCAAGCTTCAGCAGTTCCGTTTGCAGTTTCTCCAACCGCTTATCGATATATGTCAAGGCTTTGTCGCCTTCACGATTTATGACGGTGGCTATATTATCCCGTAGAGTAGTCAGGAAAGAGTCCTTGTCGCAGAGCGTCTGATTGATGGCGGTGACCAGTACTTGTTCGATGGTGCTTTCAAGCACTGTGCGGGCATCGCAGAACAGGCCAGTGTTTTCTAAGCGGCTGACACAGCGCCAGACGACGGACTTTTTGCCACGATTGTTCCAGTGAACCCTGCGGAAAACCTCGCCGCATTTGCCGCAAATGATTATCTGAGCAAAGACGTGGTTGCTGCTGAATGTTCTGGTCTTTCCGTTCGGGCTGGTGTGGACGACACGGCGGCGGACAAGCTCCTCCTGCACCTGCATGAAAACTTCACGCGGGATGATGGCTTCATGGCTGTTTTCTACATAATACTGCGGAACGATGCCGTTGTTCTTGACCCGCTTTTTTGTGAGAAAATCAACCGTATAGGTTTTCTGTAAGAGAGCATCGCCGATGTACTTTTCATTGCGTAAAATGTTGTTAATGTTGCTGGTGTGCCAGCGTTCATTGCCCGCTCCGTTTAGGATAGCGTCCGCCTCCAAGCCCCGGGCTATTTTCAACATACTGGCACCCTCAAGGTATTCACGGTAGATACGCTTTACAATTTCAGCTTCTTCCGGCACAATCACCAGATGCTTATTCTCATCCTTGGTATAACCGAGAAACCGAGCGCAGTTCACCTGAATTTCACCCTGTTGGTAGCGATATTGCAGACCCAGCTTTACATTTTGGCTGAGGGATTGGCTTTCTTGTTGTGCAAGGGACGCCATGATGGTGAGCATAACCTCGCCTTTAGAGTCCATGGAATTGATATTTTCCTTTTCAAAATATACGGGAATGCTCTTTTCCTTAAGCTGTCGAATATATTTTAGGCAGTCCAGCGTGTTTCTGGCAAACCGACTGATAGACTTGGTGATAACCATATCAATGTTGCCTGCCATTCCTCCCGTCTGGCCTGAAGAGTCCGGCAAACAGCAGAAACAAATGCACTTTAACTTTCAAGTTAGCGATTTGCCTGCCGCTGTTGAGGAAGCAATCAAACTCGGCGCGACTAAGCCACAATCCCAATACGGCGGTGACCATTTTGTCACACTGATTGACCCGGAAGGGCATCCGTTTTGCTTGTGCAGAAAGTGAGTGAGCAGGTGAATATAGTCTATCACAATGAAAAGAAAGATTTATCCCTTCAACAGTTACACGAACTGTTTATAGCGGTAGGTTGGTCAGACGGTGGAGTGTTGCCGGAAGAAATGAAGGCGGGTTTTATCAAACCGTGGCTTCATTCAACATTAGTTATTTCAGCTTGGGATGGCGACCATCTGGTCGGAGCAGTAAGGGTGCTTAGTGATACTATTTTCCGCTCTGTTATTTATGATTTGCTTGTTGCTCCCGAATACCAGGGAAAAGGCATCGGTAGTGAGCTTGTGAAAAGGTTCATTTATTTATATAAAAATTATACTCTAACCTGAATGCCGCATCAACGGCATAAACAGTACAGTGTGAAAAAGGGTAAGATTATTCTTAATTAAAATAGATAATATTATGTTATTATGGTAAAATATTTTTAAGATCATTCGCCCACAAGAAATATCGGGTACATATACTAAAAAGAAATTACAATTGCAGATAATGTATGAGTTGTGTGAAGCACTAAGCAGGCATAAATAAAACAGAATAAATGTAAAAGGAGCATGTAATATGAAAAGAGAATGTACGGAGGTAGAAAACCGTATAATCAAAGAAAGTGCTGCAGATATTTTAACATACAAAAGTTTATCTACATCAGCAGTCAGAAGCCTGCTATTACCCATAATGCTCGGTTTTATTACGGGATTGGGACTGGGTGCTCTGATTTCATTGGCATTTGGCATAATAAATAAGTTTTGGATTCGGGTATTATTCATTGGTTGCTGTATTATTATGATAGAAATTTTATACTTATTTGGAGAAGGTTCGGTGACAGTAAAAGTGGGAAGAATCCCTTTCCGGGCAGTAAGTTTTGGGTGAATGGCGGAACAATTATATCCTATGTAAGTTATAGTAAGGATAATGCTTGGATTACATTCGTAGAGGATGACTTATTCGGTGCCATGGGAGGTCCATGCAGTATTCTTTATCCGGCAGAGTCTTATTTAAATAATATCGTGCCCGGGGAGCGTATCATACTGGTATATAGTCAAAATGGAGCCTACATACCGATGCGTGTGACGGATCGAACAAGAGGTATGATACCCATGAATCCTCCGGAATATTTTAATACGACCGACTGGGTGAAGGCCGAAAAGTTTTCGCATCCCTCTGTACTTAATTTGGATAAAACCGGTTACCTTTTAAATGAAAAAGAAGTTGATACATTTTTTAAGAAGTGTAACAGCTTAAAGAGCATACAGACTAAAAACTGGATTGGAATTATTTGCGCAGTTTTTTGATTCTGCTGCTATTTGCAATTTTGTTTATAATACTGGTAGGTGTAGAAGTGATTGTTAATCCTAATATGGCAATCATCGTGGGTGTTTTGCTCTTACTTACTTGGGGATTACTTACCTTCTTAGTAGCAAAGATGTTATTGACAGGTGCTACGAGAGGATTAAAGAAACTACGTTATAAAAAGAAAGTACTGTTTCTTTCTGTAGATAACAATAATATAGATAAACTATATATAAAGGAATTATCTGTTATTGAGTATGTAGATGGGAGATTCAGCTTAATGAACTATATTGTTAATAATAATGTCTTTTTACCGAAGGATACACCTTATGGCAAGGTAATTTATAAATATTCAGTAAAGGCAGAGAGTGGAAGATTGGATTTGAATTATTTTTCTATTGATTAACCCTTTTTATAATAATTGGGATTGCAGGATATGCATAGAAAGAAGATATCATTTGATAAGAAAATTAAAAGAGACGGATATAGATAAGGTTGTGGGTATTTGGTTGAATGAAAATCTAAAAGCCCACAATTTTATATCAGAACTGTATTGGATAGATAATTTGGAAACAGTTAAAAATATGTTGCCGGAGGCAGAAGTATATGTTTATGAAGAAGAAAATGATATTTGGGGATTTATAGGATTGAATCAGGAATTTATTTCCGGCATATTTATTTGTAGTAATAGGCAGTCCATCGGTGTGGGAAAAAAATTATTGGATTATGTAAAATCTGTTAAGAGCAAATTATTATTACATGTATATGTAAAAAATAAGCGTGCCATACAGTTTTATCGAAGAGAAAAGTTTAAAATAGTGAGTGAAAGTATGGATGAAAACACAGGTGAAAAGGAATATTTCATGATGTGGAACTCTTAATAAGGCATTACTAAGCAGAAGGGAATTATTTTGAACGATAATAAATGGGTGAATCAAATTATTAATCTTCAAAAGAGTGACGGAAGCTGGGGCCATTTCCATTCATTTAGTCAAAATATTAATAAATATTCGATTACAACCGAACAGGCTTTGCGTCGTTTATCTGTACTGGGGCTGACATATAAAGATGAGCCCATACGAAAAGCGGTGGAGTATATGAAGGCGGTTTTAGTCGGTGAAATCGTTCCGCCTGATAGACGGGAAAAAGTATTAAATTGGAATTACTTTGAGCAAATGATGATGGCGGCGTGGATTAAGCTTTTTTATCCTTAAGAAGAAAAGGCAAATGAGGTTGCCGGCTTTTGGGCAGATATTATAAAAGCTTCATTTGCGAAAGGTGAATTTGATAATAATGTTTATGAATGGGAATACCGTAAAGTAATACCTAAGCTTAACAATGGAGAACGTTTTATTTCCGTTTCACAATTTTATATGGTAACTCTCTTATATGGAATGTTGGATAAAGCTACAGAAGCCCATTTTTTAAACTATATTATGGGAAATCCGAAGGGTATTTTATTTATTTATGATAAGCAAATAGTAAGATTGCCGGACAAATTCAATTCCTTGCAAACAAGCCGTTATCTTGCAGCTTTAGAATGTTTGTCAGGTTATCAATCCGCACCGGAGCACCTTCGTTTTGCTGTAGAATGGTTACTGCTTCATGAAACGGAAGATGGATGGGATTTGGGCGCATCCTCAAAAGACGGAATCTACCTTCCTTTATCGGACTCATGGAGAAAGCCGGAGGATAGAAGAAAAGACTGCACGGAGCGTATAAACAAGTTGCTTGGAAACTTACTTAAATGAATGACTGAATGGATGGAAAACTTTAATGAATAGAAAATATACATAACAAACGGGCAATTAAGTTTGTCCGAATATATTCAAGCTATTGATGGGATAGATTTTTATAATTGTTGGCAGGAACCCGAAACTCAAAAAGGATATAACTTTAGACGAAATGAAAAGTTGGAAGAATTTAATAACGGCTCAATAAAGACCAGATTTATTGCAACTATTATGAGATGTTCTGATAGTGCTGGTATCGGCACTATCTTTGTTTCACCTGAGAACTCGTTGCCTGACTTAGCTATTGTGATATATGCGCCATATAGACAGCAGGGATATGGTACCATAGCTTTTTTGCTGGGTACCCAATATTGCTTTGAGACTTTGAAGCTGGATCAGATATATGCGGGTTGCTATGAAGATAATTTAGCAAGTAAGAAAATGTTAGAAAAATGTGGCTTTCAACCAAATCCCGAGGGCAATCAGATTGAAAAACATTATCTTACCGGAAAAAATATTACACAATTAGATTTTACTAAATATAAAAGCAATCTTTCCTAAAAGGTCATGCATTGGAATACCTATTTATGATATTGCACTGTTTTGCAATGATACGGATTATTTTACATATGATGATAACGGTTTTGATAGAACAAAATCAAGGGTGGAGCATTTATTAAAGGATATGGGCGTCATATGATAATAACTGAATCTGAGATTTCTGCAATTTATGATTCAATTGCAGTTTATCATTTTCAATTACAGGCAACAATGATAGAGAGATATATGGGCTTGATTCTATGGATACTGATTTTGAATCAGCAATATGATTAATTACTAAGATGGAAGAAGAAACGGGTGAAAATTATGCATAGGATAAGATATCGTAAAATGGAGATCATGGATATCCCTTCAGTTGTTAAATTAAGAATATTACAGCTAAAGGAAGAAGGTGCAACGGAAGATTTTGATCTAACAAGTAATTTAAGCGATTACTATTTAAATCATATCAAAGATAAGTCCTTTGTAGGATGGTTAGCTATTCATGATACAATTATCATAGGAACAAGCGGTATGTCCTTTAGCCAAAAACCACCATATTATGCGAATCCATCAGGAAAAATAGGATTACTATCATGTATGTATACGGTTGAGGAGTTTAGAAGGAAAGGGATTGGTAAAAATCTTCTTGAAAAGGTGATAAATGAAGCCAAAGAATATGGTTGCGGTACAGTATATATCACAGCATCAAAACAAGGCGCTTTATTATATGAAAACTGCGGTTTTCAAAGAAATGATAATTTCTTTCAATTGAAATTATAGATTAAGCGGCTGCTTACAAGATCTGCTATTTCATGAACTTTTCTTTTTACATAAGATTAATGAAATCTTAACAATAATGATACACAAAAAATTTGATTTGATTTAAACTTAACGGTATACTATTTTTAATATGGTTGACACTTTATCTATAGGAAAAGGAGAAAGTAAAAATGAGACACGAGTGTTTTTATGATAATTATGACCGGAAGGACAATTTGCACTTTGATTCAAAGGTAGTACATGGAGCGTTAGGGCATGACCCCATTACGGGAGCGGTCAGCTTTCCTCTATTTCAGGCTGCAACATTTGCTCATAAAAGCTTTGATGTGGGAACTGGTTATTTATACTCGCGCCTGCAAAATCCAACCCGGCAGGAGTTGGAGAGGACGATGGCTATTTTGGAGGAAGGGGCAGCAGCCTTCGCTTTTTCCAGTGGACAAGCCGCCAATATGGCATTGTTTGGTTTACTGAAACGAGGAGACCATGTCATCCTGTCTGACGATATCTATGGGGGAACCTTTAGAATTTGCGAGGAGATATTCAGCCAGCTCGACTGTGAGTTTACTTATGTGGATATGTCGGATTTGGACTTATTGGAGAAAACAATCAGACCGTCAACAAGGATGTTCTTTGTGGAAACACCCACAAATCCGATGATGAAGGTGGCGGATATCAGAAGTATATCCCAGATAGCGAAAAGCCATGGGATTATATTTGTGGTGGACAATACATTTTTAACACCATATTTTCAGAAGCCGCTTATTTTGGGAGCGGATGTCGTGGTTCATAGCGCAACAAAATATTTGAACGGACACAATGATGTAATTGCAGGAATTGCAGTCGTAAAAGATGAAGAAATGAGAAATCATTTTGAAGCCCAGATAAAGTCCCGGGGAAACGGCTTGGCTCCCATGGATTCTTGGCTGATACTGCGTGGATTAAAGACCCTGTCACTGAGAATGGAGCGACATAACCAAAACGCAAAGATTGTGGCACAGTGGCTGAGAAAACACCCCAAGGTTAAAAAGGTTTATTATGCCGGATTTGAAGATCATGAGAGTTATCAGGTGAGCTTGAGCCAGTCTACCGGATTCGGTGGTATGATTTCTTTTGAGCTTGACAGTTTGGAAAGTGCTAAAAATATTTTATCTAATGTGAAAATGATTCTCTTTGCAGAAAGTTTGGGGGGAGTAGAGACTTTGATGACCTATCCCTTAACCCAGACCCATGAATCCACGCCCCCCGATGTGAGGGAAAAGCTTGGAATCAATGAAAGATTTATCCGTATTTCTATTGGAATAGAAAATGTAGATGATATTATTGCCGATTTGGAGCAGGCATTAAGGTAGGTACTTATGAACAAAATTAAATTTACAAAAATGCAGGCTTACGGAAATGACTATGTATATATTGATGCAATTCATCAGGAGCTTGAAAATTTAAATGAACTGGCTATTTGGGTCTCGGACCGGCATTTTGGTGTAGGCGGCGATGGGATGGTGCTGATATGTCCTTCACAAATCTGTGATTTTCGGATGCGTATATTTAATCCGGATGGAACGGAAGCAGAGATGTGCGGCAATGCCCTGCGCAGCACGGCAATGTTTACGTACTATCATGGATTGACCCAAAAGGAAGAACTGACTATCGAAACACTGGGTGGAAATAAAATCGTATATCTTGAAATAAAGCAAGGCAAGGTTATCAATATTCATGCAAATATCGGAGAGCCCGAGCTTGCAGCAAAAAAGGTTCCCGTTGTTACGGACGAGAAGATTTTTCTAAACCAGAAAATAAATGTATTGGGACGGACCTATTACGCTTCTTGTGTTTCTTGGGGCAATCCCCATACAGTGATTATGGAAGACAACTTGGAAGAGCTGGAAATAGAAAAATACGGTCCGGCTATAGAAAATCATCCGCTTTTTCCTGCTCGGACGAATGTGACCTTTGCTCAGGTGGTGGATAAAAACTACATCCGTATCCGAGAGTGGGAACGGGGCTGCGGAGAAACCATCGGATGTGGGACAGGCTGCTGTTCGGCGGTTGTTGTGCTGAATATGCTGGGACTCTGTGAACGGCGAGCCCAGGTGGAGCAAATCGGAGGTATTCTGCAGGTGGAATGGGACGAAAAAAATACAGTGCATATGATTGGACCGTCACATGTAGTGTTTCAAGGAGAATTTGAAGTATGAAACTGGGAGAACTAGTCAGAGATATAGATTATAATCTGCATCATGGGAGTATTGAGGCAGATATTCATTCAATTGCGTATGATTCAAGAGAGGTGAAAGAAGGAACATTATTTGTCTGTCTGCGTGGTGAGCATGCGGACGGGCATAATTACATAGAGCAGGCAGTAAAAATGGGTGCTGCCGCCATTGTAATTGATGAGACAGTTGTTCTGGGCGAGCAGCAAATAAATGCAACAAAGGATAGAGCGGTGATTGGAGTTACCGATACAAGGAAAGCGTTGGCTTATCTGGCGGCAGCGTGGTTTCATCATCCGGCAGATGCTTTAACCGTAATCGGGATCACAGGAACAAAGGGAAAGACCACAACCTCCCATATGATTAAGCATATATTGGAAGCGGACGGGCATAAGGTGGGCATGATAGGAACGCTGGGTGCCTATATCGGTGATGAAAAATATCCGACCTTAAATACAACACCGGAATCCTATGAGCTTCATTATCTATTCAGTAAAATGCGGGAAGCAGACTGCACCCATGTAGTAATGGAGGTGTCATCACAGGCTTTAAAGCAGCATCGAACAGACGGAATTAGCTTTGACTTTGGCGCATTTCTAAATATTTCCCCTGATCATATAGGAGTTGGGGAGCATGCGGATTATAATGAGTACTTTTCCTGTAAAAAGTTATTGTTTGAGCAATCTAAGCAAATCGTGGTAAATATGGATGATCCCAGTTGGAAAGAAATGACCGGCGGGAAAGAAGTATGTACAACCTCAAGAGAAGAAAATGCGGATTATATGGGGATGAATATACGTAATACCTGGGAGGATGGAATGCTGGGCGTGGAATTTATGCTTTGCGGCAGTCATGCGGATACTCTTGCAGGTAGTTTTTCCTTGCGTATTCCGGGAGATTTTAACGTGGAAAATGCATTAATTGCCATTGCAATCACACATAAGCTGGGGGCAAGCAAAGAGGCAATTGTAAAAGGACTCCAAACCGTTTATATCAAAGGAAGAACCCAAGTCATAAAATCGGCATCCCACTTTCTAACCATACTGATTGATTATGCACATAATGCATTGAGTATGGAGAGCCTTTTAAAAATGTTAAGGGCCTATCAGCCCAAGCGTCTCATTTGTTTATTCGGGGGCGGCGGAAATAAGCCCAGGCAGCGCAGATATGATATGGGTGCAATGGCAGGGAAATATGCGGATTTATCGGTACTCACAATGGATAATCCCCGGTTTGAGCAGGTTGAGGATATCAATAAAGAGATAATCGAGGGTATTAATGAATATCAGGGCAAATATATCACCATTTTAGACAGGAAAGAAGCAATCCATTATTTGATAGATAACTGCGGAAAAGGCGATATTGTTGCATTGATTGGAAAGGGACATGAGGAATACCAGGAAATCGGAAATCAAAAGTTTTTCTTCTCAGAAGAGCAGATTATAGAAGAGTATCTCCAAGAGAAGTGAGGCATCATTCTTGGATACATGGAGAGAGTATAAATGAGTGTTAAACGATTTTCTGTTTTAGATAATATAAGGGGTTTTGCTCTGCTGAATATGATCATATACCATGTAATTTGGAATCTGGTGTATTTGTTTGATTTTGATTGGAGATGGTTCGAGTCTGATTCAGTCTATCTATGGCAGCAGGGTATCTGCTGGACATTTATTTTCTTATCAGGTTTCTGCCAGTCCTTAAGTAGGCATAAGCTTAAAAGAGGTATTACAGTATTCCTTGCAGGCGTTTTGATTTCTTTAGTTACGGCACTTACTATTCCGCAGGACAGGATCATGTTTGGGGTACTTACATTGATAGGCTCATGTATGTTGCTTATGATACCTTTGGATCATATTTTAAAAAGATGTAAACCTTTGATTGGTCTCATAGTCAGCATGCTTCTCTTCGTCACAACAAGGAATATAAACGATGGATTTTTAGGTTTTGAAAACTGGAATCTATATAAACTTCCAAGTAATTGGTATCATAATTTAACCACTACATATTTGGGGTTTCCAATGTATAGCTTTAGCTCATCAGATTATTTTTCATTGTTTCCCTGGATATTTCTGTTTATTGCAGGGTATTTTTTATTTCAGCTCATGAAGCAAAAACAAGTATTACATTATTTGGAGGCGGATGGGATTAAGGCTTTGGAATGGATAGGACGCCATTCCTTAATTATCTACTTAGTGCATCAGCCTATTTTGTATCTGATATTTTTTCTTATATTAATGAAATAAAGTACTCCAATCCTACTGTGATAAAAGAACTACTTAAGCCTTATCTGCATAGGATAAAAAAACGTGCGGTAAAATAAATGGAATTAGTATCATATGACAGACAAGCTGCTACAGCTTATGCAAAAAGATGGGCATTCGGACGAAACCCTGCCTTTTATAATTTTGATAATTTGGGGGGAGACTGTACTAATTTTGCTTCTCAATGCTTATATGCAGGAAGCAAGGTGATGAATCATACGAAAGTATTTGGATGGTATTACTATAGCACCGATGACCGTACACCTTCTTGGACCGGTGTTTCTTTTTTATATAGTTTTCTGATAGGCAATAAGGGAGCGGGCCCTTTTGCAGAGGAAACGGATAGAAATGGTGTAGAGCCCGGGGACCTTGTTCAACTGGGAACCAATGAAGGCAGGTTCTATCACTGTCCTGTGATTGTAGCGGTGGACAGTGATGAGATTTATGTAGCCGCTCATACGTATGATGCCTATATGCGTCCATTAAGCTCCTATATTTATGACCAGGCACGATTTCTGCATATTTTAGGCGTAAGAAGATGATTAAGTTATTTTCTTAATAAATTGTATCCGATAGCAGCAAGAATTTAAAAGCATATGCGTATCAGTGCTAGGTGCTATCATAATGGCATGGGGTAATTTGTACGAAAGGATTAGAGCAACCGGAGTTTCTTTTATTTTAAGAAACTATGCGGTTGCTTTTTTCCTGTATCTTCCAAAGCATTATCAGAGCACAGAAATATATGGAGTTATCATAGTTCGAATGGTATAATGAAAATCAGATAATAACATATTATAGTGACTAAGGCAGCAATGAACTTAAAAGAACGAGTGTTTAAGCTAAATTTAACAAACATTAGCGAGGTAGCAAAATGGAAGCAAATGAAAGATGGCTTAAGTGGGCGATTGAATTACAAAGCTTGGCGCAAGCCGGTTTGTTTTATGGACATGATTTATTTGATATGGAACGTTATGAACGTATCCGAGAAATTTCTGCTGAAATGATTAGCTATAAATCCGAAATTCCGATTGATAAAGTACATGATTTATTTTGTGATGAAATAGGATATCAAACACCTAAACTGGATAGCCGTGCAGCCATTTTTGATGATGGAAAGATACTGTTGGTGAAAGAGTCTAACGGAACATGGGCTTTACCCGGCGGGTGGGTAGATGTAAATACCTCTGTAAAGGAAAATATTATGAAAGAGGTTAAGGAAGAAGCTGGGCTGGATATTACTACCGATATGGTTATAGCAGTGCAGGATAGGGAGAAACATAATCTTCCCATCTATGCATATCGTGTATGCAAAATTTTCATATTATGTTCTAAAACCGGTGGTGATTTTTTACCCAATATCGAAACGGTCGGAAGCAAATATTTTGGTATAGATGAGTTACCGCTTCTGGCAACCGAAAAAAATAATGAGGATCAGATTCGTATGTGTTTTGAAGCTTATCAATCAGAAAATTGGAAAACACTATTTGTTTGATATTCATAATTTACTAGAATTGGAGGGCAAACAATGGAGGAAAATGTTAAAAATCTATTTGAAAGCTATCCCGATTTTTGCAGAGAACCCTTGTTGCAATTAAGGGAGCTGATTTATAAAGTGGCAAGTGAAATTCCCCAAGTCGGTGGACTGAAGGAGAGTCTCAAATGGGGCCAGCCATCCTATTCAACCATAAAAAGAGCAGGTTCTCCAATTCGTTTAGATAGGTTTGGAGAGGATAAAATAGCATTATATTTTCATTGCCAAACAAGCCTGGTGGATAGCTTTAGAACATTGTTTCATAGTAATTTAGAGTTTTCTGACAACAGAGCTATTATAATAGATCCAAATAAAGAGTTACCAATCAATGAGCTGGCTTTATGCATTGAAATGGCATTGACATATCATTTAAAAAAGAAGGAATATTAACCGACGGAACCATTCACAAGCTAACGAAATTAGTTAATAAAGTTTAAGAAGGGAAGATTTATGAATAAACTACCTGAAACTATACATACTGCTTGTACATTAAGAAAATGGAAAATGGAAGATGCCCCATATCTTGCTGAGGCCTTAAATAATAAAAATATACAGGATAATCTGAGGGATGGATTACCCTATCCTTATACAATAGAGGATGCAGAAGAATTTATTAAGGCGATGCTTTCGGCAGATCAGGATAAGTCCTATGCATTTGCAGTTGTAGTTGGCGGCAAGGCTGTTGGAAGTATCGGTGTGTTTCGATGCGAAAATATTCACTCTAGGACCGCAGAAATGGGATATTATATCGGTGAACCATATTGGGGGAGGGGAATAGGAACCAGTGCAATTAAGCAAGCTTCTACCTATATATTTTCAAATACCGATATCATCAGAATCTTTGCAGAGCCCTTTGCGGATAATCTTGCTTCTTGCCATATACTTGAAAAGTCCGGATTTTTATTAGAAGGGATTCTAAGAAAGAATGCGGTTAAAAACGGAAAGGTATTGGATATGAAAATGTATGCACTTGTTAAAGACAATGTCTGAACTATAATAGCATATATCTGTGAATTGCTTTTAAGGAGGAAACTGAGTGAAAGTACTTTTATTATGTGCGAATGCGTTTGAAACCATGGAATTTAGTGTGTTCATAGATATATTTGGATGGGCTCGTGATGATTATCAATGTGATATAGAAGTTGTAACATGTGGTTATCAAAAGATAGTAAACTCTACCTTTGGTGTTCCTATAGTAGTGGATATTTTGATTGACGATATTAATGTTGAAGAATATGCTGCTTTGGCAATCCCCGGAGGCTTTGAAGAATATGGGTTTTATAAAGAAGCCTATCATGAGAAAACATTACAGTTAATCAGAGATTTTGATAATGTAGGAAAACCCATTGCAACAGTTTGTGTTGCTGCATTTGCATTAGCTAAAAGCGGAATTTTAAAGAATAGAAAAGCTACAACCTATCATCTGAGGGGTGGATATAAACAAAGGGAGTTAGCTAACTATGGAGTAAATGTTGTAAATGAACCCGTTGTTGTGGATCACAATGTGATTACATCTTACTGCCCTCAAACTGCTCCGGCTGTAGCTTTTAAATTACTAGAATTGTTAACCTCTAAGGAAAAAGTAAATCTGGTAAAAGAAGCCATGGGATTTTAATTCACTTTAAATATTGTTAACCCAATAATTTCTCAATATCCTCTGCTAGCTGTTCGGGAGAAAAAGCAGGTGAATCTCCTTTCTCCATATAATTTTATTAGTAATTGTAATTTTACGAGGCTTCTACTCTCCATACTACTTTGGAATGCCTTTTTTTTCTATGGAGATGAGACCATAAGGGGTTCTTAAAAGCATGGAAGCCTTTGCTGAACATGCTTTTACACTTAGGGGCTCATTGGAATGGCTAGAAAAACTGGCTGACAAAGTAATATGGAGGGTAGAGCCTCTAGTTATGAATTTCCAATACCAATTAGCACTTAACCTTTTAATCATGCCGAGATTATAATATAATGAAAAAATAATATGAAATCATAAACGGATTCATTATGCTACTAATGATTATGTGAATAATGTTAAGACCGAAAGGAGTATTTTATGATAGAACTCGCATTTAGCGAAGGCTTTGCCGGTGCTTTAAAAGTAGCAAAGTCCATAAAACAAGGAAGTAAATACACCGGTGCAATCGGTGTAATCGGAGGCACAAAAAAAGAGCAAAAAGAGGCCAAAAGAGAGTATAAAAAGAAACAGAATTGGTCCGGCGTGACGATGGAAGGTAGTGGTAAGGATGTAGAAGCACTTACACTTGCATTGGATATGGGTGATATTTCAGATATGAATACAGATAAGAAGGCTCGTAAGAAATTACTGGATACATTATTTGCAGACTATGCGAATGTATCCGATGAAATATGGGAGCAGAATCAACATGCCCTTACAAGAATTCAAGAAGCAAGGACCACCTTAGAACCCATCAGAATGTGGATAGGCGGAGAGGACCCCCAAGACTTATGTGGATTGTATTATATCTGTCATTCTATGTTAGAATCAGAGACCCCTCTTTTCATTGTTTCTATTCCAAAACAGATTGTAAGAGAGAATACATTAATTACCTATCGAAATACAGGAGAAGTACCTGCCGAGGAGATAGGGGGCTTAATCCAATATGAGAAGAAACTGAGCCTATGTGAACGAAACGCTTATGCAAATATTTGGAGTGATTTAGTAAGTACAAACGCATCTTTACGGGCTGTCATTAATGGTAAGCTTTGTAATGTGCCGGCTGACTTTTATGATTTTGCACTTAGGAGCAATATGCCTGAGGGTGAATGGAAGATTGCCGGGCTGCTTGGTAAAACATTAATGCAAATACCGGGAGTCGGAGATCGCTGGTTGTACTTAAGATTGCAAGAAATGATAAAATCAGGAGTATTGCTTGAGGTTAGTAACAAGGAAGGTCAGGACCATCCTTATTCCCAAACCATAATGATGAACAGTAAATTAAAACAGTAAACGCACACCGCCTAATAAGTGAACCTTGGCGGTGCATTAAATATAATAAGAAAATAAGAATGGAAGAAAGAAACAATGGATAAATTGCAGAAATACTTTGAAAACACACAAAAGCCATGGAGTAAACTTTTTTATGAAATGATTTGGAATCACTTATCCTTTGTTCAGTCTAAGAATGTATTGGATTATGGAAGCGGCTTTGGAATTACTGCAAACTTTTTGGCTTTACATAATCATGTAATTGCCATTGAACCTAGTAAAGAAATGTGCAGGCTGCGAGTGAAAGAAAATGAGTATGAGCAGATGATTGGCAGCTTGGAGCTGCTAAAGCAATTTCCCGATAACCATTTTGATTTTATTGCTTGTCATAATGTTTTAGAATATGTAGACAATAAAGAGGACTATATTAAGGAATTCAGTAGGGTTCTCAAAAAGAGCGGTGTATTATCACTGGTAAAGCATAATCATTTAGGCAGGATTATGCAAAGGGTTGTGTTTGAAAACAATATTGAGCTGGCAATCAAAGAGGTTGAGGGGCAGCAGACTTTATCAGAAAGCTTTGGTGAAATAAAATATTATGAGGAAGAGCAGATTATTAAATGGGCAGATCAGTATTTGCTTACCATAGATAAAATATTTGGGATACGTACATTTTTTGGATTGATACAGGATAATGAAATTAAATTTAATAGAGAATGGCAGGAAAAAATGTTAGAGTTGGAGTTAAAGGTTAGTAATATGGATCGTTTTAAAGAGATTGCGTTTTTTCATCATTTTTTATTAGTAAAGTAATAAAAAGCATCGAATATAAGAAATTTATTTCAAGTACCACTTATCTAAATTAATATAAATAATAAAATATACTTGACAAATGGAAATCGTATGGCTATAGTTAATGGCATAAGCGATTAACTTATTAACCGAGGAGGAGAAAGGGGGAGAAATAATTTGAATAATCAAAAACCGGTATTTGTGCAGATTATTGAAATGATTGAGGATGATATTTTAGCCGGAACTTATGGTGTAGATGATTTAATTATTTCAACACCTCAAATATCAAAACTTTTATCTGTCAATCCGGCAACGGCACAGCGTGCCATCAGTGCACTAACGGACCGGGGAATTATTTATAAAAAGAGAGGTGTGGGTATGGCTGTAGCCGAACAAGCAAGAGAACAAATTTTGTCGGAGCGGGAAAAGATGTTTTATGAGTATATCGTTCCCGAATTTATAAGCGGAGCAAAGAAAATCGGTATCACAGACAGTAAGTTATTACAAATTATAAAGGAGAATTTCCATGATTTGAGCTGATGAATGTTACTAAAAAATATGGCAAAACCGTAGCACTCCATGATTTTTCTATTAAGATTAAGGAGAATGGAATATACTGCCTCTTAGGAAGAAACGGCGCAGGTAAAACCACTTTACTTAAAACATTGTCCGGTCATATTGCGGCCAATTCCGGTACCATCAATGTCAATGGTAAGAATGTGGATTCAATTGCCATGCCGGAGGAAGTACATTATGTGGAAAGCAATGCTGCACATTTTAATATGAAGCTGGATGAATTATTTAAATCAGCATCTGAATTAAATCATTTATTTGACCTTTCCTATGCCTTAGAAGTTGCAGATCGTTTTCAGCTGGATAGAAATAAACGTTATAAGCAGCTTTCCTTTGGAATGAAGGCAATGGTAAATACACTGCTTGCGCTGTCGTCAGGCAAAGAAATCCTGCTTTTAGATGAGCCCGTACTTGGTTTCGATCCTGTAATGCGGAAGAATTTTTATGATATGCTGCAGGAGCATAATGAAAAACATCCTAAAATCATAATTATTTCTACACATATTATTGATGAAATTGCAAAAGTGGCGGAGCAGCTGATGATTATCCATAAAGGACGGCTGATACAGTTCTGTAATATGAGTGAAATTGATGAAAAGGCTTATTGTGTAACTGGTTTTGCTGAAAATGTGATAGCAGCAACTAAGGGGCTGCGTATCTTAAGCGAAATAAAAGCCGGTGGTTTTCTCTCACAATATATTTATGACAGACGTTTACCGGATAGTGATAAATATACTATAGCATCTTTAAGCCTGCAAGATTTCTTTATTGGCCTTGTCGGGGACGAAAAGGAGGGTAATTAAATGAAAACAGCATTGAGCATGGCAAAAATCAATTTAAAACATACCGGTACTGTGTTTAAAATAGTCATTCCTGTTATGATACTGGTAGTAATCAATTATTTAACATCATTAATACTTTTATCTTCCTCTCAAAATTATACATTAGGAGGGGGTAATTATTTATATCTCTTTCCGATACTACTTGCAATTTTTGTTCCTGCCCAGAATTTTTCTATGCTAATGAATCTTGGAGGAAAGCGGAAAGACTTTTTTAAAGGCAGTATTCTTTCCTATGTGATTGCCTCCGGAATTGCAATATTATTACACATTTTGATTTATTTTACTATTGACGTTATTCTGAATACCAGAATATTGGGTGTATTAGATCTATTTAATGTGTTTGGTTTTATGAAGCATGGAGTAATGATAGCATTTTTTCAAATGTGGGCATTTTTGACTCTGATTTGCTGTGTTGTGCATACCTTGACTCTGATACAAGGGCATTGGTATGGCTGGGTAACAAATGCTGTTATTATAATCATTATTAGTGTATTTACTCCCATAGCACCACTGAGGGCTGTTTTGATTTGGTTCTTTAATCTGATTATATTTAATAGTATGGAAATCATACAGATTATTACCTGCTTGGTTTTGGCGGCAATTATTTATTCTGCCAGCCTAATCCCTATAAAGAGTAAACAAGTATAAGATACATCATAAAATTTAAACCGAGCTGTTGGATGGATAGCTAAAAGAAACTCGTTTCTAGTGGCTCTACTCTTCATAATACTTTGTCAGCCGGTTTTTCTAACCATTCCAATGAGCCCTTCTCATCTCCATAGAAAAAGATGGCATTCCAAAGTAATATGAGGAGTAGAGCCCACTTGGAAGCAAGTTTTGCAATTACCTATAAATAATTTAAAGGGAGAAATTATGATGGTATTACTCTATTTTTAATTTTAATATATCTCGTTAGACGAATTAAATTAAAAGGAGATATATAGATGGATTATATAATAAAAGAATATAAAAATTATAATGAGCAAGAAATTTTAGATTTATATCAAAGTGTGGGTTGGATTAATTATACCGAAAATCCCGATATGTTGGCAAATGCTTACCGGAACTCCTTAAAAGTATATGGTGCCTATCAGGGTGAAAAGCTGCTTGGTATTATAAGAGTGGTTGGCGACGGCTATTCCGTAATATTCATTCAGGATATTTTAATTTATCCCCAGTTTCAACATAAGGGGATTGGAACAGCGCTCCTTCGTCGAATTTTAGAGGAGTATAAGAATGTATATCAAATGCATTTATTAACAGATTATACCAATCAGACAGTTGGTTTTTATAAATCTCTCGGATTTAATATGGATACCGATATTAATTGCCGAGCATTTTCTAAATTTGCTTAACTTATAATTTATGATTGGATAAATAAAATAATTATTATGTTTCATCTGTAATAAAAAGCACTATGATTTATAATCAAATAACTGGAAAAAAGACAATAAGTATGTTACAATTTATTTATATTTGTATATTAGGAGGTCACAAAATGGCTAAATATCGTTGTACGGTTTGCGGGTATATTCACGAGGGTGAGTTAACAGATGATTTTATATGTCCCAGATGCAAACAGCCCGCGTCGGTGTTTGTATTAGTAGAAGAAAAGGCTGAATCTGAAAATAAGTACGCAGGAACAAAAACCGAGAAAAATTTAATGGAAGCTTTTTCAGGTGAGAGTCAAGCAAGAAATAAATATACTTATTTTGCTAATGTTGCCCAGAGAGAAGGTTATGATCAAATATCCGCACTCTTTTTACAAACGGCAAGAAATGAGCAGGAGCACGCCCGTCTATGGTTTGAGGAGCTTGGTCATTTACAGGATACAGCTAAAAACTTATTACATGCAGCCGAAGGTGAGAACTATGAATGGACTGATATGTATGATCGTTTTGCAAAGGATGCTGAGGAAGAAGGCTTCAGTGAGTTAGCTGAGAGATTCCGTAAAGTAGCAGCAGTTGAAAAAGCCCATGAAGAGCGTTATCGTGCATTATTACACAATGTTGATATGCAGCAGGTTTTTGAAAAGGGTGAAGAGACGATGTGGGAATGCCGTGTTTGCGGTCACCTTGAGATGGGTAAAAAAGCACCCGAGGTATGCCCGGTATGCAGCTACTCTCAGTCTTATTTTGAAGTGCGTTGTGAAAACTATTAGAATACTATAAGGTAATGAGTTGTGAAATAGTACTTGCAAGCTATTTATGTGCAAGTACTATTTTTGTAATATAAGGAGGTAGTAGTGTGGAAAGAAATTCTAAGTCTTCATAGTACGAAGACTAATAATTTCTAAATTCCACACGGAAGAATATCTCTTCGAGCCATTCTTCCCATATGTTGTTTATGCCGCTGATGTGGCATGTAGGTTAGCGTGAAA
>CAZJAS010000041.1:0-19498 GCA_964544135.1 uncultured Clostridium sp. | reverse complement strand
TTATATAAATAAAAATTTCTGAATTACTCTGTAAAAACACCAAAAGTAATCAATTTGCTCCACATCTTCCACGGTTACAATTTCATCCTCACGCAGGCAATTATCTCCTACCATATAACGTATGGTACCAACAACAGAATCTCTCGTGACCGGTGCAGTCAATGATTTTTCCACATCAGTAAATACTTCTATTTTCTCATCTGCAGCAAGCAAGAGTCCGGCTTCATCTCCATGTCCTATGCCTCCATATTGGCTTTCTCCTTCCCTGACCGTAACCTGTGTAACGGCTGTTTGCCCGATTCTATCCGTTTGACCATTTTCAACGGGAATGGGAAGCAGAACATCCGGATTATAGACGGCTTCCTTTAAACTATGGTATATATAATTCTCCAGTCCATAGTTAAATAACACCTTGGAATCAGCCCATTTATAGCTCCGGTTGTTTGGCCACCCGCAGGCTAAAAGAGCTATGGTAAACCGCTTTCCATCCCTTTCTAACGCTCCTACATAGCAATACCCCGCCTTATTGGTAAATCCTGTTTTACCTGAAAGTGCTCCTTCCATCATATTTAAGAACGCATTATGATTGGTGCAGGAAAAACTCCTTCCCTCAATACTTGTAAACGTATAAGAAGCGGTTTGGGTTATTTGCAGAAATGTTTCGGCCGCCGGCGAGTAAAAAGTACAGTATGCCATAATCAGGGCAAGGTCCTCTGCACAGGTTCCATGGGAAAGCAAAATTGCATTACCTCCCTCGTCCGTAATTGTCTGTGTTGCATCCAATCCGTTTGGAGTTATGAACCATGTGTTTTTGCAGCCGATTTGTTTTGCCTTCTCATTCATCATTGCTGCAAATCCCTCCAAGCTCCCTCCTACATGCTCGGCTATGGCTACTGCAGAATCATTATGAGATTCCAGCATCAGCGAATACAGCAAATCTTTTAGTATAAAACGTTCTCCCTCTTTCATAAACAATTTTACCTTAGGCATACTGGCAGCATAGGCTGATACTTCTACCACATCTTCCATGGATGCATATTCTATTGCCAATATACATGTCAAAATTTTAGTTGTACTGGCATTTGACATAAAAGCATCACCGTTTTTACTATAAAGAATCCTCCCCGTATCCGCATCCATCAGTACTGCCGCAGTCGCGTATAGGGATGGATCCTCCGCCCCCCATACGGTAAGCGGACCTATTCCGATAATCAATAGCAAGGCAAGCAGTAAGCAAATACAATGCTTTACACCTTTCATTTTCTTCTTACAATTAAAAAAATACATAGCAGCAACATTCTTTCTCTTCGTTGCTACTATGTATATGTATTTTAGTTTGTTTTTAAAACGTATTTTATTCTTCTTCCATAACCGGATGCAAAAGACCCGCCTCAGCTTCTGCCTGCTGTTTGAATTCTTCTACCTGTACCGTAGAAAGCTCCGGCAGCTCATCCAAGGATTTAACGCCAAAACAACGTAAAAATTGTTCTGTTGTACCAAATAAGAGTGGACGTCCGGGCGCATCCTTTCGCCCCAACTCCATAATCAAATCATATTCCAGAAGCTTATTTACCGCATGATCACAGCTAACTCCCCTAATACGTTCTATTTCCAATCTCGTTACCGGCTGTTTATAAGCAATAATGGAAAGTGTTTCTAAAACAGTTTCAGTCAATATCATTTTTCTGGGGGTTTTAGCTATTTTTATAAGGTATTCATACATTTGCGGCTTAGTGGAAAGTTGAACGCTGTCTTCCAGAAATAACAGAGAGATTCCCCTGTTTTCCTTTACATAATTTTCCTGCATATGATCCAATATTTCTTTAATTTCATTACTGTCTAATTCCACTACCGCTGCAAGCCTGCTTATTTCCACGGAATCCCCCATGGTAAACAAAATCGCCTCCAGCACTGCCTCCACATTTTGTCTTTCCATTTTGCCTTTCCTGACCCTTATCCGAATACTTAGTTATACTTCATTGCTGCTTGTAATAATAATATCGTCAAATATATCTTCCTGTGATATTTTAATTGTTCCGATTTTCATCATTTCTAAAATAACCAGGAAGGTTACAATCACTTCCATCTTACTATCTTGTTTTTCTAATAATTGACGAAAACTGAAGCTTTTATGTTCCTGAATATACTCTGTTACATAGATGGTTTTCAAGCCCATATCAACTTCATCTTTTTGGATATCTCCATAATTGCTCCTGATGGGATCAATCTTATCCTCTTGTTTTTTTATTATGGATTTAAAAATCTCCTGAAGCTTTTGAATATTGATTTCACCGATTAAATCTTCATAATCAATGGGTTGTTTATATCCCTCCACTTCTTTTGGAAGACTCTGAACTCTAAATAGATATCTTCCGGCATCCACCTGCCTGTCCTTTAATTCAAAAGACATACATTTATACATTTTATATTCTAACAGACGTTGCACCAATTCCGCTCTGGGATCCTCTTCTTCTCCCTCTTCATTCACCTCTTTTGGCAATAGCATCCTGCATTTAATATCCACAAGCGTTGCTGCCATAACCAAAAACTCGCTCATGATATTCATATCCTCTGTCTGCATCTCTCGGATATATACCAAATATTGTGATGTAATCTCCACAATGGGAATATCATATATATCAATTTTATTTTTATCAATCAGGTGTAATAAAAGGTCTAGGGGACCTTCAAATACCTCCAATTTAACAGGTATTGCCATTTTAACTCCCATCCGGTATCCATTATCATTTACTCCGCTGTTTATTTTACCTGTTTTTTCCTGTCAATGCAAGCAAAATCCTCTTCTCTGCTATCTGCTGGGGCCAAATCAATCACCAAGAGCTCTGCCGGATTAAACACCCTGACACGAGGTGTATGGGTGCCGATTCCCCTCCCTATAACCATGTTAGCACCATCCGCTTTAAAAAGCCCGCCGTCATACTTTGGGAAAAAACGGATTGCCGGTGAAATAAAACCTCCCAAAAAAGGAACTCGAATAATGCCACCATGTATATGACCCGATAAAACCAATTCTGCCCCCCAATCCGCATACTCCGGAAAATATTCGGGATTGTGAGCAAGCAATACACCAAAGGAAGACTTGTCCTTTTTTCCGATACATTCTTCCAGATATCCCTCGGGCATGAGCTTGGTTGAAAATCTTTGATAGTAATCCGCTTCAACCTCAAGTCCGTAAATAATAATTCCTCTGTTGGGAAGACTTACATGGGCATTTCTTATGGGCCTTATCCCTATTTCAGCCAGTCCCTTCTCAAATTGCTCCTTCATATCCCCATATCGTTTTTTTTGCATGCTTATTTTCTGTTCATGATTACCGAAGGCATAATAGATAGGATATTTTTCCTTCAGCTTTTTAAGGAGAGCTAAGGTATTATCAATCTTTTCATTTTTATTTGCTGTAATCATGTCTCCGCAAATTACAATGGCATCGGGCGCCGCCTCATAAATAGCTTGAAGTAATTGCTCATTATCCTTACCGTATTGATAATTATGCAAATCGGACATCATTACAAGCCTTGTTGTTTTCTTTATCTTAGCTGATTTAAAACAATGTTTAACGACTACAAATCGATGAGTATCATATAGGATTACCCAAAGCCCAAACACTATCAGTATGGAAAACACCGTACATAATACTGAAAACATACCGTTAGTTCCTTTCTGTCATCCTCATGCTTGCCGGCGCAAAGCAGCCCTGTTAAGGACTTGCTTTGCACTGCAAAGAATAAGGCTAGTATACCATATTTTAGTTTCCTGCACAAATACTGTTACAGTAAAAATGAGCCCAATATTTTCAACAAATAATCCCCATAACCTGCTTTTTCTACGCTTTCACCATACAATATCGGTACTCTTCCGATCTCAATACCGTTCAAGCTATACACCGCTTCACCTGCCACCTCTCCTTTTTCAAAAGGAGCCTGTGCAGGTTCGGGTATATCCCATGCCTTCTCCACCAGACTTAAATTATTCCCCGCCAGGTCAAGATAACGAAATTCTTCTGCATAGATAAGGGGAACATAATCCTCCACTCCGCCCTTTACCGAAAGCGGTGACAACATATCCGTATTTTCATCGAGATACATCTTGCTTATATTAAATCCATAATTCAGCAAGGTAGCCGCATCCTGAAACCTTATCTTGTAATCCGGCGCACCCATGATTACCGCTATCAAATCAATGCCATCTTTTGATGCTGTGGCTGATAAACAGTATTTAGCCTTATCTGTAGAGCCTGTTTTTAAACCGGTAGCCCATTCAAACTGCTTTAGCAGCTTATTGGTATTTGCCAGTGTAAACTGACTGGTTCCATTTGCTGTCACATGGGTAATATCTTCCATCCAAATTTGAGAATAATTAAATATCTCAGGATATTTGACAGTAAGCTCCCTGGACATAATTGCAACATCCCTAGCTGATGTATAATGATTATCCGAATCACTCAGACCGCTGCAATCCTCAAAATGAGTGTCCACCATATTAAGCTCTGCCGCTTTTGCATTCATCAGTCCCACAAATGCTTCTTCTGATCCTGCTATGTATTCCGCCACTGCAACAGATGCATCGTTGCCCGAAGCAATTGCGATACATTTTATCATCGTTTCAAGTGTCTGAACTTCTCCTTCATCTAAAAATACCTGAGAGCCTCCCATTGATTTGGCAAAGGCGCTTGTGATAACTTCATCCTCCAGTGATATTTTTCCTTCTGCCAGCTTCTCAAAAGTAATAAGCAGCGTCATTATCTTGGTTATACTGGCCGGACTTTTGCGTTCCGTTGCATTCAATTCATAAATCACCTTACCGGTAGATGCTTCAATCAATATGGCGGATGGTGTTGAAATGGATACATTGGCCGATACGGTAAGACTTTCCTGTACTAACACCAAAAGTATCAGCAGAAAAGCAAAACATTTTTTCATAATTTTCGCAAACAAAAAGCCGCACTTCCCTATCTCTCTTTACATAAAGATATGGTAGTACGGCATTATATATAACCTAATTTATGACTAATACCATCTTGCTCTAAAGCCCTTATATCGTTTTATAATGGCTTCCTTGGGTTTGTTTACATCTACTTTAAATGCTTTTAAAAGTTGAATCACATAATCTATAAACACAATGAACAAAATTACGGATATCAAAAGGACTCCAATGCCCTGATCTACTAAATTGATAGCCTGATATACCTTATTATGCAGAAAATAAACAATACCTAAAGCATAAAAGCCCCATGCGATTGTACTTTCCAAGCAAATAATACCCTTGTAATTGAGTGGCTTTTCATTATAATCCCACCAAAGCTCCCCAAAAAGCTTTATCATAAGATTACCGACTATAAATTCAAATATAGTAGCTGAAATTGCTCCGATAAAATATAATAAAACACCATTAAAACGAAGCGGACTCAAAACAAAATAACCGATTACGGCACCAAATCCATAAATCGGACAAAACGGACTTTTAGCAAACCCTCTATTAGTGATCTTTTTGTTGCAAATTGACATATAGATAGATTCTACCAGCCATCCTAACATACTGTAGATTACAAACGCAGCAACAAGATGATATACATCCGTTCCCAGCAACTTTATCGTCCACATAATATTTTCCCTCTCCTCATTTGCAGCATAAGCTACGGTAAAAATTGTTTTTAGATAACAGAAGTCCCGGATCAATAGATCTAGGACTTTTCTGATTAATTATATTTACGTTTTCTTGCTGCTTCAGATTTCTTTTTACGTCTTACACTTGGTTTCTCATAATGCTCTCTTTTGCGGATCTCCTGTTGGATACCTGCCTTAGCACAGCTTCTCTTGAAACGACGTAACGCGCTATCTAAAGTCTCGTTTTCTTTTACGATTACGTTTGACATGAATTACACCCGACCTCCCTTCAGTCCCTTCAAGCAATTCGACTGATATGGGTTAATAATGTACACACAAATTCTCATGCATCTCTGCATCAGTCAACATGCACAATAATCATTATATCATAAATTTATTTCACGTCAACTACTTTTTCATTTTTTTAATATTTTAAAGCATTCTTTCCAGCACTTTACCTGCTTCTTCTATTGCAGCCGGAATTCCCGAAGGATTCTTACCGCCGGCCTGTGCCATATTCGGCCTGCCGCCCCCTCCGCCGCCTACTAAAGCAGCAATGCCTTTAATTAAATTACCGGCATGAGCGCCTTTTTTCACGGCATCATCCGTTGCCATAGCTATCATATTGACTTTCTCACCCTGTGCTGATAGCAAAACCACTACGCCTTCGCCTATTTTATCCTTTAAGGAATCACCCAAATCACGCAAGCCATTCATATCCACATTATCTACATGGGTTGCCAATAATTTCATATCCTTAACAGTTTTAAGCCGATCCATCACATCTCCCAAAGCTTCTTTTGCCGCCTTTGCTTTCAAGGCTTCATTTTCGTTTTGTAAGCTTTTCAGCTCAGCCATGAGATGTTCACTTTTTTCCGCCAGCATATCCGGTGTTGTTTTAATTGCTTTGGCTGCCGCTTCCATGGCATCTTCCATTTTTTTGTAGTAAGTCATTACACCGCTTCCGGTCAACGCTTCTATTCTGCGCACTCCGGCTGCTATACCGTTTTCGGATACTATCTTAAAAATGGATATTACGCCTGTATTGGAAACATGGGTACCGCCGCATAGTTCCGTAGAGAAATCCCCCATGGAAACAACACGAACCTTTTCACTGTATTTTTCACCGAATAAAGCCGTTGCACCGGTCTGTTTCGCCTCATTGATATCCATAATATTGGTTTGCACAGGAAGCGCTTCTGCTATCTTCGCATTGACAATCGCTTCTACCCGGGCAATTTCATTCGCTGTCATTGCAGTAAAATGACTGAAGTCAAACCGTAATCTCTGGCTGTCTACAAAGGAACCGGCCTGCTCCACATGGGAGCCTAATACTTCACGCAATGCCTTATGCAGTAAATGGGTTGCACTATGATTTTTACATGTATTAGTTCTGTTTTCGGCATCTACCATAAGCTTTGCCGTATCACCCGCCTTTATCATTCCTTTTACTACTTTGCCGATATGACCTACCTTACCGCCCAAAAGAGGAATGGTATCCAGTACTTTGAATTCTCCGTCAACAGTGGTAATAATTCCGATATCAGCATTTTGTCCGCCCTTTGTAGCATAAAAGGGCGTTTCCTCCACAACGATAGTACCGCGCTCTCCGTCCGTCAGGGCATTTACAATTTCACTTTCCGTAGTCAGTACAGTAATCTTAGATTCATGCATCAATCTGTCGTAACCAACAAACTCTGTGGTGATATCCCTTGCAATTGATTCATATACGGTAGTATCAGCGCCCATATAATTGGTAGCCTTCCTTGCCTTACGAGCCTTTTCTTTCTGCTCCTGCATACAGGCATCAAAGCCTTTGCTGTCAAGCTTTAGCCCTTTTTCTTCTAAAATCTCCTCTGTTAAATCAACAGGAAATCCATAGGTATCATATAGTTTAAAAGCATCTTTACCGGAGAGAGTCAATACACCTTCTTTTTTCATTTCTTCTTCTATTTCAGATAAAATAGCCAGTCCCTGATCAATGGTATTATCAAATTTATCCTCTTCCTGCATTAAGACATTTAAGATAAAAGCTTTCTTTTCTAGCAGCTCGGGATAGCCGTCTTTGCACTCATTGATAACGGTTTCGCTTAAATTAGCCATAAACTGATCCCTGATTCCCAGAAGCCTGCCATGCCTTGCCGCACGCCGGATCAGCCTGCGCAATACATAACCACGCCCCTCATTACTGGGCATAATTCCGTCACTTATCATAAAAGTGGTGGAACGGATATGATCCGTAATCAGACGAATGGACTCATCAACCTTATCCTCTTTTTGGTACTCAACGCCCGCAACGGTACAAATACGGTCACGAATTGCCTTCATGGTATCAATATCAAATACCGAATCAACATCCTGAACTACAACCGCAAGACGTTCCAATCCCATACCTGTATCAATATTTTTCTGTGCCAGTTCCGTATAATTTCCCTTCCCATCACTTTCAAACTGGGTAAATACATTATTCCAAACTTCCATGTATCGATCGCATTCACACCCTACTTTGCAGTCGGGCATGCCGCAGCCATATTTAACTCCTCTGTCGTAATATATTTCTGAACAGGGACCGCAGGGTCCTGCGCCATGCTCCCAGAAATTATCACATTCACCATTTTCATCACGATAGAAACGAGTGATTTTATCTCCGGGAACTCCGATTTCTTTTGTCCAAATATCATATGCTTCATCATCTTCAAAGAAAATAGAAGGATATAATTTCTCCGGATCCAAGCCCACTACCTGCGTAAGAAACTCCCAGCTCCAAGCAATTGCCTCACTCTTAAAATAATCTCCGAAGGAAAAATTTCCGAGCATTTCAAAGAAGGTAAGATGCCTTGCCGTCTTTCCTACATTCTCTATATCTCCTGTGCGTACACATTTTTGGCAGGTGGTTATTCTATTTTTCGGTGGAATCTCCTGACCCGTAAAATAAGGTTTTAAGGGAGCCATACCGGAATTGATAATCAATAAGCTATTATCATTGTGGGGTATCAGAGAAAAACTCTGTAGCCTTAAATGCTCCTTACTCTCAAAAAATTCAAGGAACATCCTTCGCAATTCATTTACACCATAAGACTTCATGGTATTTATCCTCCATATCTATTACTTATTATTAAAAGTCAAACTTATCTGCAAAATATTCATCCAGTTTTGTAATCGCTACTCTTTCCTGTTCCATGGAATCACGGAAACGCACCGTTACACAACCGTCTGTCTCGGAATCGAAATCATAGGTAATGCAGAAAGGTGTTCCTATTTCATCCTGACGACGATACCTCTTGCCGATAGCACCCCTGTCGTCAAATTCACAATTATACTTTTTAGTAAGCTGCGTATATATTTTTTCCGCACCTTCATTTAATTTCTTGGAAAGAGGCAATATGCCTATTTTTACAGGTGCAAGAGCCGGATGGAAACGCAATACGGTACGCATATCACCACCCTCTAATTCTTCTTCATCATAAGCCGCGCAAAGGAACGCAAGCACTACTCGGTCTGCACCCAAAGAAGGCTCCACAACATAAGGTATGTATCTCTCACCCTTTACATCATCAAAATAAGACATATCCTGTCCCGATTCTTTGGCATGCTGATTTAAATCATAATCAGTTCTGTCTGCAATGCCCCAAAGCTCACCCCATCCAAAGGGGAATAAGAATTCAATATCGGTAGTACCCTTGCTATAGAAGGAAAGCTCGTCCGGATCATGATCCCTCATTCGCATCTCTTCTTCTTTCATTCCAAGGCTAATCAGCCAATCACGGCAAAAAGCACGCCAATAATCAAACCATTCTAAATCCGTACCCGGCTCACAGAAAAATTCCAATTCCATCTGTTCAAACTCTCTTGTACGGAAGGTAAAGTTGCCCGGTGTTATTTCATTACGGAAGGCCTTACCGATTTGTCCGATACCGAACGGAATCTTCTTACGGGAAGTCCTCTGTACATTTTTAAAGTTTACAAAGATTCCCTGTGCTGTTTCAGGTCTTAGATACACTGTATTCCTTGCTTCTTCCGTAACACCCTGAAATGTTTTGAACATTAAATTAAACTGTCTGATATCTGTAAAATTATGTTTACCGCAGGTAGGGCAGGGTGCGTTATGTTCCTCAATAAAGGCCTTCATTTTCTCCTGACTCCATGCATCCACACTCTCTTCTAACGGAATTTCTTTCTCCTTACAGAAGTCTTCAATCAGTTTATCCGCACGGAAACGCTCATGGCATTCCTTGCAGTCCATGAGGGGATCTGAAAATCCTCCTAAATGACCGCTGGCCACCCATGTTTGGGGATTCATTAAAATAGCGCAGTCCACACCTACATTGTAAGGGTTTTCTACAATGAATTTCTGCCACCACGCTTTTTTAACATTGTTTTTTAACTCCACACCTAAATTACCATAGTCCCAGGTATTGGCAAGTCCTCCGTAAATTTCAGAACCCGGATATACAAATCCTCTTGTTTTCGCCAATGCCACAATTTTCTCCATTGTTTTTTCCATTTTATTCCCATGCATATCGCAGATTATTTGCGATATATTTATCCTTTCTTTTATTTATTTCAATCGGTAATTGCAATTTTCCAAAGGGCTCTACTCATCATAATACTTTGTCAGCCGGTTTTTCTAACCATTCCAATGAGCCCCTAAGTGTAAAAGCATGTTCAGCAAAGACTTCCATGCATTTAGGAATCCCTTATGGTCTCATTTCCATAGAAAAAAAGGCATTCCAAAGTAATATGTTGAGTAGAGCCACTAGATATGAGTTTTGCAATTACCTATTTTATTTCATGATAATATATGTCAGACCATCGGTGTTTTGTACGTTAAAACTTTTATTATTTAACAGCTCAGTACCCGCAGTCATATATAATATTTTATTCGAAAGTGTAACCTGTATATTTTCCCTGATAATAAAGATATGGTTGTCAGCCATACCTGCTATTTCTTCTTTCGTAATTTTATGGGAATCATCCGAAGCACTGACAAGCTCCACGTTTAAATCAAATCCTGCTTCCTTTGCCTGGGCTATTGTTCCAAAAAACAATTCTTCATCGTTAAACGCCATATAATCCTCACAAGAGGCATATAACATGGTAACCAACACTTTATTTTGATCCTCTTGGCTGATTTCCACCTTTTCGGATGAAATGGCCTGTGAACGCTGAGTATTATCCAATACAGCCTTATTATAAGCGGCTATCTCTTCCTGAATCATTGTATCAAGCTCTTCAATCGTATAGATTTCTTTTTCAAAATCTTCAACAATATTGCTGATAACCCTTCCGTCTTTTTCTATCTGCAGGTTTGTAATCTGCACACCACTTTCTTGTTCCCCGCAGCCTGATAAAAAAAGAGAGGCGCACAAAACAGAAATAATGGCAGCCCATATGGCCATATATCTTTTTCCCTGCATTTTTTATTCTCCTTTATTGAAATATTCTGCCCATGTCTAAAATCACCATTTCTTATTATAGCGAAATTAAATTGGTTTTTCAACACAGACTTTCTAATATTTCGAGACTTTTAAATGTTCTGTCCATAAAACGTCTTCTATATCTGTCAGCAACTGTCTGAAGTTCTTTCAATACTTCATCCGTTACCATAAAGGTATAGAGCTTTTCAATCTGCGCATCCGCTATGAATTGCATTGCATATATTGTGGAATCACAAAGTTTTTTATCTAGGGGAACCCCCGGATATTCGCCGTTTACCACAAGAGATTTTAATTCAAAAATACACTTTATTAAGGCTTTCGGCAGGGTCGGATGGAGCAATGCCCGCATTGTTTGGTATAATAATTTCAGCATGTTTGTATCATCATTGTTTTCTCTGGTATAGTAATCCGCAATCTCTAAAAAGTACATCCCATAATACGCACCTATGTAATCCACCCGAAGCTCTTCAAAGTATTGGCTGATACTGGTCTCCGTTATATTATAAGAATATCTTCCTTCATATAGCTTGAACTGACCGAAAGAAAAAGGGTTGGTTGCTGCCATGAACCGGTTTCCCGGTCTTCTTGCACCTTTTGCAAAAGCAGAAATCTTCCCTCTTTCTTTCGTCAATATACATACCCGCCTGTCATATTCACCTACAGGAGTCTGGCTCAATACCATTCCCGTCACTACTATAAAATCCTGCATAGGGGTATTCTCCTTTGGCCCTTCGGAACACATCATCTTTTTCCAAAGCCACCTTGTTTTGTCCCTCTTCCCGCGCATAAGTCAGATAATCCTGTACTCTTCCGCTTGCTATAAATTGCTTCCAGTAATTCTCGTTGTTCATCTTGTGCCCCCTTCTAATGTTTTCTCATATATGCAGAATTTTAACTCCGCTCGTACAATATTAGGGTTCGCTTATTTTGGTTTTCTATTCGTTAATCCTCTGTATGTTTTTCTTTATATCCAAAATTTTTTAAAAAGAAATCACTGTCACGCCAATCCTTTTTCACCTTTACCCAGAGCTGTAAATTAGCTTTTAATTCCAGCATGTTTTCTATTTCAGGGCGGGCAAATGAGCCGATTTTTTTAAGCATACTGCCATTTTTGCCGATGATGATACCCTTGTGGGACTCTCTCTCACAAACAATGGTAGCCTCTATATCAACAATACCTTTTCTGAATTTCATGCTTTCAATACTCACCGCTACGCCATGGGGAATTTCTTCCTCCAATAACCTGAGAGCCTTCTCACGGATCAGCTCTGCCACAATTTGCCTGGTAGGCTGATCCGTAATCGTATCTTCATCATAAAAGGCCGGTCCATAGGGTAAATATTTCCATATACAATTTAGCAGCGTATCGGTATTGTCTGCCTTTAATGCCGAAACAGGTACTACTTCCGCAAAATCCAGTTCCTTTCGATAAGTATCAATATAAGCTAAAAGCTGCTCTCTTTTCACTGTATCAATTTTATTGATTACCAGTATTACGGGTGTCTTTGTCTTTTGCAGCCGCTCAATAATATGACGCTCACCTGCCCCGATAAAATTACTGGGCTCTACCAACCAGAGAATCACATCTACCTCGGATAATGTTTTTTCCGCCGTATTTACCATATAATTTCCCAGCTTGTTCTTAGCCTTATGAATACCCGGGGTGTCTAAAAATACAATCTGTCCCTCCTCCGATGTATAAACTGTTTGAATTTTATTTCTCGTCGTCTGAGGCTTATTAGATGTAATGGCTATTTTTTGCCCGATTAAACAGTTCATCAGTGTGGATTTTCCCACATTGGGTCTCCCGATCAAGGTAACAAACCCCGATTTAAATGCTGCATTCTCATTCATTGATTCATCCTCTGTTTCTATGATTGCTACTCTTTTCCATTTTCCGGCTGTATATCCTGCACAGTTTGTTGATTATGTTCGTTTTGTTGTGGTTGCCCCGGCTGTGGCTGGCCTTGTTTCTGCGGTTGACCCGGCTGTGACTGTTGTTGACCCGGTTGCTGAACCTGCCCTTGCTGCGGCTGGCCTTGTTGTTGTGATTGCCCCGGCTGTGGCTGTCTGAAATGCTGTGGTTGCCCGGGTTGCGGTAGCTGCCCGGGTTGCGGTAGCTGCCCGGGTTGCGGTAGCTGCCCTGGGTACTGAGCATGCTGCCCCTGTCCCGCATATCCCATGGGTGGCATATTTTTCATTTTTTCCAGTCTTTTTTTTGTACTCTTTTTTATGCTGAACAGTGTAATTCCTACGATGAATAATACAATAACGGCAAGCATTACCAAATAAGGACTTATAATCACAAGACCTACAAAAAATTCCTTTATTCCGTTGCCGATACTTTTTAGGCTATGCATAAAGCCTTCACTGATTCGTTCCCAAGTGGTCTGTTCTTTTGTCTGTACAGGTGTCAGCTCCACTACCTCTGTAATACCGATATAAACCGTACTGTATTCGATTTGATTATCAAAAGTCCTTAACCGGCTTTCCATACTCTCAATCTGGTAGCGTATTTCGGATAATCTGGATTCTAGGACAATAATATCCTCCATGGTTTCCGCTTGCTCCATAAAAGTAAGAAGCCTCTCCTGCTCCGCTAAAAGCACTGCCTTGTGGCTGTCTAAATCAACATAATCCAGAGTCACGTCTATTTCCTGCTCCGACCGGTTTATGATATTGCCGTTTTCGGCAACTTCCGAAAGAAACACATCCAAGTTTTCTTTGGGAATACGCAGCTTCAGGCTCGCAGTCCTATCATTGACATAACCGGTGGTATTGTAGGAATAATTATTATACCTGCTCCCATTATAGGCATTCATACTTTCCACGTAACCGCCAAGCTCCGCTGTTCTATTTTGCACATAAGAAAGCATATTGTCAAATTCCATAGTCTCTACATCTAAATTTACTGTTCTGATCAGCTTTCTGCCTGCGCGTGCACTTTCTGCTGCAGAGGGACCTTCCTCCCCACTTACCTTGGCAGACGAATAGGATTCATTATCCATTGGTGCTTCCCCATAAATCCCCCCGTCATCCATCATTGCATAATTTTGATCCGCAAAGCTAAGTGTGTCCGGTCCGGTGGCTTTCTTACTCGATCCGCAGCCTGCCAAACAAATTGTCAAACCAAATGCTAATAAAAATATTTTCGACTTCTTCATACTTTCCCTCCCTTTTTGAACTAAACTACGAGATTTTCAACCTTATCAAATAAGCCTCCCGCCTCCTTGATTTTTCCCGCATTTCCGACTACACATAAACAATCCTCTGACATAAACTCCTTTATATATATTGCAGTTTTCCTAAAATCTTCTGCAGTTGTCTGAAGCAATTCATCTCTTTCCTTCTGTAAATCCGCATCTGTCAAATCCGTCATAAATCCGCTGAGTGAAAAAAGCCCCTTTGCCGCAGGATTCATAGGCATATCCAAATCACTGATTGCACCGATAATATACTGGGTAAGCATTCTTTCATCAGCCTCAAATGCCGCAATATAATCCGCTGCCTTTTCATATACTTCAATGGTATTTTTCAGATTAGGGTCACGGTAAGATACAAAGAAGCTGTCCCCCGATCTTCCAAAGGCACACATACAGCCATATGCACCTCCCTTTACCCTTATCTGATTCCAAAGATAATCATATCCCATCATCACCTTTAGCACCTTTAAGGAGCCGTTGTATTTCAATCCCTTATGCTTAAAGTTTCCCGCCCTGCAGACATATTGTACCTGTCCGGGTGTCATATATCCTTCCTTTTGCTTTATTAATCGGGGAATATATTTTCCTTCCTTCACCGGCTTCGTATATAAAGCACCCTTCAATTCTTGAATCATATCAGGTAAAACTGCAGCCGTATCCTTACTGCCGGTAAAGTCAACCATCAAATTTTCCGGTCTGAATATAGATGCCGCCAATGCTTGTAATTTTTCTACTAAATCATCTGATTCCTGCTCAAAGGATTTATCAAGTCTCTCTATTAATCTGTAGAAATCAATACCGGATAACACTTCGTTCATAGCCGCCGTCAAGGATATTCCTGATAATGCTCTGTTAACAGCTATACTATGGGACGCAGAAATCATCTGCCCCTGCATTCTGGATTTACCCTCAGCTAAAATTTCCTTCAACCGTTTTTTATCCGAAAAATCGGAGGTCATGATTATCTCCTGCATTAAATCAACAGCCTTTTGCAGATTTCCATCCAAAACCTTGGTCTTTAACTCCAGAGTTACCGTACACTTATTCTCGTCCAAATAACTGCCATATGCATTGTTTACCGCGGACATACCCCCGGTTATGATATTCATCTCATTAAATAAATCAGCATAATTATAATGCTCTGTATTTAAAACGCCTAAAGTACCTTTTAAAATACCGATATACGGGAATAGGTCTGCAGGTAATTGATCCAATTTGAATATCAGTCGCAAATAGCCGATACCATTGGTAAATAAATCATGAAATAAAAAGTCGGTATCATCTATTTTACGTAACTCATTAACGAATTTAGTTGCATCCTTCTTGATATCTTCTATAGAAAGAAGAGGAATTTTTTCCAAATCCGCCGCCGTATCGGGAGCATCCTGATACTCTAAAAGTGCCTCGGTTTCTGTAATGATTTGATGAAGTGCCGTCTCGTCCAGCCCTGCCTTATATTCTGCCAGCTGCTTTGCAAGTTCCCTGTCCTTCTCTTCGGTCAGCCCCTTTTTAGGAAGTAAAACTACTATGGATTTATGAGGGTTATCTATTAAATATTTTTGTACCAATTCTTCATAATAACTGCTGCCCGCCTTTTCCTTTAAGGAAGCATAGGTGGCATTGGCTTCCACATGGATAAAGGGCTTTGTTTCATCATACAGCCAGCTGTCCATCATTTGAAGCCCATACATCAATCCCTTGGGATAGGAGCCGTAATCCGCTTCTCTGTATTTAAATTCATAATAATTTAATCCTGCAAGCAAAGCTTTCTTGTCAAAGCCCTTAGCCACAGTTTCTTCAAGTACCTTTTGAATGATTGTAAGAAATTCCTCTTCCTTTTCTGCATCCGCATTTTTGGAAACAATACTAAAATAAGGCTGTTTCACTCCGTTTTCAAAATGACTGTAAATATCCGTTCCGATACCGGCATCTACCAAGGCCTGCTTTAAGGGCGCACCGGGTGCGGAGCAAAGCGCATAATCAATGATTTGAAACGCAATATAAAGCTCTTTGTCTAAAGTGTTTTCTATGGACATATTATAAGCAAAATAGGTATTTTCTTTTTCGCTTTCCTCCATGCCGATGGGATATTCCTTAACTACTTTGTTTACCGCTTTAAATTCCTGCTGAGTCTCTACTTCAGAGTCCACGGTATCCTCCTCAAATGCGGAAAGATATTCTTTATCAATAAAATCTAATTTTTCTGCCATATCCATATTTCCGTATAAATAGATATAGCTATTGGAAGGATGATAATATTTTCTATGGAAATCTAAAAAATCTTCATAGGTCAACTGAGGAATTACATCGGGATCACCACCGGATTCATACCCGTAGGTAGTATCGGGATATAGGGAGCTCATTAATTCCCTTTCTAAGACATCATCGGGAGACGAAAAGGCTCCTTTCATCTCATTATATACGATACCGTTTAGTTTAAGTGTATCGTTTTTATCGGTCAGTTCATAACTCCATCCCTCTTGCTTAAAAATTTTATCTTCTTTATATATATTGGGATAAAAAACAGCATCCAAATATACATGCATGAGATTCTGAAAATCCTTATCATTACAGCTTGCTACGGGATATAATGTTTTATCAGGAAAGGTCATGGCATTTAGAAAAGTATTTAGCGATCCTTTAGCCAATTCAATAAAAGGATCTTTTCCGGGAAAATTTTTTGAGCCGCAAAGCACGGTATGCTCCAGAATATGTGCTACTCCCGTACTGTCTGTTGGTGTTGTCCGAAAACCGATATAAAAAACCTTGTTTTCATCCTCATTGGAAAGCAGAGCTACTTTAGCGCCTGTTTTTTTATGTTTTAGTATATAACTTTCGGAATTTAAATCCGATATAGTCCTTTTCTCCAAAATTTCATAACTCTTCAGCTCTTCTAATTTCATATTGTTTTAATTTCCTTTCTCTACAGTCCCATCAGCGCTAATTTAGAAAAACTGATTTCCTGTATCATAATGCCCTCTTCTTCTTTTTTATCAGTCGGAATCTTCACAAAATCCTGCAGCTTCATGGTTTTGGTAGCATAGATTTTCTGAATCCGTCCTCCGACTCCCTTTTTTTCCTGCAATACACTGAATTTCACTTTTGTCTTAAGCTGTAAAAAGGTTTGATAGGCAAATCCCTCACCCATCATATAATAAAAATGACTTTCTAATGAAAGATTTTCCCCGGAAAGCTCTGGTTTTATATATCGATTGACTAATGTCTTGATTTTAAATGGAATTTCCTTCTCTTCAATCAGTTCATCATAGGTATATCTAGCTCCCAGATACAAAGTTGAGATGTCCTGAAGCACGTATTTGTAATCACGGTTTCCTGACGCACTGTTGGTTATCCTCTTATCTATATTCATAATTGATTCTCCAAATCTTCAATCCGGCCACCGCTAAAACGAATCGCATCCCGTATGGTTTTTATAGTAAGGTCTCCCTCTTTTACCAGCTCCTCTGGACTCACCTTTCTGCCGTAAGCTTCAGAAAGCTCTCTTGCCGCATCTGCTACTTTATTAACTTTATCCGCAATATTTCTATCCTTTTTTCCTTCCTTAGCATTATTTTGAATATAATCCTCCATGGCATTCATGATGGATATCACAAGAGCATTCATTGCTTCTTCTACATTTTCAAAAGCACCCAGCATCTTAACGTCCATGGCTAGGGCCATATTTCCTTCGCCGATCAGATCCTCATAGGGAACTCCCTGACCCGCGTATAATTTTGCCACATCTGTCACAATAGGTAAATAATGATGAATCAGACGCTCCTGTGCCTGCAGCTCTCCTGCCATGGCCTGCAAAACTATGGCTTCATACTCATTTTCATTTATTAATTCAAGAGAGGATAATTCATTTAAATACTCTTTTAAATATTCTTTTTCTTCACCGGTCAGATCGGTATCCTCTACCGGCTCTCCTATTTTGATATGATAGCTTTTTAAATAATCATGCACCATTGTAAGCTTATCATGATCCAAATCAAATTCCGCTAGGATATCTAATAATTGAGCATCACTTACCTCATCACCCTGTGTTTGGGCTAAGTATCTGATTTCTTGTAATTTTTTAGAAAATAATTCTTCTTTCTCCATAATCATAACCTTTTTCTAATTGATATGTTGATGTGTAAATAAATGATCCTGACAATATTCATAATTCCCATTGCATTTAGAACAAAAGCGGAAATCAAGCTCGGGATTCGTATCTTCCGTTCTTCCGCAAATAGCGCATTTATGCTTTGTTACCGTACTGCCACTACTTCGGTGTACTTCTTTTTTAAACTCATGCTGCCGTTTCATTTGCTTTGGATTCCTGATAATTCGTTTTTTAAATACCAGGAAGAATACAATAAAGTTAAGGAGCGAGGATAAAAGAGCAATACGGGAAAAGATACTTAAATCCAAACCTGGCAATTTTGCTCCTGCAATAAACTCCCATGCTGCCAAAACCGCATATACGATTCCCATCCATTTTACCTTAATCGGTATAATGAACATCAAAAGCACCTGCATATCCGGGAAGGTAGCCGCAAATGCCAAAAATATGGACATATTGATATAGCCCGTACTAAAGAAAGAGAATCCATATCTGAAAATATTGGTTGCATTGGCCGGATTTGATAAAGCCCATGCCTCACCATAAAACAAATAACAAGAACCCAATGCAATAAAACTGCCTATTATCGTAAAAATCATACCGGAGAAGATATAGACATTATACCGGTAGGTACCCCATGTCCGCTCCAGGGTAGAACCGATGGACCAATAAAAATACAGCATAATCAATGTCATAAAAATATTCCCCGTGGAAGGAGGTACCACTACCCAGGTAAGCAGCCTCCATACCTGTCCTTGGAGAATATGGTAAGGATTTAGTGTCAAGTAACTTAAAAAATTACCATTCAAAAGTTGAATCACATACCCCACCGCATAGCACATAATCAATATAGTAGATAGGTTCGGTATTGCGTACTTTCCGAACTTTTTTTCAAATTTACTCACAGGTTGCATTATTTTCCTCCAATATTTGGTCATTTCATCATAAACGATTGCATATATTCTATCATTCCTAATTTCCAAAGTAAACCAATCCCACTACATTTATATAAAATTTGTAAAAGTTTAAGAATTTATTTCCAGATATCTCATAAAACATTCATAGGTTTCTCTTGAGTTTCCGTAAATTGCAACTTAAAAATGAATAAGTTCTACCAAAGTGCCA